>DATGGI010000046.1:0-25887 GCA_035308545.1 Usitatibacter sp.
ATTTCGGCCGCGACGACACGTTCATCACGCTTCGCGGCGGCCGCTACGACGTCTTCAAGTACGGCGTCTCCACGAATTGGCTGCCGCACAATTTCGTCGACCAGGCGCTCACGCCGTACAGCGGCAGCGGCACCGCGCTGCTGAACGCCACGTTCCCGTCGCCCGATCCTTCGAAGTGGAACACCATCCACATCGGCTACGAGCGCAAGGACACGAAGGCCTATTTCGAGTGGAAGGCGGTCAACCCGTGGTACACCCGCGTGGAGGGCCAGCAGATCACCTTCGACGGCACGCGGCCCGGCTCCGCGGCGCTCGGCACGAGTCCCGGCAACGGCTTCACCGACTTTGCGGTCCCGGTGTCGTACACGACGAACACCGCCACGGCCGAGGTGGGCTACAGCTCGTACTCGTCGCACTTCGCCGTGAACTACACGTACAGCAAGTTCGACAACGGGAATACGCAGCTCAACTTCACGAACCCGTTCTTCTCCAACGGACTGGATTCGTACTATCTCGCGAGCGATAACGTCTACCAGCGCCTCGCCGCGAACGCGGTGTGGCGCGGCCTTCCCGGCGCGTCCACGTTCGCCGCGCGCTACACGTGGGCCAAGACCACGAACGACACGGCCGTTCCGCAGCAGGCGCTGGGCTCGGGGGGCGCCTACATCGCGACGATGCCGAACGTGAACACGTTCAACGGCGAGTACGTGGACCAGACGATCTCGCTCACGCTCAACTCGTCGCCGGAAAAGAACATCGACACGAAGGTCTACTACAACTACCACAAGCTCAACAACAACTCGACCTCCGTCGTGTTCGCGGCCGGCACGGCGGTCGATTGCGGCGGGCCCTGCCAGGGCACGCTCTACGACTACAACAAGAACAACTTCGGCCTCGAAGGCATCTGGCGCGTGCAGCGCGGCAGCCGCCTGGCGGGCGGGTGGGACTACCTCGAGACCAACCAGACCCGCGTCGACTTCGACCACGTCCGCGACAACAAGCTTTGGCTGGAATACAAGAACAGCATGCTGGACGAGCTCTCGGTGCGCGTGAAGTACCAGTACCTGCAGCGCCGGTCGGACTTCCTCCTGGGTGACGAGGGCACGGGGCCGACGGATCCGAATTTCATCAACCGGTACGTCGCCCGCTTCGACAACTCGGACATGAACCAGAACTACCTCAAGCTCACGGGCGACTGGACGCCGGCCGAGCGGGTGGATGTGTCCCTGGAGGCGACGCTGCGGAAGAACGAGTATCCGAATACGGTCCTCGGCCGCACGCGCGATACCCGCCACGAGCTCTTCGGCACCGTGGGCTTCGGCGACTTCTCGAGCTTCCGCGTGGTCCTCATGGCCGACTACGAGTGGGTGAAGTACGACTCGTACCACCGCAACATCTCGGACTCCGCGGCCACGGGCGCATTCGATCCGTTCGCCGCGCCCTCGAGCTCGAACTACAACTGGTCGAGCAAGGACACCGACGACAACTGGCTGCTGGGCGTGGGCCTGGACTGGCAAGCCACCGAGAAGCTGATGGTGAAAGCCTCGGCGCAGTACTTCAAGTCCGACGGCTCGTCGAACGTGGACAGCCAGAACAACTTCGGCAACCCGCTGCCGATCACGGCCTATGACGACTGGAAGCAGGCGGCGCTGAACCTGAAGGGCATCTACACGCTCGACAAGCGCTGGTCGCTCACGGCGGGATACGCGTACAACAAGGTCGAGTACAGCGACATCGCCTACAACGGCTACCAGTACACGGTCCCCTTCCCGGCTGTCACGACCAACACCGGCCAGTCGTACCTGAACGGCTACCGCGCATTTCCAAATTCGAACATGAATACGGTATATTTCCTCGCCACCATGCGTTTCTGAAACCGAACCCGCCACTCCAGAGGAGAAGCCAGATGAAACGGATCATGATCGCAACGGCCGCAGCGGCGTTGGTCCTCGCCGCCGGCACCGCCGCCGCCCAGGAAGACCTCGCCAAGAAGAACGGCTGCACCAATTGCCACGAGGTCGACAAGAAGAAGGTCGGCCCGGCGTTCAAGGACATCGCCGCCAAGTACAAGGGCAAGGCCGACGCGGCCGACAAGCTCGCGGGCGAGCTGAAGGCTGGCAAGGGCCACCCCGCCATCAAGGCGAGCGACGCCGACATCAAGTCGCTGGTCGGCTGGGTCCTCGCGATGTAAGGGCTTTCGCCCGACGAAAAAAAGCCGGCTCGCGCCGGCTTTTTCTTTTCCGCGTTCCGGAACGCCTAGTCCGGCGTCTTGTGCGCGATCCCCTTGTGGCAGTCCACGCAGGTCATGGCGCCGTCCAGGAACTGCTGGTGCATGGGTTGCACGAAGTCCTTCTGCTTCTTCACCACCTCGGCCGTGATCGTGTGGCACGAGCGGCAGTTCGCCGAGTTGTTGGCCTTGAACTCGGCCCACACCTCCTCGGCCATCCGCTTGCGGTCCTTGTTGAATTTCTCCTCGGTGGAGATCGTGCCCGCCATCTCGCCGATCACGTCCTTGGTGCCGGCCTTCGCCTTGTAGAAGAGCAGCGCCGGGTAGCCGTGCGGGATGTGGCAGTCGTGGCAGCCCGCCTGGACGCCCTTGGCGTTCGTGTGGTGGTTGCTCGCCTGGTATTCCTTGGCCACCCATTGCATCGAATGGCACGCATTGCCGCAGAACTCGTTGGTGCCCGTCACGGCCACCATCACTTGCGTCCCGATGACGCCCACGCAGCCGAGCACGATGCCGGCAACGAGGAGGGTGAGCACGGACCACTTCGCGCTCGGGGTCCGCAACCGCTGCCACGTGCGCTTCACGATACCCATGCCCGTCTCCTCAGGTTGGTTGTGCGTAGTGTAGCGCCTGCGCCCGCGCCACGTAGGCATTCATGAGCGTGTCGGCGACAGTCTCGAAGACGACGCCGGCGAGCTTGCGCGCGATGGCGCCCTCGAGCTCGCAACGCAGCGTGAACTCGACCTTGCAGGCGCGCGGGGAAAGCGCGCGGATGTTCCATTCACCGTCGAGGAGCTTGAACGCTCCGGATTTGGAATCCGGCGCTTCGCGACGGTCCAGCCGCACGGCGAGCCATTCGGGGCGGCGCTTCGGGTTGCGCGTCGTGAAGGAGAAACGGAGCCCTTTCCACCCGACCGTGACAGTCGCGGCGATCACGGTGTCGGTGCGCTCGAGGATCGTCACCGACTCGCAGCCGGGGAGGAAGGCCGGGTAGTGCTCGGCCCCCTCGATGATGTCGAAGATTTCCTCGGCGGAGAACTCCAGGAGAACCGAACGGCGGATCTCCATCGCGCGGCTTACGTCCTCACGATCACGCCGCACGCGAGGCGGGGCCCCGAGTTGCCCGTGGGCTGCGTCTTGAAATCATCGGGATCGCGGTGCACGATCAGCCCGCGCCCGACGAGGTCCGGTCCCGCGCCGCCAATCGTCACGCCCTTCAGCACGAACGAGACGCTGGCGTTGCCGTAGGCATCGGCCACCAGGCTCGGCATGTCGCCGGCGTGGTGCTCGCCCGACTGTGGCCCGTGCGGCTTGCCGTCGGGATTGAAGTGGCCGCCGGCGCTCATGCCGTCGCCGGAGCTGCAGTCGCCCTTCTCGTGCACGTGGAAGCCATGCTCGGTGTTGGGCGCGAGGCCCGCGATGCTCGCGTGCACATGCACGCCGTCGCTGCGCTGCTCGAACGTGACCTTGCCGGTCACGCCGTTGCCCTTCGTGGCCTCGAGGTTCGCGACGGCGGAGGGATTGGCTCCCGGGCCCATTGTCGTGCAGGCCGCCGCGAGCGCGGCGAGCGCGATGAATGCGTTGCGTCGAAACATGGCAGATCCTCCTCGTTGTACCAGTTGAGTCTAGTACAACAGGCGGGGCGCCGGAACCTTCCTACTTCTTCGCGTCCGCGGGCTTCTCGTTGCCCTTGGTGGGCGTGTTGCCCGCGGGAGTCATCGCGCCCTGCTCGTGGCCTTTCGCCGACGTGCCCGCGGCGGGCGCGGGAACGATCTGCGGCGGAGCCGCGGCGACGACCGGCACGGGTTTCGGGACCGGCTTGCCGGCCTTCTTCATGTTGGCCTGGAAATTCTTCACCGTCTTGTCTTCGGCGGCGGCCTGGTCGGCCTTCGCTTTTTCCGCCGCCGCCGCTTCCTTCGCCTTCTTCTCCTCGGCAGCCGCCTTGGCCTTGTCGTCGAGTGGCGGCGGCGGTGGAATCTTCGACAGCGCGGCGCCCGCGAAGCAGGCGGTGAGTGCGAATGCGGCGAGCTGGATGCGCGTCATGTTCAGTCTCCCGTCGCCGGCTGCGTGGCGGGCGTCACGAAATGCTCGGGGCGCTTGCCCGCCTTGATCTCGTCGTACCAGAGCTCGTGCTCTTCCTTGGCCCACGTCTCGTCCACGTAGCCGGTTTCCATCGACTTGAAGGCTCCCTCGAGGCCTAGCGTGCCCATGTACGCGTGTCCGATGATCGTGCAGATGAAGAAGACCGCCGCGATCGCGTGGATCACGTTGATCACCTGCATGAACTCGCGCAGCTGCCCCCAGTTGGGAAAGTCGAGGATGATTCCGGTCACGCCGATGACGGCGCCGAGGCCCACGACCCCGCCCCAGAACACCATCTTCTCGCCCGCGTTGAACTTGTACGACGGCACGTAGCGCAGCCAGCCGCCGAGGCTCGTGAACCACTTCACGTCCCACATCGTGAAGAAATTGTCCTTCAGGAAGAGCAGGAACGTCGTGATCAGCGAGAAGATGAAAAGCGGCCCGATGAAGTTGTGGACGTTCTTGCCCACGATCTGGATCCACGAGAAGGCGTTGTAGCCGAGCCATGGCAGGATCAGGTACTTGCCCCAGAGGATCACGGCGCCCGTGAGCGCGAGGATCACGAATGTCGCGGCCATCGTCCAGTGCGACGCGCGCTCGACCGGATTGAATCGTTCGATGAGGCGTCCCGTGGGCGGCTCCTTCACGCGGATCGTGCCCTTCACGATGTAGAAGCCCATCACGGCGAGGAACGCGATCCCGATGAGCCAGCCGCCGTAGTTGGTGACGGGGCCATTGCGGAACTCGCGCCATTCGCGGCCCTGCGCCTGGATCAGAACGTTCTTCTCGCGGCCCGGGATCGACGCGTATTGCGGCTGCTCGCTCGGAAGGTTCCACTGCTCCGGCGGCTTGTTCCAGCCCGGCACGGCGAGGGAATCCTTCGCGGGAACGGGTGGCGTGGGCGTCGCGGCGGCCGGCGTGGCCGCGGGTGCCGCTTTCGCAGGAGCGGGAGCCTGCGCGAAGACGGCGAGCGGGGCCCAGAGGGCCGCTCCGAGGATCAGCGCCCCGAGGGCGCGCGCGGTGGATCGAGACATGTCACCTCCTGTTATTTGTGTTTCTCGTCGGCCATGCGCAGGTACTCGTTCTGCTTCTGCGCGCGTGCCGCGAGGGCGGCCTCGAACTTGCCCTTGTCGCCGTTGAAGAGATCGCTCGCGTAGGCCTTGTCGTCGGCCTTGCCCGCATACGACTTGGGCGCGTCCTGCGGGATCTCGTGGCAGGCGGCGAGCACGAGGGCGGCGGCAACCCACGGGAGGCGACTCACGATTTGCCTCCCGGCTGGTCGGAGAGCTTGTCGCTTCCCTGGTAGGCCATCGACCAGCCCCAGATGTGCTCGCCCTTGCCGCGCGTCTCCACGCGCGTCTTGTAGATCGCCGTGATCACGGGAGCATCGCCCGCGAGCAGCGCCTTGGTGGAGCACATCTCGGCGCACGCGGGCAGCTTGCCCTCGGCGATGCGGTTGCGCCCGTACTTGCGGAATTCCTCGGCGGAGTTGTTCTCTTCCGGGCCGCCCGCGCAGAACGTGCATTTGTCCATCTTGCCGCGCAGGCCGAAGGCGCCCGCCTGCGGGAACTGCGGCGCACCGAACGGGCACGCATAGAAGCAATAGCCGCAGCCGATGCACAAGTCCTTGTCGTGCAGGACGATCTGGTCCTCGGTGCGATAGAAGCAATCGACCGGGCACACCGCCATGCAGGGCGCGTCGGTGCAATGCATGCAGGCGACCGAGATCGAGCGCTCGCCCGGGACACCGTCGTTCACGGTGACGAGCCTGCGGCGATTCACACCCCAGGGCACCTCGTGCTCGTTCTTGCAGGCGGTGGCGCAACCGTTGCACTCGATGCAGCGCTCGGCGTCACAGATGAATTTCATTCTGGCCATTGTCGTCTCCTCAGGCGCGCTCGACGTTGCAGAGCGTCGTCTTGGTTTCCTGCATCATCGTCACCGAGTCGTAGCCGTAGGTGGTGCCGGTGTTCACGGCCTCCCCTCGCACGATCGGCGCCGAGCCCTCCGGATACTTGTCGAGAAGATCCTTGCCCTGCCACCAGCCGGCGTAGTGGAACGGGACGAACGTCGTGCCCGGCGCGACGCGGTCCGTCACGAGCGCCCTCACCTTGAGCTCCGCGCCCGGCGGGGTCTTCACCCACACCCAGTCCCAGTACTTGATGCTGCGGGCGGCCGCGTCCTTCGTGTTGATCTCCACGAAGTTCTCCTGCTGCAGCTCGGCGAGCCACGGATTGGAGCGCGTCTCGTCGCCGCCGCCCTCGAACTCCACGAGACGGCCGGACGTGAGGATGAGCGGGAATTTCTCCGCCACCTTGTCGTCGATGTTCTTCTGCTGAACGGTCTTGTAGAGCGTCGGCAGCCGCCAGAACGCCATCTTGTTGTCGTGGGTCGGGTACTTCGCCACGAGGTCCGGGCGCGGGCTGTAGAGCGGCTCGCGGTGCTTCGGGATCGCGTCGGGGAAATTCCAGACGACCGCGCGCGCCTTGGCGTTGCCCCAGAAGTGCGTGTTGTGGTTCACCATGCACACGCGCTGGATCCCGCCCGAGAGGTCGGTCTTCCAGTTCTTGCCTTCGGCGGCCTTCTGCTCGTCGGGCGTGAGCTCGTTCCACCAGCCCAGCTTCTTCATGAGCACGTGGTCGAACTCGGGGTGGCCGACCGTGATGTCCGAATCCTTCACGTGCGACCCATCCTCGGCAAGCAGGCTCACGCCGTCCTTCGTGATGCCGAAGTTGGCGCGGAAGCAGCCGCCGCCGTCCATCATCTTGAGGTCGGTGCGATAGAGCACCGGCGAGCCCGGATGCTTGATTTCCGGGGTGCCGTAGCAGGGCCACGGCATTCCGAAGTAGTCGCCGTTGCAGTCGTATCCGGTCTCCTTGTCCACCGTGGGCTTGGTGCAGCGCAGGGTGTTCGGATCGAAGGCCGCCATGTTGCGCATGTGGGCCTTCAGGCGCGTCGGAGTCTGTCCCGTGTAGCCGATGGTCCAGTTGCCGGCGTTGATCTCCGCGGTCATGTCCTCGACCAGCGGCTCGTCCCAGCCGTCCTTGTCCTTCACGAGCTTGATGTTCTTCACGAACTGGTCGCCGTAGCCGAACTTGCGCGCGAAGGCGAGCATGATCGTGTGGTCGGGCTTGCTCTCGAAGAGCGGCTCGATCACCTTCTCGCGCCACTGGATCGAACGGTTGGACGCCGTGACCGAACCCGAGGTCTCCATCTGCGTCGCGGCCGGCAGGAGGTACACGCCGTCCTTGCGGTCGGGCATCGCCGCGGAAGCCGACGGGTACGGATCGATGATCACCATCAGGTCGACCTTCTCCATCGCCTTCTTCATCTCGAGGCCGCGGGTCTGCGAATTGGGCGCATGGCCCCAGAACACGATCGCGCGCAGGTTCGAATCCTGGTCGATGAGCTCGTTCTTCTCGAGCACGCCGTCGATCCAGCGCGATACGGTCATGCCGGGCTTCTCCATCATCGCCTTGCTGGCGAAGCGGCCCTTCATCCACTCGTAGTCGACGCCCCACACCTTGCACCAGTGTTTCCAGGCGCCTTCGACGATGCCGTAATAGCCCGGCAGCGAGTCCGGGTTCGGGCCCACGTCGGTCGCGCCCTGCACGTTGTCGTGGCCGCGGTAGATGTTGGTGCCGCCGCCGGACACGCCGACGTTGCCGAGCGCGAGCTGCACGATGCAGGACGCGCGCACGACCGCGTTGCCGGTGGTGTGCTGCGTCTGCCCCATGCACCAGACGATCGTCGAGGGTCGATTCTTCGCCATGGTCTCGGCGACCAGGTACACGTCGGCTTCGGGAACGCCGGTCACTTCCGTGACCTTGTCGGGCGTCCACTTGGCCATCACTTCCTCGCGCACCTTGTCCATGCCGTAGACGCGGTCGTTGATGTACTTCTTGTCTTCCCACCCGTTGTTGAAGATGTGGTAGAGCACGCCGAACATGAAGGCGACGTCGGTGCCGGAACGCAGGCGCACGTATTGGTCGGCCTTTGCCGCGGTGCGCGTGAAGCGCGGATCCACGACGATCATCTTCGCGCCGGTCTCCTTCGCGTGCAGCGCATGGAGCATCGAGACCGGGTGCGCCTCGGCCGCGTTCGACCCGATGAACATCATGCACTTCGTGTTCTCGAGGTCGTTGTACGAGTTGGTCATCGCGCCGTAGCCCCAGGTGTTGGCCACGCCCGCGACGGTGGTCGAGTGGCAGATGCGCGCCTGGTGGTCCATGTTGTTCGTGCCGAACATGGAGACGAACTTGCGCAGCATCTGCGCCTGCTCGTTGCTGTGCTTGGATGAGCCCACCCAGAAGATGGCGTCCGGGCCGCTCTCCTTGCGGATCGAGAGGATCTTGTCGCCGATCTCGTCGATCGCCTGCTTCCACGAGATCTGGCGGTACTTCCCGTCCACGAGCTTCATCGGGGTCTTCAGCCGATGCGAGTGCTCGGTCATCCCGTGCTCACGGATCGACGCGCCCTTGGCGCAATGCGCGCCCATGTTGAGGGGCGAATCGAACACCGGCTCCTGGCGCACCCATACGCCGTCGACCACGACCGCGTCCACTGCGCAACCGACCGAGCAGTGCGTGCATACGGTGCGCTTCGTCACGGACTTGCCCGTGGTCGCTTCGGCCTTCGCTTCGCCGACGAAGTTGAGCGGAAGCTGCGAGGCGAACGCCGTGGCGCCCGCGGTGAGCCCCGCGCCCTTCAGGAACGAGCGGCGGTCGACGGTGCGCATCCCCAGCGCGGACGACGCGCGCGCGAGCGGATTGAGCGCCTGGACCTCGACTTCGGACTTGCGTGTGAGCAACATGGTCGGCTCCTCAGACCTTCGTGGTCTCGTAGTACTTGCGGATGTGCTCGGACTCGCGGTACTTCGCTTCCTTCGACGCCGCGACGGCCTCTTCCTTCGGCTTGCTGGCGGGCTTGCGGCCCGTGACGACGGCTGCGGCTACGCCAGCGCCTCCCAGGCCGGCGGCGAGCAGGAAGTTGCGGCGATCGGTCGACTTGGTCGTTTTCATTTCGAGCCTCCTATTCGTGGAGCTTCCGGTTTCAATCCAGCTGGAACGATTCGACTTCGATGGCGAGGAACGCCGCGCCCAGCGCGGCGACCCTGCGGTAGTAGTTGGCTTCCTTCGCGCCGGCGAGCGTGGCGAAGAACTTCCCCGCGGCGGGCTTCACGTGCGCGTCGAAGAACCGGCGCTGTTCCTCGAGCTTCGCGGGCCCGCGGCCCGCGCCGCCGGCGGCCAGCACGCGCATCGCATCGAAGAGTGCGGCGATGTGGTCTTCGGGTTGCGTCGTGGAGCGATGCGCGAGGCCGAGCGCCTCGAGGTCGCGCTGGACGCGGATGCGTGGGTGCCCGACGGCGACCGCCCCGGAATAGTGGCCCGCGTAGATCGAAACCGGGGACTTGCCGAGGCCGCCGAAAAGCGCCTGGTACTCGTCGCCGGCGGCATTCTCGTCCATCGCCGAAGAGGCATCGACGAGCGTGCGCCACGCGAGCGCGAGCTCCGAATGGCCCGCTAGGGGGCCTGCGTGAGCGATCATCTGCAACAGCGCGCCATCGGGCGCCGAGCCCAGCAGGCGCGCGAGGAGCGCATAGAAATCCGCCCGCGCGGCCTCCTCGGCCGGGAGCGCGCGATGCATCGCGACGGCAGCGACGGCGGCCATCAGCCCTGCCCTCCGAGCTTGAGCACCGAGACTTCATCCTTCGCGGACATCATGTCCACGACGCGGCAATCGGCGCACATCTGCAGCCGGCGCAGCGCCGCTTCGCTGGCGAACATCGAGTGGCCCGTGAGCCGGCCGATCATCGTCTCGACGACCTGGCGCGTGCCGAAGGCTTTCTGGCAGCGGATGCAATGGAACGGCTGCGTCTCGTTCACGACGCGTGCCTGGCGAGCCTCGGGCGTGAGCAGCATTCGTGGCGAAAGCGCGATCGCGGCTTCGGGACACGTGGCCTCGCAAAGGCCGCATTGCACGCAGTTGCGCTCGAGGAACTTGAGCAGCGGCTGGTCCGCGCCGTCCATGAGAGCGGACTCGGGACATGCGCCGACGCAGGCCATGCACATCGTGCATTTGGCGCGATCGACGATGATCTCGCCCCAGGGCGAGCCTTCCGGCAGCGCGATCTCGTCGACCTTCGCGGGTGCGTGCTTTGCGAAATGCTCGACCGCGAATTCGACCGCGGTGCGCTTGTCGTTGGACAGGAGGAACGAGGCCGGGGCTGCGGGCACCCGCGCCGGCGCGAGCGATGCGAATTCCCGCTCCAACGCTTCTGGCGAGGCCGCGTCGATGAACGCGAAGTGAGTCCCTTCGTAACCCAGGCCGCAGAGGATCGTCTCTCCGAGGACCATCTGCTCCCGCAGGGCCGCGGCGTACGCGGCGTCGACCGGAGGCGACCCGATCACCGCCACGTTCGTCGCGCCGTAGGCGATGGCCGCAAGGAGGAGGTCGAGCCCCACGGATGCGACATGCCAGGTCGCGAGCGGCAGCATTCGCGCGGGCAGGCCGATGCCCGCCCTGGCCGAGCGCATCAGAAGCGCGCGCCCTTCCTCGCCATCATGGAACACGAGGCATGCGTCGCGTCCGCCCGCGTCGCGGTAGGCCGACAGCAATTGCTTCATCTGCGCGCCGCGGTCTGCGACGCGCGGGAACTGGTACGACATGGCGCCGGAAGGACAGACGGTCGCGCAGGCGCCGCATCCCATGCACAGGTGGGGATCGACCTTCACGTGGTCGCGGTCGGCGCTGATCGCCTGCGTCGAGCAGATCTCGATGCATGCGTTGCAGCCCGTGATCTCCGAACGGCTGTGGGCGCAGATGTTTTCCCTGTAAGCGAAGTAGCGGGGCTTCTCGAATTCGCCCACGCTCTCGCGAAGCTCGTCGAGGATCGCGGCGATATCGGCGTCATCCGCACGCGCGTGGTGATAGCCCTGCGGCGGCTGGCGCATTTCGAAAAGCGCAGTGGCGGAGAAATCGAGGACGAGGTCGAACTTGGCGGGCGCAGGGGCCGCCGCGCCGTTCAACGCGGAAATCACGACTTCGAAATCGCCGAGGTAACCGGTGATCGATTCGATGCGGCCCGACCACGAGGTGACCGCGGGCATCGCCGCGCTCGCGCCGAGCAGCGTCACATGAAGCGTCGCGGCGAGGGATTCGGCGGCGCTTCGCGCGCGCTCCGGTTGGCCTCCTGCGACGACGAGAAGATTGCCGCGCGACTGGTACGAAACGCGCGCTACGGGCTCAGGCGCCGCGAGGTTCGCAAGCGATGCGAGTGCGGCGATCTTGGGTCCGCAATCCGTGGAAACACTCGTCCATCCCCGGCCCTCGAGTGCGAGCGGGTCGTCCCGGAAATCCGGTCCGGGAGCCGTTCCCGCTGCACGCGCGGGATTGGAGACCTCGAGGCCTAAGGTCATTCTCTTCCGTTACACGGGCCCGTCTTGTGCGGGTTGGTTCGTATGAAGTGTACACCATACGCAACGAAAATCAGTCCTTGGGAACCCCCGATTCGCGCACCGGCGCTACTGATTTCCGCTCGCTGGAAGTAACAGATGGAATCGCATCAATTGCCTGTTCCTGCAACGCTTTTTCGCCAGGCGGCAAACTCTCGGACGCGGGACTTTCGGCGACGGGCGCATCCTTCGGTTCTTCTTCGCGCTTGAAGATGCCGAGATGGCGCATCTGCTCCATTTTTTCGAGCAGTCCCTCGGGAATCGGGGTGGTCTTCGTGTAGTCGTCGATGTAGACGTCGAGGCCATCCATCGCATTGAAACGGGGATCATCGAAAAGCTTCTTCAGCGCCTCGCGCTTCACGCCCGCATCGACATCGGGCTGCATGAAGGGCGTGAAGTCCGATTCGGGCGTCAGGGACTCGACGGGCGGAAGGGGAACCGGCTCCTGCGCGGGCGCGGCGACCTCTGCCTCTTGCGCTTCGCGTTCAACCGGCAATTCCGGTTTCGCCGGCGCATCCCGCGCCTCGACCTTCCGCCGCGACCACCGCGAGAGGAAATTCTCGTCGCTCATTGGCGGCTGCCCTTCTCGCGAAGCTTGCCCTCCTTGCCTTCGAACGACTGCGGGCGCTGGGAGCGGCGCGGTTCGGGCCGGTAATTCACCTCGAGCCATTGCGCGATCCAGGCGACCAGCTCCGGCCATGCGGGAACGCGCTCCACCTTCTCGCTCCCATCCATCCACCTCGCGGCCTCGTTGTAGGAGAGCGTGCACTGGAACGGATAGGGATCTTCCGCGCCCTCATCGTGTCGAATCGATACGAATATGCTCGGCTCCTCGCTCGTGACGTTGAGATAGTAGCCTTCGTCCTCATCCTTGAAGAGCGTGACGTCGAAACCCGGATGCAGGCGCTGCAGCATCGCCGGCGTGTCCACGAGGTCGCGGACCGCGCCGCCCGGGTCGGGAATCGCGCCGAGGAGCTGCCATCGATGGCTTTCCCAACGGCTCTCCACCGGCTCCCGCGAGAGGATGACTGCGACTTTCATCGTGGGGTTGTGGGCCATCAGGTGACTATAATCCATGCCATGGCAAAAACCGTGATCGCATTGCATGAAGCGCGCACGCTGCCCATCCCGCAAGGCGTGCAGACCGTGGAGGGGGCGCCGCTCGCCGACGCGCTCGGCCGGTCCCTGCACGACCTGCGCATTTCCGTCACGGACCGCTGCAATTTCCGCTGCACGTACTGCATGCCGCGCGAGGTCTTCGACGCCGACTACGCGTTCCTGCCCCACGGCGAGATCCTCACCTTCGAGGAGATCACGCGGATGGCGCGCATCTTCCACGGCCTGGGCACGCGAAAGATCCGCCTCACGGGCGGCGAGCCGCTGCTGCGCCGGGGCATCGAGCGGCTGATCGGGATGCTGCGCGAAGCGCTTCCCGGCGTGGACCTCACGCTCACGACCAACGGCTCGGCGCTCAAGGCGAAAGCGCAGGCGTTGAAGGACGCGGGCCTCGATCGCATCACCGTGAGCCTCGATTCCCTCGACGACGCGACCTTCCGCGCCCTCAACGACGCCGACTTCCCGGTTTCGAAGGTGCTCGAGTCCATCGATGCGGCGTCCGAAGCGGGACTCGCGCCGATCAAGGTGAACATGGTGGTGAAGCGCGGCGTGAACGACCACCAGGTTGTCGACATGGCGCGGCACTTCCGCGGCACGGGCCACATCGCGCGCTTCATCGAGTTCATGGACGTGGGATCGACCAATCATTGGCGCATGGACGACGTGATTCCCTCGGCCGAGATCGTGCGCCGCATCTCGAAGGAGTTCCCGCTGGAGCCGGTGGACGCCAACTATGGCGGCGAAGTCGCCGAGCGCTGGCGCTATCGCGACGGCGCGGGCGAGATCGGCGTGATCTCGTCGGTGACGCAGGCGTTCTGCTCCACCTGCACCCGGGCGCGCCTTTCCACCGACGGCCAGCTCTTCACCTGCCTCTTCGCGCAGCGCGGCTACGACCTGAAGCGCCTCATGCGCGCCGGCATGGGCGACGACGAGATCGCGGGTTCCGTCGCGGCGATCTGGTCGCTTCGCGACGACCGCTACTCCGAGATCCGCACGGCCGAGACCGCGAAGGCGCGCAAGGTCGAGATGTCGTACATCGGCGGGTAACGCCTTGGCCTACAAGCCCGCCCTCACCCACAACGCCCGGCCCGCGACCTACACGGTCGAGGCGCGCGACGAGAACGGCGCCCTGGTGCCCACGCCTATCGCCGGCGAGCATCCCCTCACGCTCTACGTGGACAAGAAGGAGCTCGTGACCATCATGACGCTGGGCGCGGCGCCGGAGGCGCTCGCCATCGGGTTCCTGCGCAACCAGCGCCTCGTGGAATCCATCGAGCAGATCGTGTCCGTGCAGGTCGACTGGGAAGTGAACGCGGTCGCCGTCACCACGCGCGACGGGCTCGTGGACCTCGACAAGAAGACGGAGAAGCGCACGGCGACAACGGGCTGCGGGCAAGGCACGGTCTTCGGCGACCTCATGGACGACGTGGAGTCCATCAAGCTCGACGACCACATGCGCGTCGAGGAGGCAACGCTCTTCGAGCTCCTCAACGCGGTTCGCCTGCACGAGTCCATCTACAAGCAGGCCGGGGCCGTCCACGGATGCGCGCTCGCGAAAGGCAGCGAGATCCTCACCTTCGTCGAGGACGTGGGCCGCCACAACGCGGTCGATGCGATCGCGGGCTGGATGTGGCTCGAAGGCATCGACGGCGGCGACAAGATCTTCTACACAACCGGGCGCCTTACCTCCGAGATGGTGATCAAGGCCGCGCAGATGCGGATCCCGGTGCTCGTGTCGCGCTCGGGGCTCACCAAGATGGGCTACGACGTCGCGAGCCAGGTGGGCATCACGATGATCGGGCGCGCGGTCGGCAAGCATTACCTGCTCTTCACCGGCGCCCATCGCCTCGTTCGTGCGGCCCGGGTGGTCCCCGCCGCATGACCTCGCCGCGAAAGCCCGAAGTCACCGGTCTCGTGCTCGCCGGCGGCCAGGGCAGCCGCATGGGCGGCGTGGACAAGGGGCTGCAGCCTTTCCGCGGCAAGGCGATGGTGGCGCACGTGATCGAGCGCTTCGCTGCGCAGGTGGACGAGCTCCTCGTGAACGCGAATCGCAATCCCGAGGCGTACGCGCGCTTCGGCCATCGCGTGATCGCCGACGAGATCGAGGGTTTCGCCGGGCCGCTCGCCGGCTTCGAAAGGGGCCTCGCGCACGCCTCGGGCTCGCTCGTCGTGACCGTGCCGTGCGATTCTCCCTTCCTGCCGCTCGACCTGGTCGCGCGACTGCGGGCCGCGCTCGACCGCGAGGATGCGGAGCTCGCCGTCGCGAAGACGGGCGACCAGGCGCACCCGGTGTTCTCCCTCATGCGGCGCGGCGTGCACGCGTCGCTGCGCGATTTCCTCTCCTCGGGCCAGCGCAAGATCGACAAATGGTACGGCGCGCTTCGCGTCGTCGAAGTGCCGTTCGACGACGTGGCCGACGCGTTCCTCAACATCAACACGCGCGAGGAGCTCGCGAGCCTCGAGCCGCGCGGCTGACGCCGTGGGGCGCCGGCTCCCTCTTCCGCGGCCCCCGCTGCCCCGCTTCGCGCTCTCGTGGTTTCCCGCATTCGAAGGAATGGATCGCGTCGAGGCGCTCCGCAAGCGCTACGACTCCACCTCGCACCTCGTGGATGCGCACCTCACGCTGGTGTTCCCGTTTCCGGCGGCGCTCACCGCGCTCCAGATCGGGACCCACGTTCGGCGCGTGGCGGCCCGCTGGCCCGCCATTCCAGTCACGTTCCGCGGGCCGCGCATGCACGCGAACGAATTCGTCTTCCTGATGGCCTCGCGCGGCGCGGCCTCCATCAAGGCGCTGCACGACGCGCTCTATACGCGATCGCTGCAGCCGCACCTTCGACGCGACATCCCCTACGAACCGCACATCACCGTGGCGCGCGACAGCGACCTCGCCATCGTGGAGCGCGCGCTCGAGGAGACCAGGGATGCATTGCCCGGAGAGTACGAGGACGTGATGCGCGAGCTCACGCTCCTCGAAGTCGCCGCCGACGGTAAGATTACTTCCCTGGAGACCATCCCGCTGGGCACCGCATGAACACGACAACGCTGACGATCACGCAGGCCTCCTGCGCCGACGATTACGACCCGAACTCGATGCCGGTGGCGAAGGCGCGCGCCTTCATCCACCAGTTCCTCGATCCCGTGACGGGCGTGCTGCGCGTCCCCGTGCGCTCGGCGCTGGGGCGCGTGCTCGCCGAGGACGTGACCTCGCCCGTGAATGTGCCCTCGCATCGCAACTCGGCCATGGACGGCTGGGCCATGCGAGGCGCGGACCTGGCGGCCGGAGATGCGACGCTCACGGAGATCGGCGTGTCGTTCGCGGGCAAACCCTTCTCCGGGAAGGTGGCCGCGGGCCAATGCGTTCGCATCATGACGGGCGGCGTTGTGCCGGAAGGCGCCGACACCGTCGTCATGCAGGAGCGCGCGAAGGCGAACGGCAAGTCGATCACCTTCGCCGCGGGCCAGAAGACCGGGCAGAACGTGCGCCAGGCCGGCGAGGACCTGAAGGCCGGATCGCTCGCGCTGAAGCGCGGACGCATCGTGCGCGCCGCGGAGCTCGGCCTCATCGCATCGCTGGGCATCGGAGAAGTGTCCGTGTACCGGCCGCTGCGCGTGGCGTTCTTCTCCACCGGCGACGAGTTGAAGTCCATCGGCACGACGCTGGGCGAAGGCGAGATCTACGATTCGAATCGCTACACGCTCCATGGGATGCTCACGCGCCTGGGTTGCGAGGTTCTCGACATGGGCGTGGTCCGCGACGATCCGGACTTGATCGAGCGTGCGTTCGCGCAGGCGGCGGCCAGCGCGGATGTCGTGATCACGAGCGGCGGGGTGTCGGTCGGTGAAGCCGACTTCGTGAAATCGATGCTGGGCAAGCTCGGTGAAGTGGTGTTCTGGAAGATCGCGATGAAGCCCGGGCGTCCCCTCGCCTACGGCAAGATCGGGCCGGCCCACTTCTTCGGCCTGCCGGGCAATCCCGTCTCGGTGATGGTGACGTTCTACCAGTTCGTCCGCAGCGCGCTTCTCGAGCTGATGGGCGCGAATCCTGTCGAGCCGGTGCCGACATTCCGGGCGACGTGCACCTCGGCGCTCAAGAAGGCGCCCGGCCGCACCGAGTTCCAGCGGGGCATTCTCGCGCAGGCGCCCGATGGCGCGCTCACCGTGAAACCCACGGGCGAACAGGGCTCGGGGATCCTCAAGTCCATGAGCGACGCCAACTGCTTCATCATCCTCGGCGACGACGTGGGCAACGTCGAGGCCGGCACGAGCGTCGAGGTGCAATTGCTCGAGGGAATCCTGTGAACGAGGCGGGTCCGCCGCTCGTCGCTTCGTCCGAACGTTCCGGCACGGGACTGGATTACCTGCAGCGCATCCTCTCGGGCGAATATGCGCAACTCCCGATCGGCATCACGCTCGGCTTTCGCATCGCGGCGGCGGTGCGCGGATCGGTCACCGTGCGCGGCACGCCCAATGCGGCCGGCTACAACCTGCTCAACTCCATGCACGGCGGATGGACCGCGGCCATCCTCGATACCGCGATGGCGCTTTCGAACCTCACGCTGCTCGACGTGGACCAATCGTTCACGACGCTCGACATCCGCATCAACTACATCCGGCCCATCACGCTCGAAACGGGCGAGGTCACCGCGGTCGGCAGCGTGATCAACGCCGGCCGGCGGGTCGCCTATACCGAAGCGAGACTCACCGACGCCGCCGGCAAGCTGCTCGCCCATGGCACCGGCAGCCTGCTCATGCTGCCGAGGAATCCGTAGGCAGCGGCCTACGCGCGGGGTGGAAGGCGTCCGATGGCCGCGGCGGGCGCCGGGGACGATCGTAAAGGCATGCGAAAAGCCATGCAGGATCTGCACGCGGCGTTCGAGAATTCCTACGCGCCGCTTCGCGGAAAGACGATCCGCCTTACCTGGACCGACGGTCCGACGAAGGGCGAGACCCACGAGCACCACTTCCACCAGGACAGCACGGTGGAATGGCATTCCGTGGGCGAAGGCTCGAAGGCGAGCAGCCATCCCGAGCGGCCCCGATTCGCGGATTTCCCGATCGGCGCCGACGCATGCATGTTCTCGTATCTCTCGAAATCCGGATTCACGCTCACGGCGGTCCTGCGGTTCCAGGACCAGAGCGTCGTGGGGTTTGCCTCGAACGAAAGCAGCTGGTTCCCGGTGAAGGGGACCTTCGAGATGAGAAGCGCTATCGGTCGTCGAATGGAAGCCCTACGTAGTTCTCTGCGAGCGACGTCATCGCCGCGCGCGACGTCGTGAGGTAGTCCAGCTCCGCGAGCTGCCGCTTGCGGTCGAACGACGTGTCGGTGTCCGCGCGATGCAGCATCGTGGTCATCCACCACGAGAAGCGCTGCCCCTTCCACACACGGCGCAGGCACGTAGCGGAATAGCCCTCGAGGCCCGCCTCGTCGCCGCGGCGGTAGAACGCATCGAACGCCCTCGCGAGCACGCGGACGTCGGCCGCCGCGAGATTCAGCCCCTTCGCGCCGGTGGGCGGCACCACGTGCGCGGCGTCTCCCGCGAGGAAAAGACGCCCGTGCCGCATCGGCTCCACCACCACGCTTCGCATTCCCACGATGATCTTCTGGACGATCGGGCCTTCCTCGAGCACCCACCCGTCCTTCGTCTCGAGCCGCTTGCGCAACTCCGTCCAGATGCGGTCGTCGGACCAGTTCCCGACCTTGTCGTTGGGGTCGCATTGCAGGTATAGGCGCTGAAGCATCGGCGCGCGGGTGCTCACCAGCGCAAAACCGCGATCGTGGGAGGCGTAGATCAGCTCGTCGGACGAGGGCGGTGCCTCCACCGAGATCCCGAACCAGCCGAACGGGTAGACGCGATCGTGGCGCGTGAGCACGCCCGGAGGGATCGAATGGCGCGACATGCTGTGGGACCCGTCGCAGCCGGCGATGAAATCGCACTCGATGCGCTTCGCCTCGCCATCCTGCGTGAAGACGATCGCGGGGCGCGACGAATCGATGCCTTCGAGCTTCACGTCGGCGACGCCGAAACGCACGTCGCCTTTCGCATCGAGCCGCGCCTTCACCAGGTCCTTGATCACCTCGTGCTGCGCATACACCGTGACGCGCTTGCCGCCGGTGAGCTCCTGCATGTCGATGTGGTGCGTCTCGCCGTTGAAGCGCAGGTACACGCCGCGGTGGAAGAAGGCTTCGCGATGAAGGCGCTCGCCCACGCCCGCCTCGGTGAGCATGTCCACGGTGCCCTGCTCGAGGACGCCGGCGCGGATCGTGCCCTCGACTTCGGCGCGCGTGCGGGTCTCGATCACGATGGACTCGATGCCGGCCCGGTGCAGCAAGTGCGCGAGCAACAGCCCCGCGGGCCCGGCACCGACGATTCCGACCTGGGTGCGCTCGCTCATACGCCGAGCAGTGACGCGAGCTCGCCGCCGGCGAGCAACGCCGCCGACGCGCCTTCGAGGGCGACGCGTCCTTTCTGCATCACCACGAGGCGCGAAGCGTTCTCGGCCACGCGCCCGTAGTCCCGGTCCACGATCAGCGTCGCGATGCCGGCCGCGCGGATCTCGCCGATCACGCGCCAGACTTCGTTCACGATGAGCGGCGCGAGTCCCTCTGTAGCCTCGTCGAGGATGACGAGCCTCGGCTGCGTCATGAGCGCCCGTCCGATCGAAAGCATCTGTTGTTCCCCTCCCGAAAGCTGCGATCCGGATTGCGGCAGGCGTTGCGCGAGACGCGGGAACGAAGCGAGGACGCGATCGAGGGTCCATGCGCCCGCCCGCGCCGCCATCACGAGGTTCTCGCGAACGCTGAGATTGGGAAAGATACCGCGTCCCTCGGGAACATAGGCCACGCCGCGTCGCGCGACATCATGCGGCGCCGCGTGCGATGCGTCCCGTTCCGCGATCGTGATGCGCCCCTCGCGCGACCGAACGTGGCCCAGGATCGAACGGATGAGCGTGGTCTTGCCCATCCCGTTGCGCCCCAGGAGGCCCACCGTCTCGCCGGCGGCGATCGCGAGATCCACCCCATGCAGCACGTGGCTCGATCCGTACCATGCGTGGATTCCGCGCGCGTCGAGAAAGGCCCCGCCCGCGCTCATGCCGCGCCTCCCAGGTACGCGGTCTGCACGCCCGGATTGTCGCGCACGGCGCGCGGCGTGCCCGAGGCGATCACCGCGCCATCCACGAGGACCGTGATGCGATCGGCGATGCGGAATACGGCATCCATGTCGTGCTCGACGAGGAGGATGGCGTGGCCTTCGCGCAAGCCGGCGAGCAGCGCCAGCATCCGCTCGCTTTCCTCGGCGCCCATGCCCGCGAGCGGCTCGTCGAGGAGCAAGACCTGGGGATCGGTCGCGAGGCACATCGCGATCTCGAGCTGGCGCTTCTCTCCATGGGAAAGGCTTCCGGCCTCGCGATCAAGCGCTTCCCCGAGGCCCACGCGCCGCGCGACGTCGCGCGATACGCGGTGCGTCGGCTCGTCCGCCGACGCCGGCGACCACCAGCGCCATGGACGCTGGAAGCGTGCCTGCGCCGCAAGCCGGCAGTTCTCGCGGACCGTGAACTGCGGAAATATCGTGCTGCGCTGGTAGCTGCGCCCCAGTCCCGCCCTCGCGCGCCGCGGCTGGGTCCATCGCGTCACGTCGACGCCGCCCAGCTCGACGGAGCCCGCGGAAGCCTCGATCTCGCCGGAGAGCACGTTCACGAGCGTGGACTTGCCGGCCCCGTTGGTCCCGATCAGCGCGTGGATCTCGCCGCGATGCAAAGCGATCGAAACGCCATCCAATGCTACGACTCCACCCCATTTCCTCGTGAGCCGCTCGCCCCTGAGTGCCAAGCTATTCAAGGTTTTCCTCTGTGGACCTCTGCGTCCTCTGTGTTGCTGGCTGTAGCGCGCCGAAGGCGCCCCCCAGCGATTCCATGAGGCATCGCCGCCACGCACGCGATGATCGCGAGACCCACGCCGAGGTGCCAGTGCTTCGCGAAGTCGCCGAACACCGAGTCGAGCTTGAAGAACTCCTCGAGGAGCGAGAACGCGAAGGCGCCGATCACCGCGCCGCGCAAGTGGCCGATGCCTCCCAGGATGATCATCATCAGCACCGTGCCCGAGACATTCCATCCCATGAGCTCCGGATTCACGAAGCCGTCCTTCACCGCGAAGAGGAATCCCGCCAAACCCGCGACGAGCCCCGAGAGCACGAAGGCCGCGAGCTTGTAGGGATAGGTCGAGAAACCCGCCGCGCGCATGCGCTGCTCGTTCACGCGGATGCCGGCAAGGGCGTGGCCGAAGCGGGACCGGAGGATCGCGCCGAGGAAGACGAAGACGGCGACCAGCATCGCGAGCACGAAGTAGTAGAACGGCCACGGCTTGCCGAGGTCGAGCAGCGGCGTTCCCGCGATCCCGAGGGCCGGCGTGTAGTCGAGGTAGATGCCGTCGGTGCCGCCGCCCAGGGGCGTGTCGTGCGCGACGTAGTACGCCATCTGCGAGAACGCGAGCGTGACCATGATGAAGTACACGCCGCGCGTGCGGATCGAGAGCGCGCCCATGAAGAGCGCGAAGAGCCCGCTCGCGCCGAGCGCCGCTGGAAGCAGCCACCAGACGGACGCGGCGCCTGTCCTTGGCGTCGCGAGGACCGTCGCATAGGCCGCGATTCCGAAGAACGCGGCCTGCCCGAAGCACACGAGCCCCGCCTGGCCCACCAGGAGTTCCAGCGAGAGCGCGAAGATCGCGAACACCATCATCTTCGTCACGAAGTCCACGCCGAACTTGCCGCCCACGAGCGGAAACAGCGCGAGGGCCAGCGCCGCCGCGACGAAGACGGCGATGCGGATCGCGCGGGCGCTCATGTGGCCTTGAAGAGGCCGCCGGGCCTCCAGAGCAGCACCAATGCCATCAGCACGTACACGAGCACGCCCGCCGCCTGCGGGAAGAACACCTTGCCGAACGTATCCACGGCGCCAACCAGCAGCGCCGCCGCGAGCGCGCCGCGAATCGAGCCGATGCCGCCGATCACGACCACGACGAAGCAGATGATGAGCACCTGGTTTCCCATGCCGGGATAGACGGACGAGACGGGCGCGGCGAGCATTCCCGCGAGCGCCGCGAGGGCGACGCCCGCCGCGAACATGACGCGAAAGAGCTGCCTCACGTCGACGCCGAGCGACGAGACCATCTCGCGATTCGAGGCGCCGGCGCGGATCATCATGCCGAGGCGCGTGCGGGAGATCACTGCGTAGAGGCCCAGCGCCAGGAGCACGCATACGCCCGAGATGAAGAGGCGATATACGGGATAGGCCATGAGCGTTCCGAGCGGAATGCTCCCCGAGAGCCACGCCGGAGCGGCCACCCCGTGCACGTCGTCGCCCATCGCAAGGCTTCGCAACTCCTCGAAGACGAGTATCAGCCCGTAGGTCATCAGCACTTGCTGCAGGTGGTCGCGCTCATAGAGGAAGGAGAAGAACGCCCACTCCAGCAGGTAGCCGAAGACCACGGCGAGCACGACGCCGGCCGCGAGCGTCGCGAAGAATCCCAGGCCGCCGAGATTGGCGAAGGCCGGCGCCAGCGCGTAGGCCATGTACGCGCCCAGCATGTAGAAGCTTCCGTGCGCGAGGTTGATGACGCCCATCACGCCGAAGATGAGCGTGAGCCCCGAGGCGACGAGGAACAGCAGCAGCCCGTACTGCAGCGCGTTAAGGCACTGGACGAGGAACGTCGCGAGATCCATTCCTCACATCTTGCAGCCGCGGCCCGGATCGGCGAGCGCGGGCGTCGCCACGCCGATCACCTTGTTGTCCTTGCCGACCACCTGGCGCAGGTACATGTCCTGCACCGGGTTGTGGTTCGCGCCGATCGTGAACGTTCCCCGCGGGCTGTCGATCTTCGCGGCGACGATCGCCTTCGCGATCTCCGCCTTCTTCGAAACGTCGCCGCCCGCGGCATTCAGCCCGATCGCGAGCATCTGCGCCGCATCGTAGCCCTGTACGGCGTAGACGTCGGGCTGCGCGCCATAGGCCTTCGCGTACGCCGCGCGGAACGTCTTGTCCTTGGGCACGTCGAGCCCGTCGCCGTAGTGCAGCGTGGTAAGGAGGCCTTGCGCGTCGGCGCCCTGCGCTTCCAGCGTGCCGTCGGTGATGAATCCCGCGCCGTAGAGCGGGATCTTGTCCTTGAGGCCCGCGGCCGCGTAGTCCTTGACGAACTTCACGGCGCCTCCGCCCGCGAAGAACGTGTACACCGCGTCGGGCTTGATGGCGGCGATCTCCGTGAGCAACGGCTGGAACTCGACGTTCGGGAACGGCAGCGACAATTCCTTCACGACCTGGCCGCCCGCCTTCTCGAAGGATTCCTTGAAGCCGCCCACGCTCTCGTCGCCCGCGGCGTACTTCCACGTGATCGTCACGACCTTCTTCGCACCGCGCTTGGCCGCGACTTCTCCCATCGCATAGCCCGGCTGCCAGTTGGAGAACGAGCTCCTGAAGATGTTCTCGGCGCACATGGGACCGGTCACGGCGACGGCGCCCGCGTTGGGAATGATGAGGAGCGTCCCGTTGTCCTTCGCGACTTTCGCCATCGCCATCGCGACGCCCGAATGCACCGTGCCGACCAGCACGTCCACGTTGTCGCGCTTCACGAGCTTGTTGGCGTTGTCGGTCGCCTTCGCCGGATCGCTCTCGTCGTCGAGCTTCACGAACTCGACCTCGCGCCCGGCGATCCTGCCGCCCTGCTCCGCGAGGTAGAGACGAAATCCCTTCTCGATGGCGTCACCCAGGGCCGCGTAGGTTCCCGAGTAGGGAAGCATGAGACCCACCTTGAGCTTGGCCTGTCCCATCGATTGAAGCGGAAACAGCAATACGGCGAATGCCAGTGCGATTATCGAACGCTTCATGGGGCCTCCCAGCCGTTGTGACATGTTATCGCACGAACTCCACCGCCGCCCGGATCACCTCCTCGGGCTGGTCGCGGTGGGGCGAATGGCCGCAATCGGCGAGGACTAGCAGCTGCGCGTGCTTGACCGCCTTCGCGATGCCGTTGACTTGCGCCATCGTGCCGTACTCGTCGTCGAGTCCCTGCACCGCGAGCACCGGCGCCGTGATCGCGGCCATCTCGCCCTCGATGTTCCATCCGCGAAACGGCGGATGGAGCCAGATGTCGTTCCAGCCCCAGAAGGCCGAATCCACGTCGTCGTGATAGCGGCCGAGCTTGTCGCGCAGGTCCGTCTCGAGATAGGCGAGCCGCGTCTTCTCGATGCTCGCGACCGACAGGTCCTCGACGAAGATGTGCGGCGCCGCGACGATCAATCCCGCGGTGCGCGCGGGAAATTTCGCCGCGAAGAGCAGCGCGATGGAGCCGCCGTCGCTATGCCCGTAGAGCCACACGGGCCCGCCCACACCGATCGCATCGAGGAATGCGGGCAATACCTCGTGCGCCTGGCGATGCATGAAATCCGGCTGCCAGCGCTCGTCGGCCGACCGCGGCGTGGACTTGCCGTAGCCCGGGCGCGAGTACACGAGGCCGCGCATGCCGAGGGCCGCGCAGAGTTTCGCCGGAAAATCCCGCCACATCGCGCGCGAGCCGAGCCCCTCGTGGAGGAAGACGATCGTGCGGGCGCCCTCGCCCACCCATTCGTATTCGATGCGGGCGGAACGCGTGCCCCACGCGATCCCGGCGTATCGCGGTTCCGTCACCGGCGCGCCTTCGAGGCCTCGCGCTCGCGCAGCTTGAAGCGTTGGATCTTGCCGGTCGCGGTCTTCGGAAGCTCCGCGATGAACTCGAGCATGCGCGGATATTTGTGGGGCGCGAGCTCGCCCTTCACGAAGGCCTTCAGCTCCGCCTCGAGCGATTCCGACGGCGATTGTCCCGGCTTCAGCACCACGAACGCCTTCGAGCGCGTGAGGCCGTCCTCGTCGGGCACGCCGATCAGCGCGGCTTCGAGCACCGCGGGATGTTTCACCAGCGTGGCCTCCACTTCGAACGGCGACACGTATTGCCCGCTCACCTTCAGCATGTCGTCGCTGCGCCCCGCGTAGACGTAGTTGCCCCCGGCGTCGCGCTGGTACTTGTCGCCGCTTCGCGTCCACCCGCCCTGGAAGGTCTCGCAGGATTTGGTCCGGTTGCCCCAATAGAAGAGCGCGGAGCTCGGGCCGCGGATGTAGAGGTCGCCGATCTCGCCGTCGGCCACGATGTGCCCGTCCTCGCCGCGCAACTCGATGTCGTATC
The DNA here is from genome assembly GCA_035308545.1 of Usitatibacter sp. Classification (GTDB taxonomy): domain Bacteria; phylum Pseudomonadota; class Gammaproteobacteria; order Burkholderiales; family Usitatibacteraceae; genus Usitatibacter. The sequence goes on from DATGGI010000046.1 coordinate 25,085, forward strand.
CCGGAACCGGCAAGCCCGTCGTGCCGTAGGCGACGCGTCCCGGCGCGTTGGAGATGAAGATGTGCAGCATCTCGGTGGAGCCGATGCCGTCGATGATCTCGCAGCCATAGTGCCTGGTGAACCGCTCGCCGATGTCCTTCGGCAACGCCTCGCCCGCCGACGAACACAGTCGCAGCGCCACTTCGTCGCGCTTCGGCAGCTTCGGCGATGCAAGCATGCCCGCGTAGCCCGTCGGCGCGCCGAAGAAGATCGTGGGCCTCTTCTCCGTCCAGCGCCTGAAGACCGCGTCCGGAGTGGGACGCTCCGCCATGAGGAGCACCGATGCGCCGACCGAAAGCGGAAACGTGAGCGCGTTGCCGAGGCCGTACGCGAAGAAGAGCTTCGCGGCGGAGAAGCACAGGTCCGCCTCGCGGATGCCGAGCACGCGCGTCCCGTAGAGCTCGGCGGTCCAATAAGGATTCGCATGCGTGTGGACCGTGCCCTTGGGCCGCCCCGTCGAACCGGACGAATAGAGCCAGAACGCGACTTCGTCCGGCGACGCGGCGACGGCTCGCGTCGTGGGATCGCCGGCCGCGAGAAAATCCTGGAAGGAACAGAGTACGGGGTCGCCATCCAGCGCGGGTGACGCACCGTCGGGCCGGGAGACGATGATTTTCCGTAATGATGTCGTTTCGCGCAGGACCGGGACAAGGCCGGCCAGCAAGGGTTCGGAGATCGCGACAGCTTCGGCGCGGCTGTCCTGCAAAATGTACCGCACGAGGTCGGGCGTAAGCAGCGTGTTGATCGGCACCGGAATGACGCCG
>DATGGI010000047.1:0-9230 GCA_035308545.1 Usitatibacter sp.
CCTGGCCGAGCTTCGGGCCCGTCTCGGGATTGGCGACGTTGTTGGCCTTCATCTCCTGCTCGAAGATGATCGCGGGCATGCTCGCGCGCTCGAGCACGACGAACTGCCCCGATTTCTGAAGGGCCGTTGTCAGCATCGCGGCGAGGCCACCTCCCACGTCCCAATTCCCGTACGCCGCGTCGAACTGCGAATTCGACTGGAACTTGTCGACGACGAGTGTTCGCTTCGGCCCGGCGAGCGTGGGCTCGGCCGCGAGCGCATGCGTGCAGGCGAGCCCCGCCGCGATGGCGATCCATGCTTTCATCGCGTGCTCCTTCAGCGGCACACCACGTTCACCTGGCCGATGTCGCCGAGGCCCGTGTTCTTCGTGTCGACCGGATACGCATCCCAGCTTCCCGGCCCCGAAACGCAGATCTGGGCCGGAAGCGCGAAGTTGTACGTGCTGCCGACGGCCGTTCCCGATGCGGTCATCGTGACGACGACCGCCAGTCCGGTCGCGCCCGGCGCGCTGAGTTGGCGCGGCTTGAACGTGACCGTGTGGATCGGGTTCTTGAGCTTCTGGATCACCTGCACCGTCACGATGTCGCCCGGGCGGACCGTCGTGCACGGCGAGATGTTCGCCACGCTGCCCGAGTTCGTGTAGCACGGCTTGAACGGCGCGGGCTGCGCCGGCGCGGGACCCGCGACCGTCGTGGGAGGCGGAGCGCCCGCGCCCCCGGGGACCGCTCCGGCGCCGCAGATGGCGGAGAAGGTGCCGATGTCGCCCTGCCCGATGCCCTTGGTGTCGAACGGGAAGAGATCCCAGCTTCCGTTGCCGACGCCGCACAGCCCCGCGGGCGCGGTGACCTCGTAATAGCTGCCCGCGGCCGTGGCGTTGCCGCTCACGGCAACGACGAACTGCACGCTGGTCGCTCCCGCGATGCCCGCGACGGTCCTCGGCTTGAACGTGATCGACTTGATCGGATTGGCGATGGCGCGCGTGAGCTGGAAGGTGATCTTCGTATTCACGGCGCCGCTGCACGGCGCCATGTTCGCGATCGCGCCGGCGTTCTTCATGCACGGCGTGAACGTTCCGCTGCCTGCGGCCGGCGCGGGCGTGGGAATCACCGGCCTCGGAATGACTGGCGCCGCTCCGATCGGGGTCGTCGGGGCGGGCGCCGGCACGGTCGACGCGACATTGCGCGTGCCGCGGATGATCGCGAAGCCCACGCCGCGCGATGTCGCGTTCTGGGACCACGTCGAGGGATCCGAATCGACGAGCAGGTACGTTCCGATCGTCAACGTGAGGTTCACGTCCGCGACCCAATTCGCGTTGGCGACGTTGCCCGATGCGACGCCCTTCGCCGGGAACGGCCCATAGACGGCGCCACCCCCCGCCTTCAGTGTGAGAGTGCCGGGCTTCGCGCCCTTGCCGCCGTTCCAGTGATAGGTCTGCAACTGCGTGACGTGAACGGTGACCGGCGTGATGAGCGCCACCTCCGTGTTGGGCTTCGGCCCGTTCTGGACGTCATCCTTGTTGTAGTTGTTGAAGAGATCGATCGTTCCCGCGGGCTGCGGCGCGGGCGCGGCGGCGCTCGGAGCCGGAGCAGGCGCTGGAACCGTCGATGGCAAGGGCCTCGCCGTCGCGGGTCCGGGCGTGACCGGCGATGGCGGCGAAGCCGCCGGTGGCAACCGGCTCGCGGTCGCTTGCTGCTGCGGCGCGGGCACCGCGGCCGTGGTCGCAAGGCGTTCGCCGCGAAGGATCGCGAATCCGAGTCCATGTGTCGCGGCATTCTGCGACCACGTCGCGGGATCGGAGTCGATGACCTGGTAAGTCCCGATGGGCAGGGTGAGGTTCACGTTCGCGACCCAGTTCACGTTCGGCGCGCCGCCCTGCCCGGAGCTTCCGGTCGCCTTGAAGGGCCCATAGCTCTGCCCCCCAAGCGACTTGATCGAGATCGTTCCCGGATTGGCGCCGCGCCCGTTGTTCCAGTGATACGTCTCGATCTGGCCCACGTGCACGTTCTGGCCATTGAGGAACGTGGGGGGCGCGCCGCCATTCAGGACGCCGCCGGTATTCGTATTGTTGAAGAGATCGTCCGCGGTCGCGGAGAGCGAAACGACAAGGACCGTGCCGGCCGCAGCCAGCAAGCGTGAAAGACGCGCCATGGAACACCTCCCCTTTAGAGATACCCGGATGGCAAAACGCGTGTGCGCTCCGCGAGCTTACTCCTTCCCGCTGATCGAGCCCACGAGCACCGTCCCGCAGATCACGACGTTGTACGACAGGTGCAGAGCGATGGCGGGGGCGAGGGAACGCGACCACACGCGCGCCGACAGCGTCGCGGCGCCGAGGAGCGTCACGCCAAGGATCGCCGGCCAGTACCTTCCCGTCTCCGGCAGGTGCATCGCGACGAAGAGGCCCGTCGTGAGCACGGCGGCGATCCGCGCATCGAACGAATGCGAAAACCCCGTCCACAGGATGCCGCGGAACATCAGTTCTTCGAGCAACGGCGCGAGGACGATTCCCAGGAAAGCCCACAGGTACAACGCGGCGCCGCGCGACATCGATGCCTGCACGAGCATTCCGAAGTTCCGGGAATGCGCCGGCGGAATCGCCGTGATGAGGGCGAGCACCAGTCCCGCGAGCACGATCCCGACGCCGACCGCGGCGGGCACCGTTCCCGCTCCGCCCCGGTTCCATCCCAGCTCGGGGAAGCGACGGCGCACGGCCAATAGCAGGAAGATTCCGGATGCGATGGATCCCACGACTGCACCCCACATCGCGGTCAACAGAACCAGGTCCTTGGAGGGCGCCGTGACCACCCCGCTCGTGATCGCCTTCCAGACACCCACCCAGATTCCGATGGCGAATCCCGCAACCACCTGCACGACCACGAATCCCACGAAGAGCAGGATCGCGAGGCGCGCCCCCAGAGGCTTCAGGGTTGCCGGCTGATCCATTTCGCCATTTCGTCCAGCAGCTCCTGCAACACCTCCGCATCCTTCCGCCCCGTGCGGGCGGGCACGTGGAACGAGTGATCCGCGTCCTCGAAGGTCGTGAGCGTCGCGCGGCCGCCCAGCCTCTTCACGAGCGGCTTCAGCAGCTCCATCTTCGCGAAATCGTCATGGGTGCCCTGGAGGAAGAGCATCGGGACTTTCACGTCGAACAGGTGCGCGCCGCGCTCGTCGGAGGCATTGCCGGGCGCGTGCAACGGGAATCCGAGGAACACCAGTCCGCGAACGCCGGGCAACGGTTCGGCGGCTTGCGCTTGCGACGTCATGCGCCCGCCGAAGGACTTGCCGCCGGCGAAGAGCGGGAGCTTCGGCGCCGCGCCGGCCGCGATCGCGACCGCTTCACGCACGGCGGCCTGCGCGACTTTCGGCGTGTCGGGGCGCTTCGATCCGCGATCCATGTAGGGGAAGTTGTAGCGCAGCGTCGCGATGCCGCGTTCGCCGAGCCCTTTGGCCACCGCCGTGAGGAATGGATGCGTCATGCCCGCGCCCGCGCCATGCGCCATCACGTAGCAGGCGCGCGCGTTCTTCGGCACCTCGAGAAGCGTCTTCACGCCTTCTCCGCGAAACGGGAGAGCGTCGCGGCATAGGCCGGCGCCGTGGGCTCGTGCATGAAGTACACGAAGATCTCACTCCACCCCGTGGCCTCCAGGCGCGCGGCCCATTTCTCGAGGTCGCCGTCGGAGTATTGCTCGAGGCGCAACCGCACGTAACCCCAGGGCGCGGTCTCGACGAGCGGTGGCGGCGCGTTGTCCTCGCGCTCGGAGAAGCAGAGCGACGCGCCCACGGCCTTCAACGCGGCGTACACATCCTCCTCGAACCAGCTCTCGTTCCGGAACTCGAATGCCGCCATGTGGTCCTTCGGCAGCAGCGGCAGGAACGCTTCGAGGCGCGGGAGATCCTTCTTCATGTTGGGTGGGAGCTGGAACAGCACGGGCCCGCGTTTCTCGCCCAGGCCCACGAGCGCCTTGTAGAGATAGTCCACGGAGTCGCCCGCCGACTCGGCCTTGAGGCGCGACATGTGCGTGATGCGCCGCGAGGCCTTGATGGCGAACCTGAAATCCGGCGGCGTCACCGCCTTCCAGTTCTCGACCATCGCGAGGCTGGGCATGCGATAGAACGTGTTGTTGATCTCCACCGTCGGCAATCGCGACGAGTAGAAGGGCAGCATCCCCTCGGGCTTCATGTCGCCCGGATAGAACGAGCCCTTCCACTCCTTGAAGGAATAGCCGCTTGCGCCCGCGAGAATCCTCGATGCCATCCGCGCCCTTCCCCTAGAATCCCGCCATGGCAAAAGACACCGCGGCGAAAAGCCCGGCCCTCAGCGAGTACCGCTCGAAGCGAGCCTTCGATGCCACGCCGGAGCCCGCGCCCTCGGTCGTCGAGCGGCGCACCGGTCCGCTGCTGTTCGTGATCCAGATGCATTCTGCCACGCGGCTGCACTACGACTTTCGCCTGGAGTGTGACGGGGTGTTGATCTCCTGGGCGGTGCCGAAGGGCCCGTCGCTCGATCCGGCCGACAAGCGCTTCGCGGTGCTCACCGAGGACCATCCCTACGGCTACGCCTCCTTCGAGGGCATCATTCCGCCGAAGCAATACGGCGCCGGCGAGGTGATCGTGTGGGATTGCGGCGTGTATTCGCCCGATGAGGGCGGCGTCACGTACTTCGAGGATCCCGTGGCGGCGCAGCGCGAAGTGCGCGAGGGATTCGCCCGCGGCAAGATCAGCGTGCAGCTTCGCGGCGAGAAGTTGAAGGGCTCCTTCGCCCTCGTGAAGACGAAGGACGGATGGCTGCTCATCAAGCACAAGGACCGTTTCGTCATCGCGGGCAGCGACATCGCGCAGCAGAATCGCTCGATCCTCTCGGGCGCGTCGGTCGAGGATCTCAAGGTCGTACCCGCCCATCGCATCGACGCTTCGCGCCTGGTGCCCGCCGGCGATCCTTCGCCGATGCCCACGAAGCTCGAGCCGATGCAGGCGGAACTGGGCGACAAGGTCTACAACAGCGGTGACTGGATGTGGGAGCCGAAGCTCGACGGCTACCGCGTGATCGCGTTCGTCGACGGCGACAAGGTGAAGCTGCAATCGCGCCGCGGGCTCGATCTCACCGCCGCGTTCCCGAAACTCGCCGCGGAGCTTCGCGCGAATGCGGGCGCGCGCATGGTCCTCGACGGCGAGATCGTGTGCTTCGATGCCTCCGGCAAGCCTTCCTTCGGCGCGCTCCAGGATCGCGTGCAGATGAAGGGCGAGCGCGAAATCGCGGCCGCGGACCGCGCGACGCCGGTCGTCTTCTTCTGCTTCGACCTCCCCTACTTCGCCGGCATCGACCTGCGCGGTTCCATCTACTCGGACCGGCGCCGGTACCTCGCCCAATGCCTGCTGCCTTCGCCGCACGTGCAGCTCGTGCACGCTTCCGAAGACGGCGTCTCGCTGCATGACGCGGCGATCGCGAGCGGCTTCGAGGGCGTGATCGGCAAGCGCAAGGCGAGCCGCTACGAAACGGGAAAGCGCTCGGCCTCGTGGACCAAAGTGAAGCCCGTGAAGACCGCCGACTTCATCATCGGCGGATTCACGAAGGGCAAAGGCTCGCGCGCGTCGCTGGGTTCGATCCTCGTCGGTTACCGCGACAAGAAGAAGCTCGTCTTCGCTTCCCACGTGGGCTCCGGATTCGACGACAAGTCGCTGGCGAAGGTGAAGGCCGCCCTCGCCCCGCTGGTGACCGAAGGGAATCCGTTCTCCGAGGAGCCCGAGCTCACCGCGCCCACGACGTGGGTGGAGCCCAAGCTCGTGGCGGAGGTGAGCTACGCGAACTGGACCGACGACGGGCACCTGAGGGCACCGGTATTCGTGCGGCTGCGGGACGACATCGACGTGAAGAAGGTAACGCGCGAGAGCAGTCATCCCCGCGAAGGCCCGGATCCCGCGAAAAGCCGCGAGGGATTCGACGATGTCCTCGCCCAGCTCGACAACACCCGCGCGGCGCTCACTCTCGCCATCGGCGCCGCGCGCATCAAGCTCACGCACCTCGACCGCGTGTACTGGCCCGCGAATCCGGCGCTCCAGCAGCCCGCGCTCACCAAGCGCGACCTGCTCCGCTACTTCACGCGAATGTCGCCGCACATCATTCCACACCTCGCCGACCGGCCACTCACGATGATCCGCATGCCCGAGGGCATCGGCGGCGAGCGTTTTTTCCAGAAGCACTACGACGCCGAGAAGCCCGAGTTCGTCGAGAGCGTCACGGTCTTCTCCGACAGCAAGGACGAGAAGCACGACTACCTCCTCTGCAACAACCTGCCCACGCTGCTGTGGCTCGCGCAGATGGGCACGCTCGAGTTCCACGTCTGGCACTCGCGCGCGAAGCTCTCGGCCGACGCGCTGTCGAAGGGCACCGACTACTCCTCGTCGCTCGAGGCGCTCGAGAAATCCGTCCTCAACTATCCCGATTTCGTGGTGTTCGACCTGGATCCCTACATCTATTCGGGACAGGAAAAGGCCGGCGACGAGCCGGAGCTCAACACCGCCGCCTTCGAGAAGGGCAAGGAAGTGGCCTTCGCGCTGAAGGAACTCCTCGCCGAGATGTCCCTCGAACCCGTGGTGAAGACTTCGGGCAAGACGGGACTGCACATCTTCGTGCCGATCCGGCGCACGATCGATTTCGACGCGGCGCGCCACGTATCGGAGCTCGTGAGCCGCCACCTCATGCGGCGCCTGCCGAAGGACATCACGGTCGAATGGAGCATCCCCAAGCGCACGGGAAAGATCTTCATGGACTACAACATGAACGTCCGCGGCAAGACGCTGAACGTCGCCTATTCGCCGCGGGGACAACCCGGAGCGCCCGTCTCCATGCCGCTCACCTGGGAAGAGCTCGCGACCGCGCATCCGCTCGACTTTCGCATCACCAACGCGCCCGATCTTCTCGCCCAGAGGGGCGATCGATGGAAGGATGTCCTCGATCGCAAGCAGAGCCTCGAGAAAGCGCTCAAAAATGCGCCCGGGTGACATCCAAAAAGCCTTGGATTACAATGAATTATCGAAGGAGGTTAAACCATGGCCGCAAGATCCATCGCGACTCTGACGGTTTCATTCGGGCTGGTCTCAATCCCCGTTCGCCTGTTCTCTGCGACCGAGGCTAGCAAGGCCATTTCCTTCAACCTGCTGCACAAGACGTGCGGCTCACGCGTGAAGCAGCAGTACGTGTGCGTGAAGGAAGAGGTGATCGTGCCCCGCGAAGACATGGTGAAGGGCTACGAATTCGCGAAGGACCAGTACGTGGTCTTCGAGCCCTCGGAGCTGAAGGCCATGGAAGAGGCCGGCACGCACATGGCCGAGATCACGGAATTCGTTCCGCTCGCGGCCGTCGACCCGGTCTACTTCGACAAGGCTTACTACCTCGCGCCGGACAAGGGCGGCGCCAAGCCGTACGCGCTCCTCACGAAGGCGCTCCTGGAGTCGGGCCGCTGCGCCCTCGGCCGCTGGGCCGCGCGCGGCAAGCAATACATCGTGATGATCCGCGCGGTGAAGGATGGCCTCGTCATGCAGCAATTGCTCTACGCCGGCGAAGTGCGCTCCATGAAGGAGATCGAGATTCCCGATACGGAAGTGAAACCGGCGGAGCTGAAGCTCGCCGAGCAGCTCATCGCCGCGCAATCGTCGGACAAGTTCGACCCGAGCGCGTACACGGACACGGTCGCGACCCGCATCGAGGCCGCGATCCAGAAGAAGGTCGAGGGACAGGAGATCACCATGCAGGACGAGCCCGAGGTGGGCGCGCAGGTGATCGACCTCATGGATGCGCTGCGCAAGAGCCTCGAGAAGAAATCCGTCGCGCCGTCGAAGGCGAAGGAACCGCCTGCATCGGCGGAGCGCAAGCCGCCGAAGCGCGCCGCCGCGGAGCCCGCCGCGCCAACGAAGAAGAGGGCGAAAGCCTAGGCAACAGAAGCGCAGGACTGCATGAACCCGTATGGCGTACGCGAAGTGGAAAAGCTCCTGCGGCTACCCCGCGCCACGATCCGCGCCTTCGTGGCGGCCGGATTCGTTTCCCCCGAGCGCGGCCCGCGCGATTCGCTGCGCTTCTCCTTCCAGGACCTGATCGTGCTGCGGACCGCGCAGGCCCTGGCCGATGCCAAGGTGCCGGCCCGCCGCATCACCGAGTCACTGAAGGAACTGCGCCGCCATCTTCCGGAGCGGATGCCGCTTTCGGGCCTGAGCATCGGCGCCGTCGCCGATCGCGTGGTGGTGCGCGAAGGCGGCAACCGCTGGCAGGCCGACTCGGGACAATACCTCCTCGCCTTCGAGGGAGATCCCTCCGACGGTTCGCTCAGCGTGATCGAAACACCGGCGCCGCCGCCGCAATCCGCGCTCGGAGACGACTGGTACTCGCAGGGCGTGGCGCTGGAAGTGCGCGATCGCGAAGGCGCGATGCGCGCCTACGACCGCGCCATCGTCGAGGACCCGTCGCGCCTGGACGCGCGCATCAATCTCGGGCGCCTGCTCCACGAATCCGGCCGGCACGAGGAAGCCGAGCGCGCCTATCGCGAAGCGCTCACGGCCTGCGGCACCCACGCGGTCGTCCTCTACAACCTCGCGGTGCTGCTCGAGGACATGGATCGTGGCGCCGAGGCGATCGAGGTGTACGAGCAGGCGTTGCACAGCGATCCGGAGCTCGCCGACGGCCACTACAACCTGGCGCTCCTCTACGAAAGGCTCGGCAAGCCGCGGCAGGCGATTCGCCACATGGCGCGCTACCGCAAGCTCGCGCCGGCCTGATTGCCACCCCGGCGCTGATCGTCACCGCGGTGCTGATCGTCACCCCGGCGAAGGCCGGGGCCCATCACTTCGGCGGAAACAGCTTCGCCCGCCGTTCGAGACTTTCCTTCGGCCAGATCTCCGCGGACTTGTAGTACTCGGGAACCGCCCGCATGCCCTCGGGAATCACGACCCAGGGCTGCTTCGTGGACGTGAAGATGTGGATGTCCGGCGGAAAGCGCGACGCCTCGTCGAGCGTGCCCACGCGAACGAACCGCACGATGTCGCCGAGTCCGCCGTAGTTGCTCCAGAGCGCGATGTGGCATTTCGGACAGCGCGCGATGACCTGTCCCTTGCCGCTATTGGAAGGCGTGTCGACGAGCTCCGGAGTGCCGTGCGTCACCTCGACGCGGCTCGCTTCCCAGAGCGCGTTCAACGCGAACGACGCTCCGGTCTCCCGCTGGCACCAGGTGCAATGGCAGCAG
>DATGGI010000048.1:0-6376 GCA_035308545.1 Usitatibacter sp.
TCGTCCAACCGTCCGAGCACGTATACGAATCCGTCATCGGTGAGGTAGCCGTAGTCGCGGGGATAGAACCATCCGTCGCGGAACTGCGCCGCATCGACGCCGCCGAAATAGCCCTTGGGCATGCCGGGAACGCGCACGCGAATCTCCCCAGTCGCATTCGGCGGAAGGACCGCGCCGTCTTCTCCCACGATCTGCAACTGCACGTCGGGCGCCACGCGGCCGGAGCTGTCCGGGCGCTGCGCGAGGATCTCGGGCGAGCCCACGGCGATCACGCCGACCTCCGTCGTCGCATAGGGAACGTGGACATGGGGCGTGATCTTCCGATGCACCTCCTCGACCAGGCCGCGAGGCGGCGTCACTCCGACCATGCGGAAATGCCTGAGCTCCGGAAAGGCCGGTGCGTCGCCTTTCAGGAGCGGCAACATCGCGGCCACGTGGGATGGCGGCAAAGTCATGTGCGTGACGCCGAAGCGCCGGATCGTCGCGAACATCGACGCGACATCGTAGGCCGGGGGAAACACGACCGCGCCGCCGCGCGAGAGCGCATGGAAGACGATCGTGAGCGCAGCGGTCACGTGCAGGTTCTGCGGCAGGACGCGCGGGACGGCCGTGTCGCCGTAGTAGCGCCTGTCGAGGCGGATCGCGAACTCCTCGTGGGATTGCTCGACGCCCTTGCGCTCGCTCACCGTGCCCGACGTGAGCGCGATCCGCAGCGGAGTCGCGCCCACCGGCTCGTACTGCATGTTCTCGAAGTCCGTCTCGTCTCCACGAGCGCTCAAGCCGCGCACGTGGATCAACATCACGCCCGGCGCGCCCGCATCCTCGAGCTCGGAGACCACGGCGGTCACGCCGAAGCGCCGGTAGAGCGCCGCGCGTTGGGATGCCTCGGCCATCGGCGCAACCGAAAGCGAGATCGCGCCCATCCGCGCGAGCGCGAGGAACATGATCAGGTGCAGCGGCGACTGCGACATCGTGAGCGCCACGACCTGGCCGGTACGCACTCCGCGCGCGTCCAGCATGCGGATCGCCGCGCCGATGAGCGAGCGCATCTCGCCGTGGGTGATCGTCGATGAGCCGAGGAACGCGGGCGCCTTCGGGTCGCGCGCCGCGGCGGCGCGGATGCGATCGGTGAGCAGCGGGCGTTGCGCCATGGCCCTATGCTATCGTGATTCCATGAATTCGGGCCTCCTGTCCGACCTCGTCGCGGCCAATCGCATCCTCGCGATGCACGGCGTGCTCGACGCCTACGGCCACGTGAGCGCGCGAAGCGATCGCGATCCCGCGCATTTCTTCATGTCGCGGTCGCTGGCGCCCGAGCTCGTCACCGTCGCCGACATCCTCGAGCATGGGCCCGACAGCGAACCCGTCGGTGATGGTCGCAAGCCGTATCTCGAGCGCTTCATCCACGGCGAGATGTACCGGCAGCGCCCCGACGTGATGGCGATCGTGCACAGCCACGCGGACTCCGTGATCCCGTTCGGCATCACGAAGAACGCGCTGAAGCCCGTCTATCACATGGCCTCGTTCCTCTGGAGCGGCGCGCCCGTCTACGAGATCCGCAAGTCGCAGCCCGAGAACGACCTCCTCATCCGCGACGCGCGCCTCGGCAAGGACCTCGCGAAATGCATCGGCGACTGCGCGTGCGTATTGATGCGCGGCCACGGCGTGACCGTCGTGGGCTCGAGCATCCCGGAAGCGGTCTTCCGCTCGGTGTACACGCAGGCGAACGCGAAGCTGCAGACGCTCGCGGTCCAACTCGGCGGCCCGATCGAATTCCTCTCCGACGACGAGGGGCGGCGCGCGACGGAAACGAACCGCTCGACGATCGAGCGGCCCTGGGAGATCTGGAAAAAGAAGGTGACGCCCTAGCCGCTCAGCCGGCCGGAGCGGCCTCGATCAGCTTCGCGAGCTTTTCCTCGAGCTTCGCCGATCGCGGCACGCGAATGCCGAAGGGACCTTCGAGCACCTCGAGGAATTCCTTCACGCTCGAGATGAAGCGCCGCTCCGTGGGTCCGCCCATGACATGAATCGAATACCGGTTGCCGCGCAGCGCGTGCCGCACGCCGGGCATCGAGCGCGCCGCGACCACCGTCGTCACGAAGTGCGACTGCGGGTAGTTGGCGAGATACCAGTTGCTCACCTCGTAGTCGGCGACCTGCGCTTCGTTCATCTCGAACGTGTAGAGCGTCTGCCATTCGCCGGCGACCTTGGCCTGCATCACGTGGATGCCGCCCTCTTCGAGGATGCGCTGTGGCTCGTGGGGCGTGGGTTGCTCGACGCCGTGCACGAGGCGCAAAGGCGCGGTGAGCACGAGGCCGCCGAATCCCACGTCGGCGATGTAGCGCTCGCTTTCGATCGTCACCTGCATCAGGCAGTGGCTTCGCGCCGTCACCACGTTCGGTGGAACGTTCCATCGCACGCGTGCGGCCAGGCGCTTCACCTCGAAGCCCAGCGCCGTGAGCGCGCCGTGGAAGAGCAGGTTCTGCTCGAAGCACCAGCCGCCGCGCCCTCCCTTCACGAGCTTCGCCTGGAGGCTCGCGACCTCGAGCGATGGCACCTCGTTCACGAAGGCGGCCAGGTTCTCGAACGGGATGGCCGCCGGGTGCAGCTCGTGCAGTCGCGCGAGTGTTGCGAGCGTCGCGTCGCGCGGGCCCGAATAGCCGATGCGCGCGAAGTAGACGTCGAGATCAACCACGCAGGTTCTCGTACACCAGCGCCTTCGCGCCCAGCAATTCCACTTCGCCCGCGAGCTTCGAGCCCAGCCGTTCGGCCACCTTGATGGACGCGGCGTTCTTGTGGCGGATCAGGCTGATCACCCGGTCGCGCTTCATCACTTCGTATCCGTAGCGAAGCGCTTCGCGCGCGGCCTCGGTCGCGTAGCCCTTGCCCCAGTGCGCCTTGCCGAGCACCCAGCCCAGCTCGAAGCCGGGCCATCCTTCCGGATAGATGAAACCCGCGCGGCCGACGAGCTCGCCGGTCTCCTTCGATTCCAGCGCCCACATGCCGTAGCCGCGCAGTTGCCAGTGACCGAGCATCCCGGCGATCGCGCGCCAGGTCTCGCCGCGATTCAGGGTGACGCCCGTGCCGAGATAGCGCATGACGTCGCGATCGGCGCACATGACGGCATAGGAGTCCAGATCCGATTCGCGGAACTGGCGCAACTTCAGGCGCGGGGTCTCGAGCTGCGTCGCCCCGGCGAAGGCCGGGGCTACTTCCACAGCTCCTTCGGCATCGTGACGTACTGCGCCACGCCGTTGCCGAACGACCAGTCTTCGCGCGTGTTCTCGGTGAGCACCACGACGACGTCCTGGGGCCGGAGTTGCGCATCCTCGGAGATGTACTTCGCGAGCGCCGCATAGAGCGCCTGCTTCATCTCGGTCGCTCGGCCCTTGCTGAGGAAAATCTGCACGATCACCTGCATGTCGCTGCGCTCGATGCCGAGGTAGCCGCGGTTGTAGAGGAAGCGGTTCGGCGCGTGCTCGTTGATCACCTGGAAGCGGTCGCGCTCCGGAACGCCGATGGTTTCGACCATGGCCTTCTGGATCGCGTTGCCGATGGCGGCGATCTGCGGCTCCGAGAGGCCTTCCACGAGGTCGATGCGTACGAGGGGCATGCGTCATAATAACGGACATGACCCATCGCCGCATCGCCGACCGCATCGTCCGCGCCCCGCGGGGCAGCGCCCTCACGTGCAAGAGCTGGCTCACGGAAGCCGCCTACCGCATGATCCAGAACAACCTGGATCCGGAGGTCGCGGAGAATCCCGCCGAGCTCGTGGTCTACGGCGGCATCGGCCGCGCCGCGCGTAATTGGGAATGCTTCGACGCGATCCTCGCGACGCTGAAGCGCCTGGGCGATGACGAGTCCCTGCTCGTCCAGTCCGGCAAGCCCGTCGCTGTCTTCAAGACGCACGCCGATGCGCCGCGCGTGCTGATCGCCAACTCGAACCTCGTGCCCAAGTGGGCCACGTGGGACCACTTCAACGAGCTCGACCGCAAGGGCCTCATGATGTTCGGCCAGATGACCGCGGGCTCGTGGATCTACATCGGCTCGCAGGGCATCGTGCAGGGAACGTACGAGACGTTCGCGGAGGCGTTACGCCAGCATTACGGAGCTGTCACACCCGCGAAGGCGGGTGCCCAGCCCAAGTGGATATTGACCGCAGGCCTCGGCGGCATGGGTGGCGCCCAGCCCCTCGCCGCGACGATGGCCGGCATGTCGATGCTCGCCATCGAGTGCCGCCAGTCGCGCATCGACATGCGGTTGCGCACGCGTTACCTCGACAAGCAGGCCGCGTCGCTCGACGAAGCGCTCCAGATGCTTCGCGAAACGAAGACGCCGATTTCAATCGGCCTCCTCGGCAACGCCGCCGACATCGTTCCCGAGATCGTGAAGCGCAACGTGCGTCCCGATCTCGTGACGGACCAGACCTCGGCGCACGACCTCGTGAACGGCTACCTGCCCTCGGGCTGGACCGTGGAGCAATGGGAGGCCGCGCAGAAGACGAATCCGAAATCCATCGAGGCGGCAGCGAAGGAGTCCATCAAGCGTCACGTGACGGCGATGCTCGAGCTCCACAAGCGCGGCATCCCGACGGTGGACTACGGCAACAACATCCGCCAGGTGGCGAAGGATGAAGGCGTGGAGGATGCGTTCGCATTCCCCGGCTTCGTGCCCGCCTACATCCGCCCGCTCTTCTGCGAAGGCAAGGGCCCGTTCCGCTGGGTCGCGCTCTCCGGCGATCCCGAGGACATCTACAAGACCGACGCGAAGGTGAAGGAGCTCTTCCCCGAAGATGCGCACCTGCACCGCTGGCTCGACATGGCGCGCGAAAGGATCCAGTTCCAGGGACTGCCGGCGAGAATCTGCTGGCTGGGATTGGGCCAGCGTCATCTCGCGGGACTCGCATTCAACGAGATGGTGGCGAAAGGGGAATTGAAAGCGCCAATCGTGATCGGCCGCGACCACCTCGACACGGGCTCGGTCGCGAGCCCCAATCGCGAGACCGAATCGATGAAGGACGGCAGTGATGCCGTCTCCGATTGGCCGTTGCTCAACGCGCTGCTCTCGACCTCCGGCGGTGCAACCTGGGTCTCGATCCATCACGGCGGCGGCGTGGGCATGGGTTACTCGCAGCACGCGGGCGTGGTGATCGTGTGCGATGGGACACCCGCGGCGGCGAAGCGCATCGAGCGCGTGCTCTGGAATGATCCGGCGATCGGCGTCGTCCGCCACGCGGATGCGGGCTACGAGCTCGCCATCGAGACGGCAAAGCGCCACCACCTCGATGTTCCTCTCTGAGCGGACCGTCGCGCCCTACCGTTACCGCCACGGTTCGAGCCCCCTGATCGTTTCGATGCCCCACGTGGGCACGTTCGTGCCGCATTCGGTAGGCCGCGGCATGACGGAGGTCGCGGTCCAGCGCGGCGACACGGATTGGCATCTTCCGCGCCTCTACGATTTCCTCGATGAGCTGGACGCCACGGTCATCGTCGCGACCCATTCGCGTTACGTGATCGACGTGAACCGGCCGCCCGACGGAACCAATCTCTACCCGGGGCGCGACACGCCGAAGCTTTGCCCGACGGACACGTTCGATTCGCAGCCGTTGTATCGCTCGGGCGAGCCTCCGCGCGATGAAATCGCGCGCCGTGTCGACGCGACCTGGCAGCCCTATCACCGGCGGATCGCGCGCGAGATCGATCGTGTGCGTTCGCAACACGGCGTGGCCATCCTCTGGGACGCGCACTCCATCGTCGGAGTATCGCCGCGCCTCTTCGAGGGGCGATTGCCGGATTTCAATCTCGGCACGGCGGGCGGGACCTCGTGCGATCCTGGATTGGCCCGCTCGTTGTGGGTCGCCTTGCAGCGACACGAGGACTACACCTCGGTGCTGGATGGCCGCTTCAAGGGCGGACACATCACACGCAGCTTCGGCGCGCCATCCCGCGGCGTGCACGCGGTGCAGATGGAGATGGTCGAGGAAAACTACATGGATGAAACTTGTCCTTTTGCATTCAACACCGGGCGCGCATCGCGCGTGCGCCCGATACTGCGCGAGCAACTGCGCATCGCGAAGGAGTTCGCAGTCACCGCTTCACGGGGCGCCTGGGGGCGATAGGCGGAACAATTTGTTTCAATTCGTGTCAATGTTCCAACACTTCACTCAAGGAAGGTGTCCCATGAGCACGTCCCTCTCCCGTTCGTCGCTTTGGGTCCTTGTGTGCGGAATCGCCTCGCTCGTGGCGAGCTGGGCGGCCGCGGAACCGCCCTCCCGCGTCGCTCGCCTCAGCGACATCCGCGGCGTCGTCAGCTTCTCACCAGCCGGCGATTCCGATTGGGTTCGCGCCGTCATGAACCGGCCGCTGACCACCGG
>DATGGI010000049.1:0-16199 GCA_035308545.1 Usitatibacter sp.
GTTGGCGACGAAGATCGAGGCCATCGCCTTGTCGTCGATCGATCCGCGCGCGTAGTAGTAGCCGTCGCGCTCGGTGAGCTTGAAAGGATCGAGGCCGCCGGTCCAGTCTTCCTTGTGCGCGGCGACGACGTCGATGTGCGCGAGCAGGAGGATCGGCTTGCCCTCGCCCGCGCCGCGCAGCCGCGCGATGAGGTTCTGCCTGTCGGGCGCCGGACCCGCGATTTCGACGTCCCGCGGATCGAACCCGGCATCGAGAAGGCGCTTGGCCATCGCCTGGGCCGCGGGCGTCGTGTTCGCCTCGGGCTGCGCCGTGTCGATCTCGATCAGCTCGCGATAGATGTCGATGAACTCCTTGTCCGGCACCTGGGCCCGCGCGAGCGAGGCGCAGCAGCAAAGCATCACGAACAGGTATTTTTTCATCGCATCCCCGGCATCATGCCCTTCATGTTGCGCATCATCTTCATGAGGTTTCCCCCGCGCATCATCTTCATCATCTTGCGCATCTGCTCGAACTGCGCGAGCAGGCGATTCACCTCCTGCACCTGGACGCCGGCGCCCGCCGCGATGCGGCGCTTGCGCGACGCCTTGAGGAGCTCGGGCTTCCTGCGCTCGTGCGGCGTCATCGAGTTGATGATCGCTTCGGTGCGCTTCAACGCCTTCTCCTGGAGCTCGGGCGACGTCTGCGCCATCTGCGTGATCTGCGCCGGCAGCTTGTCGGCGAGGCTCGCGAGCCCGCCCATCTTCTTCATCTGCCCGATCTGCGCCCTGAAGTCCTCGAGGTCGAAATCCTTGCCCTTCTTGATCTTCTCGGCGAACTTGACCGCCTCGGCCTCGTCCACCTTGCTGCGCGCTTCCTCGACGAGCGAGAGGATGTCGCCCATGCCGAGGATGCGCGAGGCCATGCGATCCGGGTGGAAGGCCTCGATGCCGTCCATCTTCTCGGAAACGCCCACGAACTTGATGGGCTTGCCCGTGACGTGGCGCACCGAGAGCGCCGCGCCGCCGCGCGAATCGCCGTCCAGTTTCGTGAGCACGATCCCGGTGAGCGGCAGCGCCTCGTTGAAAGCGCGCGCGACGTTCACCGCGTCCTGGCCCTGCATCGAGTCCACCACGAAGAGCGTCTCGATCGGGCTGACCGCGGCGTGCAGCGCTTTCACTTCCTGCATCATGGCTTCGTCGACGGCGAGGCGCCCCGCGGTGTCGACGATGAGCACGTCGTGGAAATGCTTCCTCGCGTAGTCGAGCGCGGCGCGCGCGATGTCCACCGGCTTCTGCGACGCGTCCGACGGGAAGATCTCGATGTCGAGGTTCTTCGCGAGCGTGGCGAGCTGCTCGATGGCCGCGGGACGATAGACGTCCGTCGAGACGAGCAGCACCTTCTTCTTCGTCGTGTTCCTGATGAGGCGCGCGAGCTTGCCGGCCGAAGTGGTCTTTCCCGAGCCCTGCAGGCCCGCGAGGAGGATCACGGCCGGCGGCTGCGTCGCGAAAGACAGCGCCGCGTTGGTGCCGCCCATCAGCGACACCAGCTCCGCGTGAACGATGCCCACGAGGGCCTGTCCAGGCGTAAGGCTCCCCACGACTTCCTGGCCGAGGGCCTTTTCCTTCACCCTCGCGATGAAATCCTTCACCACCGGCAGGCCCGCGTCCGCATCGAGGAGCGCGAGGCGCACCTCGCGAAGCATCTCCTGGACGTTGTCCTCGGTAATGCGCGAATGGCCCCGCAGGGTCTTCACGACCGAGGCGAGGCGTTGGGTCAGCGTGTCGAGCATGGGGGAGGTAAAATATAGAAATGCCTGATTTGCTTTTGTATTTTAGCACCGTGGGCTGCTGGCTCCTGCTGTCGGCGATCGCCTGGCGCGCATCGCGCACGGCGGTTGCGGCCGGAGCTTCCACGCGCATCGAGCCGCGCCTGGAAATCGCGCTCGTGCCCGTGGCGCTGGTGCTCCACGGCATGCTGCTCTACCGCCGTGTCGTCGATCCCGAGGGCCTCGATCTCGGCGTGGCGAACGCCATCTCGATGCTCGCGTGGCTCACCGTGCTGATCTACTGGCTCGCGGGGCTCGCCTACCAGGGACTCGCTGGAATCCTCGGGCTCATGTCGCCGATCGCGCTGGTCGCCGTGCTCCTGCAGCTCGCGATCCCGACGCGACACATCGTCACCTACGGGGGCGACCCGCTCTTCGCGCTGCACTTCGTGATCGCGATGCTCGCCTACAGCCTCTTCATCGTGGCCACGATCCACGCGATCGTGATGCTCGCCGAGGAGAAGTGGCTGCACCGCGGCGTGCTGCCACCGTTCCTCAACCGCCTTCCGCCGCTGCTCGAGATGGAGGCGTTGCTCTTCCGCATCCTGCTCGCGGCGTTCGTGCTGCTCACGCTCACGCTGCTGTCGGGCGTGCTCTTCTCCGAGCAGCTCTTCCACAAGCCCTTCACGATCTCGGACAAGACTGTCTTCGCGATCGTCTCGTGGTTCATCTTCGGTGGGCTGCTCGTGGGCCACTACGTCCGCGGATGGCGCGGGCGCACCGCCGTGAAGTGGACGATCGCGGGGTCGACCGCGCTGCTGATCGCGTACGTGGGCAGCAAGGTCCTGCTCGAGCTCGTCCTCAAGCAATAGCCGTGACCGCCGACGACATCCCTCTCTGGTGGCTGTTCGCCACGCTGTGCATTCTGCTCGCGGCCTCGGGCTTCTTCTCGATGTCCGAGACCTGCATGATGGCGTTGAACCGCTATCGCCTGCGCCACCTCGTCCGCGAAGGCCACACGGGCGCGCGCCTCACGCAGAAGCTCCTCGATCGGACCGACCAGCTCCTCGCCTTCATCCTCGCGGGCAACACGCTCCTCAACGCCGCGACCACGATCCTGGTCGCGGAGATCTGCCGGCGCCTCCTCGGCGAGGGCGAATTCGTGCTCGCGATCGCGACGTTCGCGGCGAGCGTCACGATCCTGATCTTCGCGGAGATCCTGCCGAAAATCCTGGGCGCCACGTATTCCGAGACGATCGCGCTCGCGTCGTCCTACGTGATCACGCCGCTCATCCACGCGACGCGGCCGGCCATGTGGATCGTGAACGTGGTCGTGAGGATCATCCTCAAGGTGTTGCGCATCCAGACGGTGGGCGAGCAGGCGGCGCAGCCCCTCAGCATGGAAGAGCTGCGCACGCTCGTGCTCGAGGGCGGCAAGTTCATCCCGAAGAAGCACCAGTCGATCTTCCTCAACCTCTTCGAGCTCGAGGACATGACTGTCGACGACACGATGACGCCGCGCGGGCAGATCGAGACGCTCGACCTGCACGACGACATCGACGAGATACGCGCCGCCCTCGCGACCGCGCACCACACGCGCCTCGTGGTCACGGAAGGCGATCTCGACAACGTCGTGGGAATCCTCCACGTGCGCAAGGTGGTGAACGCAATGCGCGAGGAGCAGGTGGACGTCGAGAACCTGCGCAAGATCATGCGCGACCCGTACTACGTGCCCGAGGGAACGGCGCTCCTCACGCAGCTGTCGAATTTCCAGGAGAACCAGCGCCACATGGGCCTCGTGGTGGACGAATACGGCGAGATCCTCGGCCTCGTCACCATGAAGGACATCCTCGAGGAGATCGTGGGCGAATTCACGAGCCAGGCCTATGGCGACAACTCGTCCATGTTCCACAGCGAGCCCGACGGCAGCGTGATCGCAGACGGCGCCTGCTCGCTGCGGGTGCTCAACCGAAAGGCCGGCTTCGCATTCCCGCTCGACGGGCCGAAGACGATCAACGGATTGCTGCTCGAGCAGCTCGAGGACATTCCCGAAGCGGGCGTCGCGCTCATGATCGCCGACCATCCCGTGGAAATCCTGCAGGTGCAGAACCGCATGGTGAAGGTCGTGAAGATCCTGCCCACGCCCGTGACGCCGCGCGCCGAGCACCAGGAGGCCGCATGACGCGCGCCCTCGCTGCAAAGCCCGACGTGGAGACTCCGGGAGCGACCGCGGAGTCGAAGTAGTCAGCCCGGCCGTTCCGAATTCGGGCTTTGGACCGAGATCGGCGCCCGCTGCGAAGCGACGCGATAGCGCGCGACGAATCCGCGGTCGATGAAGTCCTTCCACAGCCACGCCCAGTAGCCCTGCCACGAATAGCCGTCCCACATCGCAACGGCATTGCGGCCGCCGGTCGAGACGATCTGGAGATGGCGCGCGCTCGTCACGTGGCGCTCGAGCGGCGCATCGGAGAGCGCGGCGCGAAGGTTCGCCGCGAGCTGCGGCGCGGCGCGCACCGCGAATACGCCGGCCTTCGGAAGCGGATTGTGCTCTTGGGCGGCGCAATCGCCCACGCCGAAGACCTCGCGATACGTCACCGACTGCAGGAAATCGTTCGTGAGGAGGAATCCGCGCTCGTCGGTCGCGAATCCCGATTCCCGGATCCATTCCTGCGCGCCCGCGCCCGTCGCCCAGAACGTGGCGTCGGAGGCGAACTCGATGCCGCTCTGCAGCCGCACGTAGTTCTCGCCGACTTCCTTCACGGTGCTCGAGACGTGCACGCCGATGTTGCGCTTCGCGAGGCGCCGCCGAAGGCGGGCGCGCGCGTTCGCGTGCATCTCGGGCAGCGCGACGGGCGTGTCGGCGATGACGCGCACGTGGGGCGCATCGCCTTTCATCTCGCGGCGAAGTCCATATTCCATCGCGAACGCGAGCTCCACGCCCCCGGCGCCGGCGCCCACGATCGTGATGGATCCCACCTTGCCGGCCCGCGCGCGGGCGCGAACGTCGACCCAGCCGCGCACCAGCGCTTCCATGGGGCGCATGCACACCGCGTGGCGCTCGACGCCTTCCGCGTTGCCGATCACGGGTATCGATCCCACGTCCATCGAGAGCGCATCGTAGGAAAGCACGGTACCGTCGCTGCAGGCGACCTCGCGCTCGTTGGGCCGCACGAGTGACGCGGTCGTGAGGAGCATCGTGGCGTTCGCCTGGCGCGCGAGCGCCGCCACGTCGATGGCGCTGTCGGCGAGCGCGTAGTGCCCCGCGATCACGCCAGGAACCATGCCGGTGTACACGAGGCGCGAGTACGGCGTGACAACCGTGACCTCGACGTCGCTCATCGGGCGCGCGGCGATGTTGCGCAACACTTCGATGTGCGCGTGGCCCCCGCCGAGGAGCACGAGGCGTTTCACTTGCGCGGCTCCAGGCTCAGGTCGCCGAAGGACGCGGTCACGGTCTCACCCGTCTGGTCCGTGTCGTTTCCGACCACGACGCCCGTGATGGCGGGGATCTTCCCCTTCCACTTCGCCCCGAACGCGGCGAGGAAATCGGCCTCGATGTCGCGCTTCTCCGCGACCCATTGGCCCGCGCGCGCGCCACCGGACTCCACCACGACGGTGCGCACGTGGCCGAAGTACGGGCTCCACATCGACGCGCCCACGGGATGCTTGTTGTCCCACACGTAGCAGATGGCCGCGGCGGGAACGAAGCTCTGCACGGCGCGCGCGATCTTGAGCTTGGTGCGGTCGCCCTTCGAGAGCTCGCTTTCCGGGATGTCGAAGGCCACGTACACGCGCGCCGCGAAGTCCTCGCCGGACTTGGTGTCGATCTCCGCCTTCTCGACCACGCGATCCACCTTCCAGCGCCACTCGAGGATCGGAGTCTTCTGCGCGTCGCCCGCAAGGCGGTGCGCGAGCGATCCGAAGGAGCCGTCGGCGCGGACTTGCAGGACATTCTTGCCGCCATCCTCGACGATCTTGAATTCGCTCTTCTTGCCGTAGGGAAGCTCGGCCTTCTCCCAACCCGCGGGAATTTCCGCGCCGGGGGCGGCCGTGGAGAACTTCGCGATCGAACTTTCATCCGCGGCCGCCGCGTGGGCCAGCGATGCAAACAGGATCAGCGCCGGGGCGATCGCGCGCCTCATGCGGTCACCTCCGCGACGAGTCCCTGCCGCTGTGCGCGGGCGTAGTCCTCCGGGCGATCGACATCCCAATGCGTGGCGAGCTCTTCCCACTTGAGCCCGGAGACCGCAAGGCGGGCGCGCGTCTGCATCATCACGGCGGACGATCCCCATCCGATGTCCTTGAAGATGCCGGGCATGGGCTTCGCGAGTCCCACGAGGACGTAGCCGCCATCCTCGGCGGGGACGAAGACCGCATCGTTCGCGGCGAGCGCGTCCGAGGCCGCGCGCAGCGTCGCAGGCTCGAGGGCGGGGCAATCGCATCCGATGAGCACCAGCGATTGTCCCTCGGAATGGGATGTCGCGAATGCGTGATGCATCCGCGCGCCGAGGTCAGCGCCGGATTGCCCGCGAAGCCGGACGCCGTATCGCGCCGCGCAGCCTTCGAAGAACGGGTGCGTCTCGTCCGGCGCGCACCACAGCTCCACGTCGCCGGCGGCCGACAGGAGCGCGGTCGAAAGAGCCCGGTCCACCAGTTGCGCGTGCAATCGCGCCGCGCCCTCGTCACCGAGCAATGGAGCGAGCCGCGTCTTCACGAATCCCGCGACCGGCGCCTTGGCGAAGACCGCGACGCGCATCGTCAGGCCCTTCCCGTGCCGTAGCGCCGCGCGAGCACGCCGGGATCGGCGCCCATCGCATAGGCCGCCCGCAGCCACCACATCAACGCGATGGTGCGAAACGTGCCGTGCTTCTTCCAGCGGCGGCCCGAGGTGACGACGCGCTCGCGCAGGCACGCCGGGGGCGACAGGGTTTTCAGCGCCTTCGACAGCGCCACGTCCTCCATGAGTGCAATCGCCGGGAACCGTCCCGCGCGCTCGAAGGCTTCGCGCCGAACGAAGATCGCCTGGTCGCCCGTGGCGATGCCGGAAAGGCGCGAGCGCGCGTTCATCATCGCGGCGACGATCGCGAGCGTCGCGCCGCCTCCGGAGATCGAGACGTCGAAGCGGCCCCATGCGTGGCGCGCGTCGAGCGCCGATGCGATCGCGGCCGGGGCTTCCGCGGGAAGCGTGGTGTCCGCGTGCAGGAAGAGCAGCACGTCGCCGCGCGCGTCTGCCGCGCCCGCATTCATCTGCAAGGCCCGGCCGCGCGGCGCGTCGATCACGCGATCGGCGAGCGTCGAGGCGATGGCGCGCGTCGCGTCGCGGCTGCCGCCGTCGACGACGATCACCTCGGCGCCGGCTGCGCGAAACGCCTGCAACGCCGCGAGCGAAGCCCCGATGCCCGCGGCCTCGTCCAGGACGGGAACGACGATCGAGATCATTTCGAGTCGTTGAGCGACCAGTCGTAGTCGAGGAAGGAAACGTCGGCCTTCTGGTCGCGGACGGCCGCGCGATCCCCGGGTTTGTCGGCGAGCTGATCGGCGAATTTCGACAGGGCCTGCTTCACCGACGTGAATCCCTTGTTGCCCTTCTCGAAGTCGCCTCCGTACCACTTGAAGATCATCGAGACCTCGAGCTTCCCCGACTGCGGATCGTAGCGGTTGCGCGTGCGGTCGGAGAGGAAGCGCGTCATGCCGTCCTGGTACTGGGATTCGAGCTTCTCGGCGGTGAAGGCCTCGTTGCGAAGCATGGGGCAGCCGATCGAAGCGCAAACCACCGCGAAGTGCACGCGGGGCTCGTCGTAGACGCCGGGCTTGCGCAGGATTTCGTGCTCGACGGTGTCGAGCGTCGCCGGCTCGCCGAAGAGGTTGAAGAACTTGTCCTTCCATGGATTTCCGAAGACGGTGCCGAAGTCGCGTATCGACTTGATGTCCGGATAACGCTGCAGGATCTTCTCGATCGTGAGCGCGTTGTAGTCGTTGATGAGGAACGCCTGCTGCTGCGCTTTGCTCCACCCGTCGAACTCCGCGCGGGTGACGCTGGCGTAATCGGCGAGGATCGCCTTCAGCTGGGCGTGGTCCTTCACGACGAGTGCGTAGTCCACGCGCGAGGCGTTGCCGCCCTGGACGTATTTCACGTGCCCACGGAGAAAATCGTCCCACGCCTTGTGCGCGTGGTCGAGGGCGAGCGCCGGGGTGGCGGCGAGCGATGCGGCGAGTGCGAACGCCAGTGCGCGAAACATTCAGTCGTCTCCCGGGCCCGCTGCGGGCATGTGGTAAGGGCGCTTGTCGCGAAGCGCGAAGAGCTTGCCGATGACACCGGCGAACCCACCGGAGCCGCGCATCCACGCGTTGAACGCGGTGACGAAAGTCATCTGCCCCCGCGTCACCTGCGCCCGCTTCCAGGCGCCCGCGGCGTACTTGTTCGCTTCCGCCATCGTGGGATACGTGTGGATCGTGCCGAGGATCTTGTTCATGCCGAAGCCGTGACGCATGGCCGCGACATACTCGGCGAGGATGTCGGCCGCATGCTCGCCGGCGATCGTCGCCCCGAGGATCTTGTCGCTGCCCGGTTGCGTGAGCACCTTCACGAGGCCCTCGGCCTCGCCATCGGCGATCGCGCGGTCGAGGTCGTCGATGCCATAGGTGGAAACCTCGTAGGGGATGCCTTTGTCCTTCGCCTCGGTCTCGTTGAGTCCTACACGCGCGACCTCGGGCTCGGTGAAGGTCGCCCACGGAATCACCGAGTAGTCGACGCGGAACTTCCTGAAGCGGCCGAAGAGCGCATTCACCGCGCAGTACCACGCCATGTGCGAAGCGGTGTGCGTGAACTGGTACGGACCGGCGACATCGCCGCACGCGTAGATGTTGGGATAGGTCGCCTGGAGGAACTCGTTCACCTCCACCGTGTGCTGCTTCGTCGTGCGGATGCCCAGCTCCTCGAGGCCGTAGCCCTCGGTGTTCGCCACGCGGCCGACCGCGCAGAGGATCTCGTCGCAGGCGATCGCCTTCTCGCGCCCCTCGTGCTCGACGACAACAGTCTTCGTTCCACCTTCCACGCGCACTTCCTTCGCCTTGTGCCCCACGAGGACTTCGATTCCCTCGGACCGAAAGCGTTTCATGACGAGATCAGAGAATTCCGGGTCCTCGCGCGAGAGCAGCCGCGGGAGCATCTCGACCTGCGTCACTTTCGCGCCGAGGCGCGCGAACGCCTGCGCGAGCTCGCAGCCGATCGGGCCGCCGCCGAGCACCACCAGCCGCGCCGGAAGCTTCCGAAGGTCCCACACGGTGTCGGAAGTGACCGGCTTCGATTCTCGCAAGCCCGGAACCGGCGGCACGAACGGCCGGCCACCCGCGGCGATCACGATGTTCTTCGTCGTGAGCGTGCGCTTCTCGCCGTTGCCGAGCGTGACTTCGACGGTCCACGGCGTTGTGATCTTCGCGCTTGCCTTGAGGCAATCGACGCCGAGCTTCGTGTAGCGCTCGACGGAATCGTGGGGCTCGACCTTCGCGACCACGCCCCGCACGCGCTCCATCACGTCGGCGAAATCGAAATCCGCGGTCGCGCTGCGGATGCCGTAGTCCTTCGAGCGGCGCATCTGCGAGAGGAGCTTCGCGGTCTTGATCAGCGCCTTCGACGGCACGCAGCCGGTGTTGAGGCAATCGCCGCCCATGTTGTGCTTCTCGACCAGCGTGACCTTCGCCTTGACGGCCGCCGCGATGTAGGCGGACACGAGCCCGGCCGAACCCCCGCCGATCACCACGAGGTTGTTGTCGTAGCTCGCGGGACGCGTCCAGCGCGCGTACACCTTGCGCGCCTTGAAGGCATCGAGGACCTTCTTCGCCACGAGCGGGAAGACCCCCAGCAGCACGAACGCGAATATGAGGCCCGGCGAGATCCGGAACTGCCCGAGCTGCGTGCCCGCGTAGACATACACGATCGTGCCCGCGAGCATCCCGGCCTGGCTCACGCCGTAGTAGGTGCGCACCTTCATGGGCGTGAGGCCCATCAGCAGGTTGATGGCGAAGAACGGGAACGCGGGCACGAGGCGCATCGCGAAGAGATAGAACGGGCCGTCGCGCTCGACTCCGGCGTTGATCGCCTTCAGCTTGTCGCCGAACTTCGCCTGCACCCAGTCGCGCAGCAGGTAGCGCGAAGCGAGGAACGCGAGGCTCGCGCCGATGGTCGACGCGAACGAGACGATGATCACGCCCCAGAAGAGGCCGAAGATGGCGCCGCCCACGAGCGTGAGGATCGCCGCGCCCGGGAGCGAAAGGCCGGTGACAACCACGTAGATCGCGAAGTAGATCGCGCCGGCCTTCACGGGTTCCGCGTCGAAGTACGCCTGGATCGCGCTCCTTTGCGCCTCGAAGTATTCCATCGAGACGTAGCGCTTCAGGTCGAAGGCGAAGAACGCCGCGATCAGCGCGGCGATGACGATGGCGACGAAGAGCTTGCCCTTGTTCATTTTTGTGCCCCTTTGTCACCCGGCGCAGGCCGGGGCCCAAGATTGGGTCGCGGCCTACGCCGCGATGACATTCTCCATATCGAATCGCGGTCCCTCCGACATCCGCCGCCAGTAGGAATCGTGCGCGGGCGAGCCTTCGGGCCAGCTCGCGAGGAAGCGCTTCGCCCAGCGGTCGCCGTCATAGGCGATCTCGATGGCCTCCACGTGCACCTCCCGCACTTTCGCGCCGTAGAGTGTCTCGCCGCCGTGGGCCTTCGATCCGATACGCGTGAGGATCCCCGAGCAACGCCCGGCGAAGTTGGGCATTCCCGCGGCGCCGTTGTTGGCCACCGCGACTTCGCCCGCGCCGAAGTCGAAGGTGCGCAGCGCCGGAAGGCACGTGTGCGAGCTCGCGAAGATGTCCACGCACGAATCACGGAACGCATTCTCCAGCCAGCGCCGGTGGCCCGGTTCGCGCATGCGGTCGTGGGCGAAACCCCATCCGGCGAGCGAAGACGCGTCGCCATGCACGATGCCCACGCGAGCGCCGCCCACCTGCGCGACGAGGTTCATGGGCAATGCGCCCAGCTCCTCGCGAAGCCGGGGGAACTCGCGCGCGGTGTCGCGCAGGCGCTCGAGAATCCGGTTCGAGCGCGATACCTCGGCGTCGCTCACGTCGAGCGGATAGGCGCAACCGCATCCCGCGCCCGATTCTTCCGCCGCGATCTCCGTCTCGACGTTGCCGCGAATCGCGTGGGTCCCGGTCACGATGCCGTTCACCGCGAGGAAATCCTCCCGCGCCACGTCGAACCAGTGGAAGTCGCCATTGAAGACGAGCGCGGCGCCGCGCTCCGCGGCCACCATCGTGAGGATGCGGTCCAGCGCCTCGACGTTTCCATAGAGGCCGCCCACTATGTAGATCGCGTCGGCCACGATTTCCGGATGGCGGCTGAGAGACGCCGGGGGATAGCGATAGTCGACCGGGCAGTTGCGACCGGGACGCGTGTCGCTCATGCGGCGAGCGCGCCGCCGCAGGACGAGCCCTGCCCCGCGGTGCAACCGTAGCAGTGGTCGCGCACGACGATGGGATTGCCGTCGAGGTCGCGTTTCATGAGGTCCCTCACGTGCGGGCGCGGCTTGCCCGCGACGTGAAGCGGCAGCCCCAGCATCTGGTTGAAGTCGCAATCGTAGAGGTAGCCCTGCCAATCCACCGACACGAGCGAGCGGCACATGACGCCCTCGAGATTGGCGTCGCTGTGCGAGCCGCGAAGCAGTTTCATGTAGTCGTTGAACTGCCCCTTGCTCACGAGCGTCGATCCGAAGCGCTGGATCGGCATGTTGGCGAGCGTGAGGAGGCGATTGAACACGATGCCGAATTTCTCGCCGAGGATTCTCTTGTAGTCGTCCTCGAGCTTCGCCTGCGGCGGCGGCAGCGACGGTCCCTGCGGGTTGTAGACGAAGTCGAGCGTGGGACCGCCCTCCTTCCCGTAGCCCAGCGCGTTGAGCTTGCGGATCGCGGCGATGCTTTTTCCGTACACGCCTTCGCCACGCTGGCGGTCGACCAGCTCCTCGGTGTAGCAGGGCAGCGACGCCACGATGTCGACGCGGTGGGTCGCGAGGAATTCGGCGGTGCTCTCCTGGCCGGGCTCGAAGAGCACGGTGAGGTTGCAGCGGTCCATCACCCTCACGCCGTGGGACCGCGCCGTCGCCACGAGGTGGCGGAAATGGGGATTCAGCTCCGGCGCCCCGCCGGTGATGTCGAGCGTGGTCGCGCCGCTCGCGGCGAGGTAGGCCAGGACCTGGTCGGCCGTCCCGCGGTCCATCGCCTCGGTGCGCGTCGGACCCGCATTCACGTGGCAGTGCAGGCACGTCTGGTTGCAGACGTACCCCACGTTCACCTGGAGCGTCTCGAGGCGGCGGCGCGCGATCGGGGGGAAGTTCGTGTTGGCGAGCAGCGGCAGCGTTGCGTGCATGGCGGTTCCTTCGAATCCATCTTACCAATTGCGGCTAGACTTAAGGGCTTCCCATGGCCGACGAGAAAAAACCACCCCAAGCCGACGGCGCGCGCCTCGATTTCTCCGGCGCGATGAGCTATGGCGACTACCTGCGGCTCGACCTCGTGCTGGGCGCGCAGCAGCCGCGCTCGGCCGACCACAACGAGCTGCTCTTCATCGTCCAGCACCAGGCGTCGGAGCTGTGGATGAAGCTCGCGATCCATGAACTGACGGCGGCGCGCGACCATGTCCGGCGAGACGACCTCCAGCCCGCCTTCAAGATGCTCTCGCGCGTCTCGCGGATCATGGCGCAGCTCAACCAATCCTGGGACGTCCTCGGCACGCTGACGCCGGCGGAATATTCCTCCTTCCGCGCAGACCTCGGAGCGTCCTCGGGGTTCCAGTCCTTCCAGTACCGCGCCATCGAATTCCTCCTCGGCAACAAGAACGCCGTGATGATGGAGCCCCATCGCCATCGCCCCGAGGTGTTCGCGGCGCTGGACGCCCTGCACCGTGAGCCCTCGCTCTATGATGAAGCGATACGGGTGCTCGCCCGCCGCGGATTCAAGCTCGATCCCCAATGTGTCGAGCGCGACTGGCGAACCTTGCACGTCTTCAACGAATCGGTGCGCGACGCGTGGGTCCAGGTCTACCGCTCCACGGGAAAGCACTGGGAGCTCTACGAGCTCGCCGAAAAGCTCGTGGATCTCGAGGACGCGTTCCGCCAATGGCGCTTCCGCCACGCGACGACGGTCGAACGCATCATCGGCCTGAAGCGCGGCACGGGCGGCACCTCCGGCGTGGGCTACCTGCGCAAGGTGATCGACGTGGAGCTCTTCCCCGAGCTCTGGCGCGCGCGCACGGAACTCTGACGGCCATGGCCACGGAGATCGAGCTCAAGTTCGACCTGGAGCCGCAGTCGCGCAGGAAGCTCGCGGCCGCCACGGCCCTTGCGGGAACGAATCCACGCCGCACGACGATGCGCAGCCTCTATTTCGACACGCCCGACCGGTCGCTCGCCAAGCGCGAGATGGCGCTTCGCCTGCGACGCGAAGGGCGCCGCTGGGTGCAAACACTCAAGGCCGGGCACAGCGGCACCGGCGGACTGCACGATCGCGACGAGTGGGAGCACGTGCGGCCCGGTCCCACGCTCGATCTTTCGCTGCTGGAGGAAACTCCGCTCGCGCGCCTCGCGGGCCCCAAGGATCTCCAGGAGCGACTGGGACCGGTCTTCGAAGTTCGCGTGACGCGCACCACGTGGCGCGTCGCGCCCGAACCCGGCTCGCGCCTGGAAGTGGCGTTCGATTCGGGTGAGGTGGCGAGCGGCGAGAAGACGGCGCCCATCTGCGAAGTCGAGATCGAGTGCCTCGAGGGCGATCCCGCCCGCGCCTTCGACCTGGCCGCCAAGCTGATGCAGGAAGTGGAGCTCCATCCGAGCGCCATATCGAAGGCGCAGCGCGGCTACCGCCTCTCGCACGGCGGGCCGCTGCAGCCCGTGAAGAGCTCGAAAGTGGAGCTCCATCCTTCGATCACCACGGTCGAGGCGGCCCGCGTCGTGATCGGCGCCGGGATCGAACAGCTGCAGGCGAACGAAGAAGGCGTCCTCGCGGGCGACGATCCGGAATTCGTGCACCAGGCTCGTGTCGCGCTCCGGCGATCGCGCTCCGCGATCCGGATGTTCCGGCAGGAGATCGGCGAGAGCCGCGCCCGCGAATGGCTCGATGCGCTCGGCGAGACGAGCCGCGCCCTCGGCCGCGCGCGCGACTGGGACGTCTTCGCGACGCGCTCGATTCCCGCGGTGCTCGCGGCGTTCGCCGATGCTTCGCTCTCGCGATCGATCCGTGCCAAGGCCGCGCGCCGGCGCGGAATCGAGCGCGACAAGGCGCGCGAAGCGCTGCGCTCGCCGCGATACGCCGCGGCGCTCCTCGAGATCGCGCGATGGCTCGCGCGCGCCGATGGCGCGCAGGCGCCGCAGGCCGCGCCGGAAGCGCTCATGGATTTCGCCGCGCGCTATGTCCGCAAACGCCAGAAGGGCCTCCTCGGCGGCGCCCTCGCGCTCTCGACGATGGGAATCCAGGACCGCCATCGCGTGCGCATCCTCGCCAAGCGCCTGCGCTACGGACTCGAGGCCCTCTCCACGCTCTACAAGGCGCGACCCCTCGAAGCCTATCTCGCGTCGGTCGAGTCGCTCCAGGAGGCGCTCGGCAACGGCAACGATGCGAGCGTCGCCCTCGAGATGCTGAAGGAGATCGCGCCTCCCGAGCCCTTCGCGTCGTACGCGCGCGGCTGGTTCGCGGCGAGGGAGCGCGTCGATGCGGCGATGCTCGAGCCCATCGTCGTCGACCTTTCGAGGCATCGCCAGTCCTGGCTCAAGGAGGCCTAGAGTGTTCGAGTCCGCGGAGATCGGCCACAAGCTCGGCAAGTCCCAGTTCAAGCGCGAGGTGCCGAAGCTGCGCCAGCGCCTGCTGGACCTGCAATACCGCCTGCTCGCCGGCGCCAAGTTCCCCGTCATCATCCTGGTGAACGGCGTGGACGGCGCGGGAAAGGGCGAGACCGTGAACCTCCTGAACGAATGGATGGACCCGCGCCACATCCGCACGTTCGCTTTCGGCGAGATGAGCGACGCGGAGCGCGAGCGCCCCGAGATGTGGCGCTTCTGGCGCGTGCTGCCGCCCAAGGGCCACATCGGGATCCTCTTCGGATCGTGGTACACGGATCCGATCCTGCACCGCGTGCTGGGACACGAGAAGCGCGCCGCATTCGAGCGCCGCATGGAACGCATCCGCCACTTCGAGCGCATGCTCGTCTCGGAAGGCGCGTTGCTCCTCAAGTTCTGGTTCCACCTGTCGCACAAGGCCGCGAAGAAGCGCATGAAGGAGCTCGCCTCGAGCAAGGCCACCGCGTGGCGCGTGGGGCCCGGCGAACGTAAGAATTTCCGCCACTACGGCGAGTTCATCCAGGTGTGCGAGGACGCGCTGCGCGAGACCGGCACGGGCGAAGCGCCGTGGGAAGTGATCGACGGCAGCGACAACGAATACCGGTCGCTGAAGGCGGGACAGATGCTCGAACGCGCGCTCAAGGCGCGCCTGAAGGGCGGCCCGCCCGCGATCTCGCCGCCGGCCCCGCCTCCCACTCCGTCCCTCGACAAGCGCACGCTGCTCAACTCGTTCGACTACACGCGCACGCTTTCGCGGGAGAAATACCGCGAGCGCCTGCCGAAGCTCCAGGGCAGGCTCAACGCCCTGTTGCGCTCGAAGAAGATGCGCGACCGCTCCCTCGTGATCGCGTTCGAGGGCATGGACGCGGCCGGCAAGGGCAGCACCATCCGGCGCATCACGCAGGCGATGGACGCGCGCTATTACGCCGTCACTCCAATCGCGGCGCCCACCGAAGAGGAACGCGCCCAGCCGTATCTCTGGCGTTTCTGGCGCCACGTGCCCGGCCACGGACGCACGGCGATCTTCGACCGCTCCTGGTACGGCCGCGTGCTCGTGGAGCGCGTCGAGGGCTTCTGCACGGAGACCGACTGGATGCGGGCGTATCCCGAGATCAACGACTTCGAGGAGCAGCTCGCGCAGGCGGGCGCCATCGTCGCGAAGTTCTGGCTCGCCATCACGCCGCAGGAGCAGCTGAAGCGCTTCAAGGCGCGCGAGGAGATCTCCTACAAGCGCTTCAAGATCACCGCGGAGGATTGGCGCAACCGCAAGAAGTGGCCGCAATACGAGCGCGCCGTGAACGACATGATCGACCGCACCTCCACGGACATCGCGCCGTGGAACATCATCGCGTCGAACGACAAGCCGTTCTCCCGCATCGAGACGCTCGAGTCGCTTTGCGAGCGCATCGAGTCGCAGCTCTAGGATCGCCGCCATGAGCGTGAGCGACCTGCTGCGCTTCGAGATGGCCTGGGCCATGGGCATCGCGCTCGGCCTCGCCCTCCTGCTGCTGGCGCTTCGCCCGATCGACAGGCCCAGCGTGCGCAATGCGCTCATCCTGCTGGGTGCGTGCGCGATCGC
>DATGGI010000050.1:0-24339 GCA_035308545.1 Usitatibacter sp.
TGGATCGCGAACGGCGCTTCAGGTTCGTGAACCGCAACTTCGCCGAGCAGCGCGGCGCCACGCCCGAGGAGATCATCGGGCGCACCACCGAGGAGGTGCAGGGGCGCGACCTCGCCGCGTGGATCGCCGAGCGCACGCAGCGCGTGCTCGACCATGGGGAGCCCGCGACCTACGAGCGCATCGTGACGCTGCCGAGCGGCGAGAAGCGCTGGTTCCACGTGAAGGCCGTTCCGCACATCGCCGAGCACGGTGAAGTGATCGGCATGTACGTCGTGGGCCACGACATCACCGAGGTCAAGGCCGCGCAGGACAAGCTCGCCGCGAGCGAGGAGGAGCTTCGCTTCTTCGCGGAGAACATCCCCGAGGCGATCGCCTACGTGGACCTCGAGCGCGGCTGCACCTTCGTGAACAACCTGTTCCTCGCGAGCCGCGGCCTCACGCGTGAATTCGCGCTGGGCCGCTTTCCCGACCAGGAAACCTATGAGCCCGACGTCCTGGAGATGCTCAAGCCGCATCTCGACCGCGTGTACCGCGGCGAGGAGACGAGCTACGAGCGCTACCTGAAGCATCCCTCCGGCGAGAACCGCTGGGTCCGCGTGCGCCTCACGCCGAAGGTCGATCCCTCGGGCAAGGTCCGCGGCTATTACGCGGTATCCGCGGACATCCACGAGCTCAAGGTCGCGCAGGAACAGCTCGCGGACAAGGAGCGGCAACTTCGCCAGGTGATCGACTCGATTCCCACGCCGATGTGCTACGTGGATTCCGAAGACCGCTACCGGTACGTGAACGACTCGTTCCTCGCCTACGTGGGACTGAAACCCGCGCAGATCGTCGGGCGGTCGGTGCGCGAGGTGCTGGGCGTGGATCGCTGGGCGCTGCTCACTCCTTCGATGCAGCGCGTGCGCGCGGGCGAGACGCTCGCCGTCGAGCGCCTGGTGGGCTTCGCCGACGGGCGCAAGCGCTGGATGACGGTGCGCCTCACGCCTCGCTTCGTGAACGGCGAATACCTCGGGTATTACGCCACAACGAGCGACATCCACGAGCAGAAGCTGGTCGAGGACGAGCTTCGCCGCACCAACACGATCCTCTCGGCGCACTTCGACAACACTCCGCTCGCGGTGATCGAGTGGGACACGGAGCTGCGCATCGTTCGCTGGTCGGGGCAGGCCGAGGCGATCTTCGGCTGGAACGCTTCCGAGACGCTCGGGCGCACGCTGAGCGGATGGCGCCTCGTCTACGAGGAGGACGCGAGCTCCGTCGGCGACATGATCCGCGCGCTCGTGGACGGTACCGAGCGCCACGCGACGCTGCGCCACCGCAACTACCGCAAGGACGGCTCGGTGATCTGGGTCGAATGGCACAACTCGGCGCTGCGCGACGAGGAAGGCCGCGTGATCTCGATCCTGTCGCTCGCCCAGGACGTGTCGTCGCGAATCCAGGCAGAAGAGCGCCTGCAGTACATGGCCACGCACGACGGCCTCACGGGGCTGCCCAACAGCGTGCTGCTGCACGACCGGCTCGAGGCGGCGCTCGCCCGCGCGCGGCGCGCGAAGCGCCGCGTGGGCGTGATGTTCCTCGACCTCGATCACTTCAAGGACGTGAACGACACGCTCGGCCACCGCATCGGCGACGCGTTGCTGAAGGAGCTGGCCCGGCGCATCCGCGGGGCGCTGCGCCAGAGCGACGTCCTCGCGCGGATTTCGGGCGACGAGTTCGTCGTCGTCCTCGAGGACCTTCCGGACGAAGGTTCGCCGGAGCGCGTGGCGCGAATGATACTCGACGAGGTCCGCCGCCCGTTCCACATCGAGGGCAACGAGATCCACGTGAGCGGCAGCCTCGGCCTCGCGCTGCACCCGGACGATGGCGTCGACGCGGAGACGCTCCTCAAGAACGCCGACGCCGCGATGTACCACGCGAAGGAGCTCGGGCGGAACGGTTTCCGCAATTTCTCGTCGGAGCTCGCCCAGCGCCGCACGCAACGCCTGCAGGTGGAGACGGCGCTGCGCCGCGCGCTCAGGAACGGCGAGCTCGAACTGCACTTCCAGCCGATCGTCGACATCAAGGGCGGCGGCGTGCGCCAGGTCGAGGCGTTGCTGCGTTGGCACGATCCCGAGCGCGGCCTCATGCTGCCGCAGGGATTCATCCCACTCGCCGAGGAATCGGGACTCGGCCACGCGATCGGCCACTGGGTCATGGAGAACGCGTGCCGCCAGGCGCGCGCGTGGCGCGACGCGGGCCTCGGCGACATCACCGTGAGCATCAACCTGTCGGCGGGACAGCTGCGCGACTCGTCGATGATCGCGGACCTGAAGCGCATCCTCGAGCGCACCGGCTGCGAGGCGGGCTGGCTCGAGCTGGAGATCACCGAGACCAGCATGGTGCGCGACGTGGAAGGCGCGAGCCTCGTCCTCGCGAAACTGCGCGCGCTGGGCGTGCGCATCGCCATTGATGACTTCGGAACGGGCTTCTCGAGCCTGTCGCACCTGCGCCACCTGCCGGTCGACGTGCTGAAGATCGACAAGGCGTTCGTCGCCGACATCGACGTGGCGCAGCGAAAGGGCGACAACGCGGGCGGCGCGGCCATCGTCTCGGCGGTGATCGGACTCGCGCGCGGCCTGGGGCTGAAGGTCGTCGCCGAAGGCGTCGAGAAACGCTCGCAGCTCAACTTCC
This sequence comes from Usitatibacter sp., assembly GCA_035308545.1. Lineage (GTDB taxonomy): Bacteria > Pseudomonadota > Gammaproteobacteria > Burkholderiales > Usitatibacteraceae > Usitatibacter. The sequence goes on from DATGGI010000050.1 coordinate 2,671, forward strand.
TCGCGAAGGAAGGGTGCGACGCCTGCCAGGGCTACCTCTTGTGCCCGCCCGTGGCCGCGGGCGATCTCGAAGCGTGGATCGCGAACCGCCGCAAGGCCGCGCAACGGCGGCCGCGCGTCACCAGCGGATCGAAACGCGCGCCCCGCCGAGCGGCGAGTCGCTGATCTCAGCGACGCCGCCGTGCCATTCCGCCACGCTCTTCACGATGGCAAGACCCAGCCCCACGCCGCCGCTGTCGCGCCCGCGGCTTCCTTCCAGGCGCGTGAACGGCTCGAACAGTCGCGAGCGCTCGCGCGGCGGCACGCCCGGACCGTCGTCGTCCACGCTCACTACGGTGCGTCCATCGACGTTCGACACGGATAGCGCGACGCGGGTACGCGCGTAGCGCACGGCGTTGCGCAGGATGTTCACGAGCGCGCGCGTGAGGTACTTCGGATCGCAGGAGATCGTCTGCGGCAATTCCTTCGGCGCGTCGATCGCGACGCTGCGCTCGGAAGCGCGCATCTCGTCGTGCGCGCGGCGCAGCGCTTCGTCCACGAGCGCGGCCGTCGGAATCTGGCGCGGCGAATAGGGCGGGGCCTGGCGCAGGCTCGCGAGCACGAGGAGCTCGCCCACGAGCTCCTCCAGGTCGTCCACATCCCGCTCCATCGCGGCGAAGCGCTGCTCCTGCTCGGAAGCATCGCCGCTCGCGCGCGCGAGCTCCATGTCGAACTTCAGCTGCGCGAGCGGAGTCCTCAGCTCGTGCGCCACGCTCTGCTCGAGGTCACGGTGCGATTGCAGCAACGCCTGCACGCGGCCCGCCATGAGGTTGAAGGCCGACGCGATCGGGTGCAGGAGCGACGTGGAGGCGATTTTCGCGCGAATCTCGAAATCCCCCTCGCCCACCCGCGAAGTCGCCGCCGAGAGATTCTGCACGTCGCGCCACAGGGGCCAGAGCCAGCGCCCGAGGATCGCGCACATGGCGAGCGTCATGAGGGCGATGATTATCGCGTAGTAGGTGAGCTGGTACTCGTAGGCGCCGACCCACTCGATGCGCAGGACGCGGTCCGAATTCTTGATGCGCCGCTCGTAGACCCAGCCGCCCCCGGGGAAGTCGCGGAACGCGATGTCGCCGGCGCGAAGGCGATCCTTCTCCGACGAGGACATGAAGTAGTCGGCGAGCGCCTTGTCGACCGGGATGATCTCGTGCTCGACGCGGAAGGTCTTCTCGATCTCCTTCAGCCGGCCTTGCCAGTCGGGAACGCGCTGGTCGCCGATGATGCGTTCGGCGCGGTCGAAAGCGACGCCCGCGCGCATCCGCTGCTGCTCGGAATCCATCTGCGCCATCACCTGGTCGGTGATGTACATGAAGAACACGAACGCCGCCGTCGCCGGCAGCATGAGGAAGACGTACAGTCGAACGAAAAGCCTGAGCAAGCGCGCCTCAGGCGTCGCCGGTGAACAGGTACCCTCTCAGGCGCACGGTCTTGATCATCGACTCGGCACCGCCCGCGTCCTGGAGCTTGCGGCGAAGCCGGCAGATGCGCGCGTCGATGGAACGGTCGAGGCCGTCGTAGTCGATGCCTCGCACGACGCGCAGGATTTCATCGCGCGTGACGACAGTGCCGTGGCGCGCGGCGAGAAGCCACAGGATGTCGAAGTCGCCGGTGGTGAGCTCGACGGGGCGCGCGTCCAGCGTGGCCGAGCGGCGCGCGCCGTCGATGGCGAGGCGGCCCACCGTGAGCGACGATTCCGGCGTGGGCCCGGGGCGCGAGCCCGCGCGGCGCAGCAGCGCTTCGATGCGCGCGAGCAGCACTCGCGGCTCCACGGGCTTCACGACATAGTCGTCGGCGCCCATCTCGAGTCCCAGCACCTGGTCGATGTTCTCGCCCTTGGCGGTGAGGATGAGGATCGGCACCGTGCCGCGCCCGCGAAGCTCGCGGCAGATCGTGAGCCCATCCTTGCCGGGCAGCATGAGGTCGAGGACGACGAGCTCGGGCTTCAGGCGGTCGAAGCGCTCGGCGGCCACCAGGCCGTCGCTCTCGATCGTCACCTCGTAGCCGTGGCGTTCCAGGTAGTCGCGAATGGAAGCTGCCAGCCGCGTGCTGTCTTCGACGAGCAGCACCCGGGGGTGACGTGCGGTGGTCGGTAGCGGCATCGGATCGCGACTGAGCGGCTCGGCGTGCATCCTGTCCTGGTTCGCTTTGAAGGCGATATCCGCAGGATACTCCACGGCAATCCGGGCCCCGGGTGACGCTTTGTTACGGCCAGGGAGGGTCTAAAGGCGGCTGGCGATGGCCGTCGAATCGGGGTGCAGCAGGTGGACGCTTGCATTCCCGGGGGCGACCACCCCGCGGATGAAGAGGGCTCGCAACGCCTCGAGGTCCACGCGGGCCTGTTCCTTCACTGTGACGAGCACGCGTCCCTGCACGGGCTCGACGCGCGCGATGTTGGACTTGCCGCCGAGCGCGGAAATCACCATGGCCGCATCGGGCGCGGGAGCCGTCGCCGCGGCCGTCGATGGCGTGGCCGCAGCCGGCGCCGAAGGCGCCTTGGCGGAACCCAGCGAGAGCCGCGAGCGGATGTCGCTCGCGACCTGGTCCGCGATCGGGCCCACGACTACCTGCAGGCCGGCTTCGCCGACGTTCACGGCGCCGCGCGATCCGAGCGCCTTCAGCGCGGCGGCATCGATGCGCGTGCGATCGACGAGCACCAGGCGAAGGCGCGTCGTGCACGCTTCGACCTCGCGCAGGTTCGCCGCCCCGCCCAGCGCCGTGACGAAGCGATCGGCGCGTTCCGCGTCCCCCACGGGTTGGACAGCCGTCGCCGCATCGTCGGCGCCGCGGCCCGGCGTCGCGAGGTTGAAGCGAAGGATGAAGAAGCGGAAGACGCCGTAGTACACAGCGAAGTAGACGAGCCCGACGGGAATGAGATAGAGCGGATGCGTCGCGAGCTTGTAGTTGAGGACGTAGTCGAAGAGTCCCGCGGAGAAACCGAATCCCAGCTTGCAGCCGATGAGGTCCATGGTGACCATCGCCGCGCCCGTGAGTATCGCGTGCAGCGCGAAGAGCGACGGGGCGAGGAACATGAACGTGAACTCGATGGGCTCGGTCACGCCCGTGAGGAACGAGGTGAGCGCCATGGAGAGCAGCAGGCCGCCCGTGGCCGCGCGCTTCTCGGGCGCCGCGGTGCGATACATCGCGAGGCACGCGGCCGGAAGGCCGAACATCATCACGGGGAAGAAGCCGCTCATGAACGCGCCCGCCGAAGGATCGCCCGCGAAGAAGCGGTTCAGGTCGCCGGTCTTGCCGTGGAACTCGCCGAGGATGAACCACGCGACGTTGTTCAGGATGTGGTGCAGCCCCGTGACGATCAGGATGCGGTTCAGCACGCCGTAGATGAAGAGTCCCACGGAGCCCGCGGCGGTGACCGCCACGGAGAGCGTGTCCATGCCGCGCTCGAGCACCGGGAATCCGAAGCCGAACGCGAACCCGATCACGATGCCCGCGAGGCCCGCGGCGATCGGCACGAAGCGGCGGCCGCCGAAGAACGCGAGGTAATCCGGCAGCTTGATGTTCTGGTAGCGGTTGTAGAGCGCGCCGGCGACGATCCCGGAAAGGATCCCCAGCGGAACGCCCAGCTTGTGGATCTTCTCCATCGCGTCGTAGGGTCCCGCTCCGGCCGGCATCTGGAGCAGCACCTCGGCGCATTTGGCGGCCACGAAGTAGGCGACAGCGCCCGCGAGCCCCGCGGCGCCATGGTTCTCGCGCGCGAGTCCCACCGCGATGCCGATGGCGAAGAGGATTCCGAGGTTGTAGAAGATCGCGGAGCCGGCCGCGGCCACGGGCGCGAGATTCAGCAGGTCGGGCTGGCCCAGGCGCAGCAGCAGGCCGGCGACGGGCAGCACGGCGATCGGCAGCATGAGCGCGCGGCCGAGCTTCTGCGTGTTCTCGAGGAAGGTCTTCATCATGGCGATCGTCCTAGGTCGACTCGGCGGAGGCGCGCGCGCGGCCCCTCGCGAGGAGCGCGAGCTCGCGCACCGCCGATGCGCTCTGCAGGGCGAGCGCGCGCCGTGCGAGCTCGCGGCATTCGGCCGCGTCGAGCAGCCGGATCGTGCGCTTCAGGCGCGGGATCATCGCGGCGGTCGCGGAGATCTCGTGCACGCCGAGGCCGATGAGGAACGGCAGCGCATCCACGTCGGAGCCCATGGCGCCGCACACGGAAACGCTCTTGCCGTTCGCCTGGCCGGCCGCGGCGACGGTGCGGATCATGCGCAAGACCGCCGGATGGAGCGCATCGAGCTTGTCGGCGAGCTCCGAGTGCCCGCGATCGATCGCGAGCGTGTACTGAGAAAGATCGTTGGTGCCGATCGAAAGGAAATCCGCTTCGGAGGCGAGCTGGTCGGCCATCACGGCGGCGGCTGGCGTCTCGACCATCACGCCGATCGACGGCAGCGTCGCGCGCTTCATCTCGCGGGCGCATTCGGCGGCGATGGCGCGGACCGTGCGCAGGTCCTCGAGGTCGTTCACCATCGGCAGCATCACCTTGCACTGGCCGTGGGGCTGGACGCGGAGGATCGCCGTGAGCTGCGCGCGCAGCAGCTCCGGGCGCCACAAGCTTGCGCGCACGCCGCGAAGCCCGAGCGCCGGATTGTCCTCGCGCGGCATCGGGAGATACGCGATGGGCTTGTCACCGCCCACGTCCATGGTGCGGATCGTGAGCGGCTTGCCCTCGAGAGCCGATGCGATGCGCGCGTATTCGTCCGACTGCTCGTCCTCGGTCGGCGGCGCGCGACGGTCGAGGAAGAGGAATTCCGTGCGCAGCAGCCCGCAGCCTTCCGCGCCCGAACGCACCGCGGCGCGCGCTTCGTCCACGGATCCCACGTTCGCGTTCACGGTGATGCGCACGCCGTCGCGCGTCGAGGCGGGATTCTGCGCGGCTTCGAGATCCGCGGCGCGTTCGGCCGCGCGCTGCAACGCGGCACGCTGCGCCGCCGCGAGCTCCGGCGCCGGCGGATCCACGTCGATCCATCCGTGCTCGGCGTCCAGCACGACCGGCGTGCCATCCGCGATCTCGAGGACGCCGGGCCCCGCGGCCACGAGCGTCGGGATCCCGTTGGCCGCGGCGATGATCGACACGTGCGAGGTCGCGCCGCCGCGCGCGAGGCAGAGCCCCGCGAGGCGCGGCGTGTCGAGCGCCATGAATTGCGAGGGCAGGAGGTCGTCGGCCAGCACGATCGCGTTGGCCGGGAGCTCCTTGCGCGCCACGGGCAGCTCGCCCAGCAGCACGCGGATCACCTGCGACTCCAGGTCCCGCAGGTCCGAGGCGCGTTCGCGCATGCGAGCGTCATCGAGCTTGGAAAGCGAATCGGCCATCGCGCGCGTCGCATCGCGCCATGCGAAGCCCGCGCTCTTTCCGCTCGCGATCGAATCCGCGGCGCGGCGCGCGAGCTCCGGATCCTGGACAAGCTCCGCGTGCGCGAGGAGGAGCTGCTGCGCCTCGCCCGTGGCGAGCGCCGCGAGCCCTTCGAGATAATCCTTCACGAACGCGATCGCGTTCCTGAGCGTCGCCGTGTCGCTCGCGACATTCGTGCCGCGCTCCTCGACCTCGAACTCCTCCTGGGCCCAGCGCGCGGCGACCCCGACCGCGACACCGCGGCTCGCGATCACGCCTTCGAGCCTTCCGGAATCCGCGGGAACCTTGCGCGGCTTCTCGACTTCCTTCTGGACGGCGGCGGGCATCTCGGGCGCGAGCAGCGGCTCGAGCGCCGCGAGCGCCGCGGCCGCATCCGCGCCGACGACGCGGACCTCGATCGTCTCGCCGCAGTGCACGCCGAGGGACATCATCGCGACAGTGCTTCGCGCGCTGCCCTCGCGTCCCCGCGCGATGAAGGTGACGTCCGAAGCGAAGGGGCGCAATGCCGAAGCGATGAGCGCCGCGGGCCGAACGTGCAGGCCGTGGTCGAAGGGCACGCGGAAACGCCGCAGGAGCTGCGCGGGCGCGGCTCCTGGAGCCGCCTTCGCGGCGACGCCTTCGACTTCCATCAGGAACTCGCCCACGGCGATCGGGCCCGGCCGCGCGCGCGCGAGCACCCTGCCTTCCGATGCGAGAACGACGGGCGTGACGAGGCTGGGCGCCGTGCGCGCGAGCTTGTCGAGGTCGATGCGCAACATCGGCGCGCCCTGCTTCACTCGCCCGCCCGGCGAGACGAGGAGCTCGAATCCCGCGCCCTTCAGGTTCACGGTGTCGATGCCGACGTGCATGAGGATGTCGACGCCCGAATCGGATCGCACGGTCACCGCGTGTCGCGCGCCCTGCATGGAAACGATCTCGCCGTCGCATGGCGCGCACAACGTGTCGCCCGTGGGATCGATGGCGACGCCATCGCCCGCCATCGCCCCCGCGAATACCGGGTCGGGCACTTCGGCGAGGGGCAGGCACCAGCCCGCGAACGGGGAAACGAGCTTCACGCGGCTCACGAGGAGGCTCCGAGATCGATCCAGTCGATGACCCAGATCGGATCGAGCTTGTGCTGCGAGAAGCGCAGGCACAGGTCCTGCACGCCTTCGCCCTCGAGCGCGGCGCGCGGCAGCACCGTGACCTCGTCGGACTTCACCGCCGGGGCGAGCGGCAGGGACGCAATCAGTTTTCCGTCGCAACTTCCGAGTCGCACCTGCAGCTCTCCTTCGGGCGTGGTGGGCGTGGGAAACGTAATCTTGCTCGCGGCTTCGCCGATCTGGAAATTGAAGGGGATCTGCCCCACGGCGGCGACCAGGCCGTGCACCTTCGCGAGGTCCACCTTGCGCACGATCCAGCACGGCTTCTGGATGTCGACCATGAAGACCGCGCGCGGCCCCTTCACCGGCGCGTCGTCCTCGACCGAGATCGCGATGTCGTCGCTGCAAAGGTCGAGCTGCTGGCTCACGAGACGGGTCGTCGGCGCGGCGGCCGGCGCCGGATCGAACGTGCTCGTGGCGTAGGTCATGCCGATCGCGTCGAAGTACGGGCGTTGCGCGGCGAGCCGTTGCATGAAGCCCGCGTAGTCTTGGCGCGAGGACTGCGACCATGCGAGCTCGGCCACGGCCGCTGCACGCGGAAAAGTCATCCAGCCCACGCGCTCCTCGGTGCGGATGTGCTCGGTCCAGACGTCGGCCTGGACGCCGAGCACGCGCTTGCGCTCCTCGGGCGTGAGCGAAGCCGGCATCGGATCGAACTTGTAGATGTCCTCGATTGAAACCACTTTGCGGCGGCCGGGCGGCTCCGAGGGCGAATCCTTCTGGCGATTGTCGAAGTAGAACGTGGGCCACGCGGAGATCACGGTGTCGTATCCCTGCCGGGCCGCGGAAAGCGCCCCGTCCACGCCGCGCCACGACATCACGATCGAATCCTTGGGAAGCCCCGGCGCGAGGATCTCGTCCCATCCCACGAGGCGGCGCCCGTGCGCGTCGAGGAACTTCGCGAGGCGTTGCGTGAAGTACGCCTGCAGGCGCTCCGGATCGGTGGTCTTCATCTGGCGCATCAGCGCCTGCCCGCGCCGCGATGCCTTCCATTCGTCCTTCAGCACTTCGTCGCCGCCCACGTGGATGTAGTGGCTCGGGAAGAGCGCCATCACTTCCGTGAGGACATCCTCGATGAACCGGAATCCGCTTTCCTCCAGCGAATAGGCATGCGGGTAGATTCCCCAATCGGCGGGAACCTCCGTCGGAGGATCGGCGATCGAAGCGAGCTTCGGATACGCGACCATCGCCGCGGTCATGTGGCCCGGCACGTCGATCTCGGGAACCACCGTGATGCCGCGCTCGCCCGCGTACGCGACGATGCGGCGCACGTCCTGCTGCGAATAGAAGCCGCCGTAGAGGCGCGGCTTGCCGGTGGCCGGGTCGATGTCGTTACGCGCGGCGTGCCCCGCGGGAACGCGCCACGCGCCCACGCTCGTGAGCTTCGGATACTTGCGGATCTCGAGGCGCCAGGCCTGGTCGTCGGTGAGGTGCCAGTGCAGCACGTTGAGCTTCTCGAGGGCCATCGCGTCGATGAAGCGAAGGATGAACTCCGGCGACTGGTAGTGGCGCGCCGAGTCGAGCATGAGGCCGCGCCACGCGAATCGCGGAGCATCGTCGATCGTGGCGGCCGGAACCGGGATGCTCGCGGCGCGTGGCCCCAGCATCTGCCAGAGCGTCGTCGCGCCACGGAAGAGGCCCGTCGGCGTCGACGCCGTGATCGTGATGCGCTTGGGCGTGACCTCGAGGCGATAGGCCTCCGGGTCCGACGCGGTGCGGGCCGCGCGCTCGAGCACGATCGCGCCATCGCGCGCCTTGCCGTGGGACACCGCGAGCTTCAAGCCATGGGACTTCTCCACGAGGCTCGCGAAATTGGCGCCCGCGCGCAGCGACTCCGCGTCCGCCGCGGACACGACGACGGGAACGCCGCCGGACAAAGCAAACGCGCCCTCGTGCCGCTCGACCGAGGCGGGAACCGGAACGATCGCGAGCTCACCCGCCGCCACGAACGTGGCGGCGAGCGTGCAGGCGAATGCGGCGAGTCGAAACGCGCGTCTCATATAAGGAAAAGAGGGCGGAACTGAAGTTGTCCCGCCCTCAAAAGGGGCCTCTACCCCTGGGAGCATGCTGAGGCGATTTCCGCCTCTTGCCAAGGTCCTCGCCTTATAGCTTGAACCTCAGCGTCAGGTAGTACTGCCGGCCGTTCTGGTAGAACGCGCGCGGCTGATCCTTGTTCGAAGCGTAGTACTTGAGGATCGGATCGTTCAGGTTGAGTCCATCGAAGTTGATCGAGAACTGCTTGTTGATCTGGTAGCTCAACGATGCGGCCAGCGTTCCCGTGTCGTCCTGGTACTCCGGCGTGCTGCGATCGAGGCCGACGAAGAACGCGGAACGGAACGTGTAGGCGAGACGCGCGCCGAACCCGTGGTCCTCGTAGTAGCCCTGGACGTTGTACGTGTTCTTCGAGGCGCCGAGCAGCGGCGTTCCCGTGTCGTCCTTCGCGTCCGCGTACGTGTAGTTCGTCTGGAACCCGAAGCCGTAGGGCAGCGGCTGCTGCCACGCGAGCTCGATGCCCTTCGACTTCCCGCTGCTGTTGACCGGCGAGGAGATCAGGTAGTTTTCGAACTGGTTCGTGCGGATGTTCAGCAGCGACTGGGTGTGCGTGCCGAAGCCCACGTAGTTGTCCAGGTCCATGTAGAACAGGCCCGCGGACAGCAGCGACTTCGGAGCGTAGTACCACTCGAGCGACGCGTCGAAGTTGTTCGACGTGATCGGCTTCAGGTCCGGGTTGCCCCCGTTGCCCGTGTGCGTCGTGTCGTCCGCCGTGAGGGAGCCACCCAGGGCGCTGTAGTCCGGACGCGACAAGGTGCGCGCGGCGGACAGGCGTCCCACGAGGTCCTTCGTGAGATCCATGCGGAAGTTGGCGCTCGGCAGGAAGTCGTTGTACGTATGGATCACGTTGGCCCTGTAGAACGAACCGAACGCCGACGTGGTGATCGCGCCCGGAACCGAGCACGGCGCCTGCACCGCGCAGACATCGCCCGGGATCGCGACGTTCACCAGCACGTCCTCTTTCGTCTGGACCATGCGGCCACCGAGGTTGCCGCTCCAGCCCTGGCCCTCGAAGTTGCCCATGAGGTAGTAGGCCGTGACTTTTTCGTCGATCGCGAACTCGCCAGTCCAGAGCTCACGCGAGACCGGGTCGCGGTTCGAGTGCAGGTCGCCCCAGTTCTCGAGCACGGACGGGTCGAGCTGCCACACGTTGCGCGGGAAGTTGCCGCCGAGGCCGCTGCCGAAGTTGCTCGGATACGTCGTGCCGTTCCAGGCAGGCAGGTTCGCCACGTTGAACGGATCGGTCGCGAAGTTCGGGCCCTGTCCCACTTGCTCGGTGTCGCGATGGTGCTCGGCCCAGCGGCCGCCGAACTTGATGGAGCTGAAGAAGCCCTTGTCGAACGTGTACTCGGCGTCGACCTGGCCATACTGCTCGCTGTCGTGCGTCGCCGCGGGGCTCGCGCCAAAGATCCAGTCGAGCGACGTGCCGCTGAAATTGGACGGGTTGCCATTCGGGAACGAAACGTCAGTGGCCGAGGAAATGCCGTGCATCGTGTAGGACGCGCCGGTATTGAACACGTCGCCCTCGAACACGTCCTGCTTGGGCGTGACGCCCACGCCCTTCGTGTAGCCGATGTTGCCCGACAGCTGCATGCGGTCGGCGGGGCGCCACTTGAACGACAGGTCGCTGTAGCTCGTGTCCGAATAGGAGCCGGGACGATAGATCTGGTCGACGATCGCGTACTGCGCGTTGGCGCCCGGCACTCCGACGTTCTGGAACGTAGCCGAGGTGATCGCGCCACCCGAAACCGAGTACGTGTTCGGGATATAGGTGGTGAATGCGTGGGAACCCCAGAACATCCAGTTCCGGTTGAAGTTCGTCGCCGACATGTGCGAGGTGAACGCGTTGAAGTCCACCTCGAAGTCCTTGTCGGGCCTGACCTGGATATCGATCAAGCCACCGCGGCGCACGCGCTCCTGTTCGAACTCGGCCGAGCCGATCAGGGTCGGATACAGCACGTTGGTGAGGTCGGGATGCGCAGTCGCGAGGGCGCTGCCCGGGGCGACCGCCGCATAGCCCAGGATCTCCTGGCCGTCACGACGCAGGTGCCGCTTCTCGGCGAAGCCCTGCAGCATGATGCCGAACGTGTTGGCGTCGTTCTTCCAGTTGATCAACGCGTTGAATTGCGGATCCCACTTCTTCGGCAGGTCGGCGTACACGGTGCCGGCCGCGGCTTCGATGGTGAGCGGTTGCGTGAACTGCAACGGCTTGCGGGTGATGATGTCCACCGCGCCCGCGACGCCGCCTTCCGTGAGGTCCGCCGTCGCGCTCTTGCGGACGATGACCTGGCCCACGACTTCCGAGGGCAGCAGGGAGTAGCTCACGCTGCGGCCGACGAGGCCCACCTGGTCCAGCACGAACCAGTCGCCCGAGGCGACCGAGTGTCCGTTGATGAGCGTCTGGGTGAGCGAGGGGTTGGTGCCGCGCATGCTGACGCGGTCGTTCTCGTCGAATCCACCTTCGCCACCCGCGCTCGAGCTGATCGTCACGCCCGGCACGCGCTGCAGCGCATCCGCGACGTTCTTGTCCGGCAGCTTGCCGATGTCGTCCGCGGTGATGACTTCGATGTGGTTGTCCGAGTTGCGCTTCGCCTCGAGCGATTTCTCGATCGATGCGCGCGTGCCGGTTACCGTGATGGTTTCGGATGCATCAGCCTTGGGCGGCTGAGGTGCCTGCTGCGCATGCGCCTGCATTGCCATTCCCGCAAAAGCGAGCGCGACCGCAGAAGCAATGGGTGTTGGCTTGAAATTCATGTCTCCCCCAGGGTTGCAAAGAAAATTGCGCCGGAACTGCCCCAAAAAAATTGCAAATAATTTCATGTTAGATGCCAATACGCGACCAATGTAAACCAATGTGGTACCAGTTTGTCAAGAGTTTGCAAATTGGTATTTCACTGGTACGATCTTTTCATGGCCGGATTTACCGAGATCCTTAGGCCCCTGGATCCTGCAGGGGCGTTGCCGCTCTATCAGCAGCTCCAACGGGCCATCCGGGAGGCAATAGAGACGCGGATCCTCGCGCCGGACGACGCCCTGCCCGCCGAGCGCCAGATCGCTTCGGAGCTGTCGGTTTCCCGCATCACGGTGCGGAAAGCCATCGATGGCCTGGTCGAGGAAGGCCTCCTGGTTCGCCGGCAGGGCTCGGGCAATTTCGTCTGCTCCCGCATCGAGAAGAACTTCGCGAAGCTCACGTCCTTCTCGGAGGATATGCGTGCCCGCGGGCGCACGCCGCGAAGCGAGTGGCTCAAGCGCTCCGAAGGCGCGGTGACCCCGGAGGAAGCGCTCACATTGCGACTCAGCCCCGGCGCGCCTGTCTATCGTTTTCACCGCCTGCGCTACGCCGACGACACTCCGATGTGCCTCGAATACGCCACCATTTCCGCGGCGGCCTTGCCGGCGCTATCGGCGGTCGGAGCATCGCTATATGAAGCGCTGGAGGCCGCCGGCAACCGGCCGGTGCGCGCGCTGCAAAGGCTTCGCGCCCTCCTCCTCAATACGGAACAGGCGCGCCTGCTGCACGCGCGCGAGGGCGATCCGGGCCTGCTCGTCGAGCGCGTGGGGTTCCTGCGCGACGGCAGCGCGATCGAGTTCTGCCAGACCTATTTCCGCGGCGACACGTACGACTTCGTCGCCGAGCTGAGCTCGCCCGATGAATAGCCCGATCCTCGATCCCGCGTGCACCGCGATGTTCCGCGAGGCCGCGGACGCGGGCAACGTCGTGCGCACGCAACTCGAGCGAAACCGCGTGCGCGCCCATTCGCTCGGCGCGAAGCTGCGCGCCACTCCGCCGCGCGCCGTCGTGACCTGCGCCCGCGGAAGCTCCGACCACGCGGCCACCTTCGCGAAATATCTTTTCGAGACGCGCGCCGGCGTGCTGACCGCCTCCGCGGCTCCGTCGATCGCCTCCGTGTATGGCGCGCGCCAGGACCTGCGCGACTGCCTCTTCGTGGCCATCTCGCAGTCGGGCCGCAGCCCCGACCTCCTCGCCACGACGCAGGCGGCGAAGGAAGCCGGCGCGATGACGGTGGCGCTCGTGAACGACGAGGACTCGCCGCTCGCCGCGATGTCCGACAACGCGCTGCCCCTTTGCGCGGGCGCGGAACTGAGCGTCGCCGCTACCAAGTCCTATATCGCTTCGCTGGCGGCGCTGGTGCACCTCACCGCCGAGTGGACCCGCGACGGCCCGATGCTCCAGGCGCTCGAGTGCGCCCCGGGCGATCTCGAGCGCGCGTGGACCCTTGACTGGACCTCCGCCCTCGAGACGTTGCGCCCCGCGAGCCATCTCTATGTGATCGCGCGCGGCGTCGGGTTGGGAATTGCCCAGGAAGCCGCCCTCAAATGCAAGGAGACCTGCGGGCTGCACGCCGAGAGCTTCAGCGCGGCGGAAGTCCGCCATGGTCCACAGGCGCTGCTGCACGGGAATTTCCCGGCCCTCCTTTTCGCCCAGGACGACGAGACGCGCGAAGGCATCGAAAAACTGGGCACGGACCTGATCGCGCGCGGCGTGGATGTGCTCGCCGCGGGCGCGAATGTTTCCGGCGCCGTGGCGCTCCCGACGCTCAGCTCGCACCCCGTCATCCAGCCGTTGCTCATCGCCCAAAGTTTCTACCGTCTCGCAAACGCGCTCGCCATCGCGCGCGGATGCGACCCCGACCGCCCTCCGCACCTGAGAAAAGTCACAGAGACTACCTGATGCAAGCGCTCGGAAATGCGCGCGTCCTCACCGACGACGGCTTCGTGTCCGATCGTGTCCTCCTCGTGGAGGGCGAACGCATCGTCGCGCTCGCGGCCAGGGACGATCCCCGCCTCGTGAAGGCCGAGCGGCGCGACCTTCGCGGCGCCTACCTCCTGCCCGGCTTCATCGATTGCCAGGTGAATGGCGGCGGGGGCGTCCTCTTCAACGACGATCCCAGCGTCGAGGCGATACGCGCCATCGGCCGCGCCCATCGGCGCTACGGGACCACGGGTTTCCTGCCGACGCTCATCAGCGACGACCTCTCGGTGATCGCGCGCGCGATCTCTTCCGTTCGCGCCGCCATCGAAGCGCGCGTGCCCGGCGTGATCGGCGTGCACATCGAAGGCCCCTTCATCAACGCGCTGCGCAAGGGCGTCCACGACCCGGCGAAGTTGCGCCAGCTGGACGCGCAGGGCGTGGAGCTGCTGTCGTCGCTGGGGATCGGGCGCACGCTCGTGACGCTCGCGCCGGAGGTGACGCAGCCCGAGACGATCCGAAAGCTCGCCGACGCGGGCGTCGTGGTTTCGGCGGGCCACACCGACGGAACGTTCGACGAAGTGGCCGAAGCGTTCAAGCACGGCGTGTCGGGGGTGACGCACCTCTTCAACGCGATGTCGCCCTTCACGCATCGCGAGCCCGGGGCGGTGGGCGCGGCGCTGATCGACGACGAGTCCTGGTGCGGCCTCATCGTGGATGGCCGCCACGTCCATCCCGCGGCCCTCAAGGTCGCGCTGCGCTGCAAGCGCCCCGACCGGTTCATGCTCGTGACCGATGCGATGCCGAGCGTGGGATCGCAACGCGACTCGTTCATGCTCCAGGGCAAGCGGATCACGGTGAAGGACGGCGTGTGCGTGGACGAGAACGGCACGCTCGCCGGATCCGCGATCGACATGGCCACGGGCGTGAAGAATTGCGTCGAGATGCTCGGCGTGCCGCTCGAGCAGGCGGCGCGGATGGCGAGCGCCTACCCGGCCGAATTTCTCGGCCTCGGCGACGAGCTGGGGCGGATCGCGCCGGGCTACCGCGCGAACCTCGTCCTCTGCGACGAGCGCCTGCAGGTCCTCGAGACCTGGATCGACGGCCGGTCTTCGCGCTAGGGGCCGGCGGATTAGAATCCGGGGGTGCGTTGCGCGACGTGCCTCTTCCTCCTGATCGCCTTATCCGCCCGCGGGGCGCCTCCCGACGGTCTCGTCGTCGCCCAGGGAATGTACCGGGCCGCGGCTTCGGAGATGCACTGGCGCGTGCGCGAGGGAAACCATCCGAAGATGGGGCCCATCAAGGTCGCGATCAGCCTCGACGCGCACGTCTCGTATTTCGGGACCGAGAAGGTGGTTTCCACGCTCTATCTTTCCTGCGAGAGGCAGGCGCGAAAAATCGCGATCGAGGTCACGAACGCGCGTAGCGACGACCTGGCCGGGGGCCTGAAGCTCAAGGAAATCCCGCGCCTCACCTGCCTCGGGGTGGTGGGGCCCGGCGGCCTGCCGCCGCGCACCGAGATCGCGGCGAAATGGGAAGCGAACGAGTTGGGCGACGTGCTCGCGCGCGGCCTGTCGCCTTCGGAGCTTCGTGCCTGCCCTTCGCTCGAGCTGCGCGAGAAGATCCTCCTTCCCCCGGCATTCGAGCGCGAGTTCGAGGAAGCCTCCGTGGTGATTCCGACCTACGCTCCGGGACCCGATGACGTATTCGCCGCGTGCGGCGAGGCATCGGCCTATCCGCCCGAGGAAAAGCTGGCGGCGAACGTTGCGTCGCCCGCTGCCGCTCTCGCGCCCGCACCTGCACCTGCACCAACGGCTTCGCCGGCGCCAAAGGCAAAACCGTTGCCGACCACGCCGGCGGCCGCCCCCCCGCCGCAGGTTGCGCCACCCATTCCTCCACCGGCGCCGCCTCCCCCACCCGATTGGCAGCGCGCGCACACGATCAACAAGGGACGCTCGAACATCCGCAAGGCGCCGGACCTCAACTCCCCGGTCGTCGCGCAACTCCCACCGGGCGTGCGCATCCTCGTGCAGGCCTCGGCCGACGACTGGTGGCATGTGAAGTCGCCCTCGGGCGCGAAGTTCGAAGGCTATATCCGCCAGGATCGCTTCACGCTCGACTGAGCCGCCCGGGCGCCGTCACGCGGGCGTCATTGCAGCGTCGTAACGTCATCGTCACAACGCGGAGGAGACGATGGACGTGAAGCTCGAGATGTTCCGGAACGAATCCGAAAGCGTGTCGTTCGAGGCCGGGCAGCCCATCTTCCACGAGGGCGATTCGGGCGACGCGATGTACGTGATCCTCGAAGGCGAGGTGGAGATCAGCATCGGCGGCGAGCTTGTCGAGACGCTCGCGGCGGGCCAGCCGTTCGGTGAGATGGCGCTCGTCGACCAATCGCCTCGCCTCGTGACCGCGATCGCGAAGATGCCGACCGTGCTCGCGTCGGTCCCGCTCAAGCGCTTCCTCTACATGGTCGAGGAGACGCCCTACTTCTCGGTGCAGATCATGAAGGTGATGGCAGAACGGCTGCGCACGCTCAACTCGTGGCGGATGTCGCACGTTTCCGCGCGCTAGCCAGGGCTTCCGCCAGCTGTTGGTGAGCGATTCGCACGTTCTTCTTGCACAAGTCGACGCGCGCGACGTCCAGCCTTTTTCGCTCGGCGGCGAGGCTCAAGCCCTGCGATTCGATCTTCTGCCGCGCCTGCGCGAGCTCGTGCTCTGCACGGTCGACTTGCTCGTTCGCGATGGCCACGGCCTCGTCGACCTCCGCAGTCCCGTCGGCCGGTACGGCTGTCGATTTGTTTACCTCCGGATGGGGATTCACATCCGTGAAGGTGACCGCGCCGTTTGCCTCGATCACCTTGTAGACGCTCGTCGCGCCCGACGGCAACATCGTGGCCCCTGCGAACGCAATCGCCAGCAATCCGAAACAGGTCCGTCGAGCACCCATGACCCAGTTTCACCCGGGGCCACGCGATGCCTTATCGGCTCCGGCCTATTTCGACCCTAGGAAGCTTCTTACAGGGAGTCGGACTCAATCCGCCGGACGCTTGAGCAGGACCAGGTTGAGCTGGGTCTTTCGGACTATGGCGAACAACTGCGCGAAGTAGGGAGGGGCTTCGGCGGGAAGGCAGACCCTGAATCCCAGGCGCGAATACATGCGAACGAGATTTGAATACGCCGGGCAATAGCACTCGATGCCGCGAATCTCGGGGAGCGCGAGATCGAGCAACGCCGCGCCGACGCCACGACGCCGGTAGCCCGACACGATCTCGGGTCCACGCAGCAGCCACGAACCCTGGATCGAAGAAAGCGCCACCGCTCCCACGAGATCCCCATCGGACCAGGCGCCCCACCCCGTGTCTTCCGCAGTGATGGGATGCGTGTACCCGGCCTGGAGGAAGAAGCGAGGCAATACGTCGCTTTCCTCCGGACGGAACCGGCGGTATTCGATCGGATGCGTGACATGTTTGCGGACCGCAGCCTGCATGCTTGCACCTCGAACGAACACGATAGCGCCATCGACCGCAAAAAAGCAAAGGGGCCTCGCGGCCCCTTTCCGGTACTGCGTGATGCCCGCTTGTTACTTGAAGCCGTACCCCACCTGCACGTACACGAATCGGGCGCGCGCATCGTAGTACGAAGGATCGAACCCGACCGTGAATACGTTCTGCTGGTTGGTCTGTGGCGGGTTGGTGTCGAACAAATTCTTCACGCCCAGCGTGACCTTCAGGTTCTTCACGCCCGTGTATGACCCCTGGAGATCGAACAGGCTCATGGAGCTGACCCTGCGCTGGTCGCCGTTCAGGTCCGTCTGCGAGTCCACGTAGGTGGTCTGGAACGTCTGCGCGAACGTGGCGCTCCACGGACCGCTGTCCCACGAGAAGGCCGCGTAGTGCTTCCAGCGCGGGACCACCCCGATCACCGGTGAGTTGAACGCGTTGCTCACCTGGCCGGTGTAGGTTCCGTCGAGGTTCTCGAAGTCATAGCGGGTGTAGTACGTGCCCGCGAGGTCGAAGCGGACGCGGCCCCACGACATGCGCGGCCACTTGTAGTGCGCCTCGATATCCCAGCCCTCGATGTGCGTGTCGCCCAGGTTGATGTACGTCTGCTGGATCGCCGTGATGCGGCCGGGCAGGTTCGGATTGTTCGGATCCGACGGCGCACGGGTGATCTGGTTGTAGTACTGCGGATCACTCAGGATCGTCGTGATCGGAATGCCGTTGGTGATGGCCTCGTTCAGCCGGATCTTGAAGTAGTCCGCCGACACCGAAAGGTTGTCGATGGGCTCGAGCACGACGCCGAACGTCGCTTGCTCCGACTTCTCCGGCTTCAGGTTCGGGTTGCCGCCGGCGGTCGTCGGAAATTGCGCGTTGCAGTCCAGCGTGTTGTCGTGCGTGATCGGGCAGCGCAACGGATCGTTCAGGCCCGTGGGCGACAAGCCGGATGTCTGCGGGACGAACAGCTCGTAGAGCGACGGCGCGAGGAAGCCCTGGCCGTAGGACGCGCGCAGCAGCATCCTTTGCGACGGCTGGAAGCGCAGGCTCACCTTCGGATTGGTCGTGCTGCCGAAATCGCTGTAGTGGTCGCTGCGAACCGCTGCGTCGAGCTCGAGTGTCTTCAGCACCGGAACGTTCAACTCCGCGTAGAACGCGCTCACGTCGCGGCTGCCGTGCACGGCGCCCGCGCTGCCGCCATAGCCCGTGATGTCGCCCGCCTCGAAGGCCGCGGACGGTGTCTGGTCCAGGTTCTCGCGGCGAAGATCTATACCGAACGCGCCCGCGAGCGGGCCCGCGGCCATCTGCATCAGCTCGCCGGAGATCTTGGCGTTGAGCGCGCTCGTCTTCGACTGGCCCGTGAAAACGTCCTGGGCGTATCCGGCCGCGCTGTTGATCGCGTTGACCTGGTCCTGCGGCATGAGGCCGACGATGTTGTAGTTGCCGCTGTTCAGCAGCGGCAGCAGTTGCGAGTACAGGAAGAAGCCGCCGTTCACATGCTCGACGACCT
Organism: Usitatibacter sp.; assembly: GCA_035308545.1. Lineage (GTDB taxonomy): Bacteria > Pseudomonadota > Gammaproteobacteria > Burkholderiales > Usitatibacteraceae > Usitatibacter. The sequence continues at coordinate 20,977 of DATGGI010000050.1, forward strand.
TGCCTTCCGAATACGAGTACGACACATCGGCATCCCAACGCTCGGCGATCGTGCCCTTCACGCCACCGGTGACCTGCCAGCCGGTGTTGGTGTCGGTCGTGTCGCGCAGGCCGAGCGGTGTGGTACGCCAGCGAACGTTGAGCGCCTGGCCGTCGACGCCGGCCGCCACGGCCGCGTCGTGCGGGTAGTACTGGCTGGTCGGCTGCAGGAGGACGGTCGCGATGTTCCCCCCATGCGGGCCCCAGGTGATCCCGTTCGAGATCGGCGTGCCCTGGATGATGAGCCGGCTCGTGTCCTCGCTGTAGAGGCCCGTCGCATAGGCTTGCCAGTCGGCGTTGATCTGGAACTTGCCCTGCACGAAGAAGTTGGATTGCTTGTCTTCGGGGATCGACTCGACGCCCTTCTCGTGGGCCGGATCGAAGAAGCAGCCGCCCAGCAGCGGCACGAAGACGTTCTCGGGGACCGGTCCGCACGTCGTGGCTGTGGAGCCCAGGATGTGAATGCCGCCCGTGGTGATGTTGCCGGGGTAGGTGTTGGACGAACCCGCGAAGCCGCCAAGCTGGATGAACTGGTTGGTCGAATCATCCGAGAAGCTGCGGTCCCTCTGGTCCAGCGACTTCTGGTGCATGTACGACGCGTTGGCGAAGACGTTGTAGCGGTCCTTGTTCAAGTCGCCGAAACCCAACGAGGCGTCGACCTTCTGCTGGTCGCCGCCGCCGCTGCGGGTGGGCTTGCCATAGAAGACATTCACTTCGCCGCCCCGATAGTCGGAACGCATGATGAAGTTGATCACGCCCGCGATCGCATCGGAGCCGTACACCGCCGAGGCGCCATCCTTCAGCACCTCCACGCGCTCGATCGCCGAGAACGGGATGATCGCGAGGTTCACGCCCTGCACGCCCTGGACCTCGCCGGCGAAGCCATTCACGCGCTTGCCGTTGATCAGCACCAGCGTATGGCCGCCCTGCAGGCCGCGCAGGTTCGCCGTCTGCGCCGAATTGGTCGTCGCGCCGATCGTGCTCGTGAGGGAAACGCTGCCGACCGAGTTGTTGGCCGAGAGGAGCTGCAGGAGCTCCATCGGCGACGTCGCGCCGCTCTTGTCGATCTCGTCACGCGAGATCACGGTCACGGGCAACGCGGTCTCGCCTTCGACTCGCTTGATGCTCGAACCCGTGACCTCGATGCGTTCCTTGGAAGCGGGCGCGTCACTCGCCTGCTGGGCGAATGCGTTGGTGGCCGCGCCGGACGATGCCAATGCCAGGGCTCCCGCCACCGCGACGGCGAGCGTGTTCTTTCTGCGATTCATCGTTATCCCCACGAGTTTATTTTCGGATCTGATGGCCGGTAATTTTCCGGCAACCAAATCCGCAAGATCGGTCAGTCTTGCCCTCAATTCAGGCCACCACCCGGGCAAAAAAAAGCCCGCACCTTTCAGGGGTGGCGGGCCTTAAAGCGCACCTAGGGGTAAACACCCGCTGCTCAAAGCGGGAAGCCGAATTGTCGGCAAGGTGCGCGAACAGGAAAGGACATTCTTCAGGCACTTCAAGTCATGTGGTGGCCGCGGTGGAAGGTTCCGTAACACGCCTGTCCGGAGTTGCTTCATTTCTTGTCGTCTCGGACAGATGGCCGGTCGCTACGATCTCTGTCGGTGGCAACGCATGACCGATGGCGACGATGGATCTGAGTGCAACGAACAATTTCGGGACTGACACAAGTCGAGTTGTCGCGATCGTGACGTTCGATGGCGCGCGCGCATTGGACATCGCGGGCGCGATGGAAGTGTTCAGCGGCGCCAACTCCGAGCTTCAGAACCTCGGCCGCTTTCGCGATCGAAGCGCATACGCTGTCCAGGTCGTTTCGCCGGACGAAGAGGCGAGCAGCACCTCCTGCGGCCTGTTGGTCCTTCCAACCCAGCGCCTGGACCTGGCGGCGAGCATGGCGATCGACACGGTGATCGTTCCCGGAGGAACGGGCCAAAACCCCGCCCACGGACCGCAACTTTCCGATCTCATCGCGAGGATCGCGGGGCGCGCCGACCGGGTTGTCGTGCCCCACGGTTGTACCTGCCTTCCAACACTCACGCGGGCGACGACTTTCATACACACCGCCTCCACGACGGCCATGTACGTGGATCTAAGCCTCGCACTCATCCGCGACGATCACGGCGATGAAATCGCGGCGCGTGTGGGAGCGCGGACCTCGCAAAGCGCGCCACTCCTTCCCGAATTGGGGCCTGGCGCAGATCCCCGCATTCGCCCGTTGGCAGCGTGGGTCATTCAAGACCCGCGCCGTGATTTCTCGGCCGAATTGCTTGCAAGCCAGGCGGCGATGAGCGTGCGGACGCTCTCGCGGCTCTTTGTCCGCGAGATGGGGATCACGCCATCGAAGTTCGTGGAGAGGGTTCGCGTCGGACTCGCACGCAATCTCCTCGAAACGTCCCGTCTGCGCCTCGCCGCGATCGCCGCCCAGAGCGGGTTCGGAAGCGAGGAGCGCATGAGAAGGGCGTTTCGCCGCGCTTACGGGACCAGCCCGCGCGCGCACCTCGGGGGAGGTTGAAAGCCGCCGTGCACGGCGGTGTGACTAGAACCATAACCGTGCCGCGTCAGGAAGCATAAACACGGTCATTCTTGAGCCGTTGGTCACACTGTTTGGGTCCGAACGGAGGCATAAGTGTGCCGCGAGTGCAAAACGGAAGCATAACCGTGCCGCGAGTGCAGAGCGGAATCTGCAGACGACCCCAGTTTGACATCACAGCCTCCGGTTCTTCGGTGGCAGGCAGCCATACGTTTCCCGGTAGACCGTGTTGAAGTGGCGCTCCCAGTCGCGAGCCGTGGCACGTGGGGTGTCAGCCACGGCGTTTAGCTCCTCGACCGTCGCGAGCCAAATCCGCAATGGCCCGAGCGCGCGCACGAGCCGCGAATAGAAGCTCCAGTTGTAGTCCTGGTCGGCGAGCTTTCGGAGATTCTCACGATCGCAGGGCTTCCCGTCGTTGCCATCGTCGGTGGTGAGATTGCTCAAGTGTCGCCGCGGCCAGCGGTACGCGATGCTGCCCGAGTACTTCTCGATGTAGACGATCCGGCTCTCCCGCCGCGCTCCGTCCGGATGGACGTACGACTGGTCCAGGGCCCACACCGCCACGCCATCGCCACCAAGCTTGCCCGCCGGCGAGTGGATCATGCGCTCGAGCGCCTCGTAGAAGAGCGTCTGGCTTTCTGCGTCGGACGGTCGCACGAACTGGGGAAGGGACTTGAATGCGCGCCCGAACATCGCCTCGGGCAACGGCAGCACCTCCAACGTCTCTATCGTCATGACTGTAAGTTCCTCAAGGTATCGGCACGTCGCCGACTCCAGAACGTGCGAGAC
>DATGGI010000051.1:0-16332 GCA_035308545.1 Usitatibacter sp.
AGGTTTTCCGTTGAGAGCAACCCATCCTTCAGCAATGGCAACAGCTCGAACCGCTCGCGCGCGACGAGCTCGAATCCGTAGTCGGTGAATCCGAGCGAAAACGTGACCGCCTTGTACCGCCCGATGCGGTAAGCGATCAGCGCCGAGATCCCCAGGTGCACCGACCGGCCCTCGAAGGGATACATGAAGATGTGGTGGCCTTCGCGAGTCTGCGTCTGCTCGACGAGCACCTCGCGTTTGCGCGGGATGCGCGACCACGCCTGCTGGAGCTTCAGCAGGCGCGAGATCGCCTTCATCTCGGGCTCGTCCTCGCGGCGGTCGAGATGCAGCTCGAGCAGCTCGCGGATGCCTTCGGAGACTTCGTTCGAGAGCGGGCAGCGTCCACCGTCCCAGCGCGGGATCACGGCGGAGCCGGGCTTGCCGGGGCGCACGTACGCGGTCATGTTCTCCACGCGAACGAACTCGAGCAGGTGGCCGGCGAAGACGAAGGTGTCGCCCTTCGCGAGGCGCGCGATGAACGATTCCTCGACGTTGCCCAGGCGCTTTCCGCGCATGTACCGGACATCGACCGCGGCATCGGAGACGATCGTGCCGATCGACATGCGATGGCGCTTCGCGATCTGCGCGTCCTTCACGCGATGGACCCCCGCGTCGTCGCGCACGACCTTCTGGTAGTCCGGATAGGCCTTCAATGCATCGCCACCGCGCGTCACGAAATCGAGCGCCCACTGCCACTCGGCATCCGTGAGGTCGCGGTACGCGCGCGTGGAACGGACCTCGTCCTTCAGGGCGTCGGCCTCGAAGCCTTCCCCCGCCGCGAGAGTGACGAGGTGTTGCGTGAGCAGGTCGAGCGGGCGATCCACGGGCCGGCGCGACTCGACGCGGCCGGCCTGCGCCGCGCGCCTCACGGCCGCCGCCTCGATGAACTCCAGCGCATGGGACGGCGCGCACGTGACGCGGCTCGTCTGTCCCGGCGCGTGCCCCGAGCGTCCGGCACGTTGCAGGAGGCGCCCGACGCCCTTGGGACTGCCGATCTGCAACACGCGCTCCACCGGCGAGAAATCCACGCCCAGGTCGAGGCTCGACGTAGCGACGACCGCCTTCAACTTGCCTTCCTTCAGTCCCTGCTCCACCCATTTGCGCACGTCGCTGTCGAGCGATCCATGGTGAAGACCGATCAACCCCGCCCACTCGGGCCGCGCCTCGAGCAAGCCCTGGTACCAGATCTCCGCCTGCGATCGCACGTTGGTGAACACGAGCGTCGACCGGGAGCCCTCGATGGCCTCGACGACCGGTCCCAGCATCGCGAGCCCGATGTGTCCCGCCCACGGAAACTGGTCGAGATCCGGCGGGATGAGCGTATCCATGACGATCTTCTTGTCATTCGCGCCCTTGACGATTCTCCTTGTCATCCCGGCGGCTGCAGTTGCAGCATTCGGCCGGGACCCAAGCAATCTTTCGAGCGCTTCATCCACGTTGCCGAGCGTCGCCGACAACCCCCACGTCTGCACCTTCGGGTTCCATGTCCTCAATCTCGCGAGGCATAGCTCCGTCATCACGCCACGCTTGTTGCCGAGCAGCTCATGCCACTCGTCGACCACGACGAGGCGCAGGTCCGAAAGCTTCGCGCGCGAATCGGGGTTCGAGAGCATGAGCGCGAGGCTCTCGGGCGTCGTGACCAGCGCCGAGGGCAGCTTCTTCGCCTGGCGCGCGCGTTCGGCGCTCGACGTGTCTCCCGTGCGCAGTCCCACCGTCCACGGCAGCTCCAGCCCGTCGACCGCACGCTGCATCGAGAGGACCGTGTCCGAGGCGAGCGCGCGCATCGGCGTGATCCACAGCACGCGAAGCGGCGGCGCCGCGCGCCCCGCATCCTCGCCCATCCACTGCGCGAGCGGCCCCAGCCATGCGGCGAGCGTCTTGCCGCTGCCCGTGGCCGAGTGGATCAATCCCGATTCGCCGTCGAGGTACGCCTGCCAGACCTCGCGCTGGAACGGAAACGGGCTCCAGCCGTTCGACTCGAGCCACGCATCGATGCGCCCGAGGGGAAGCTTCCCCGGATCCAGGTCGCGCTTCACCGGCCCGTGAGATCCAGTGGAAGGACCTTGCCTTCCGATGCCGCGGGGGCCGCGATGCGAAGGAGCCTCGCGAGCGTGGGCGCGATGTCGACCACTTCCACTCGCGTGTCGATCCGGCCGGGAAGGATCCACGGCGGTCCGTAGAAGAGGAGCGGCACGTTGGTGTCGTAGTCGTAGGGGGATCCGTGCGTCGTGCCCGGCGGCGGTCCGAACATCCAGTACGGCTTCAGGCAGACGACGATGTCGGCCGAACGTTCCCTGTCGAACGATTTTTCCATCGCATCGAAGAGCGGCTTGCCCTTCGCGCTGCCGCTTTCGAGCTCCGCGCGCGTGTAGGCGACCGCGATGCCGGGCTCGGCCGCGATCAGCTTGCGCGCTTCGTTCGCGAGCGCCGCTCCATCCACGCCTTTCGCCTGGATGAGCGCATGGTTCAGGATCACGCCGTGCGCGGACCAGGGGCCGAGCCACGCGCCTTCGCCGAAGCTCTTCGCGAGCGCGGCGTTCACCCTCGCGGAAACCTGCGCCGCGTTCACGCGTCCCGCATCGCGCCCGAGCGACTGGCTGAACTCCGGCGCCGGCATGAATCCGTGGTCGGCGGTAAGCACCGCGACGTAATTCTCGCGCCCCACTTCCTGGTCGAGGTCGTTGAAGAAGTCCGCGATCATGCGATCGAGCTGGAGGACGTGGTCCTGCGAAAGGCGCGACTCGGCGCCCCACGCGTGGTTGATGTAGTCGTGCGCGGAGAGGCTGATCGCGAGGATGTCGGGCGACGCGCCATGTCCGAGCTTCTCGCCCGCGATCGCCGCCCGCGCGAACGCGAACAGCAGGTCGTCCGAGAACGGCGTGGCAAGGATCTCGGCGTAGAACGCCGGACCGGGCTTCTCCTGCCCCTCCCCCATCTTCTTCGGCAGCTTTCCGCCCCTCGCGTACCACTTGCGCTCGTCGGGCAACGACTTGCCGTAAGCGGAGTCGTCCAGCATCGGCTTCCACTCGACGCCGAAATACCTGTCCGCGGGCTTCGAGGCATTGAACTCATCGACCCAGCGCGGATGCTCGCGCATGTAGTAGGTGGTCGAGACCATCTCGCCGGTCCTCGCCTGGTACATGTACGCGGTGCCGCTGCGGCCCGCGGGAAGGATCGCGCCGCGGTCCTTGGCGGAGATCCCGATGACCCGCGAGCGCGGATCCCTCGCCTTGAGCACGTCGCCGAGCGATTCGACGCGCAGGTTCTTCGGGCTCGTGCCTTCCATCCGCGATGATTTGCGACCGATGTACGTGGCGCCCGGATCGCCCGCGCAATAAGTGGCCTCGCCCGTGACCGGGTCGATCCACTCGTTGGAGATGATCCCGGTGCGGTGCGGATAAGCGCCGGTGAGGATTGTCGCGTGGGCCGGTCCCGTCACCGTGTACGAGTAGCCGTAGAAGGCGTTGGTGAACCACGCGCCGCGGGTGAAGAAGCGCTCGAGCCCGTCGGGCGAGAGCTGGTCGCGATAGTCCACGACCTGGCGTTCGGGCAACCCGTCCACGATGAGGACGACCACGAGGCGCGGCGAGCCGCCCGTCACCGGCGCGGGTGGCACCTTCGCCGCGCAGCCGGCCGCCACCAGCAGGATCGCGAGGCAGCAGCGCAGCAGGGTTCTCATCATCCGCGATTCTTCCACGAATCGATCAGGGATTCATCACGAGCCTGTGCGAGGCGGCGATCGCCTCGCGGCGCGTGGGAATCGTCACGTACTCGACCTTCGCCCAGCGCTCGGCGAAATTCGAATACCACGGCGAGAGCACGTTGCCCGATTGTCCGGTTGAATGCATGAAGCGCGAGCGGTCGAGATCCGCGAGGTCGTACAGCGCGCGAAGGCTCGGCGCGTGCCGGTTCGCGAACGGGCGCTCCTCGTCGCGGATCGTGATGCCGCCCACGTCCACCGTGTACGAATCGCCCGGCGTCTCGGGATCCACGTTGAAGAGCCGCCCGAGCCCGGGGAAGAAACCGAAGGGCCGGTGGTCGCCCGCGGCCGCATGGGCCCGGCCCCAGCGCCACTCCGAAGGCGCGCCGTAGCGCTTGCCGAGATCCTCGGCCGCGCGGTCGAACGCGGCGGCGGCGCGCATGGGGCACGTCTCCTTCGCGGGAGTCTTCACATCGTCGCACCAGCGATCCAGGCCGTGTTCGCCCTTCATCACCGAGGCCATGAACTGGAGCCGCTGCTCCCAGAAATCCTTGAAGAGATCGCCCAGCTCGTCCGCGTACACGAGGCGCGTGAGCTCGCGATACCAGGCCGAGAACACGAGCGGCGCCGCGGAATCCGCCGTCATGGCGCCGTTCCAGCCTTTCAGCATCGCCTGGGCTTCGCGCCCCGCATCCGTCGAGGGCTTCGCCGCGAGCGCCACGGGAAGCAGCTCGCGCGCCATCGGGGACATCACGTCCGCCTGGATCTTCGCGAACGAATCGAGCGAATGCTTCGGCGTCGCCGCGAGCAACGCCTCGATGCGATCGGCGCGATACGGCGGGAACCAGTCCACCGAGATGAACGGCTTGTAGCCCGGAGGCGTGATCTTGTTGTTCGCCGTGACGATGTGGTGGCTCGGCGGATCCTGGATCGCCGGGAGCTTGTCGAACGGGATGAAACCCTGCCAGTCGTATTTCGCGTCCCACCCCGGCACCGGCACGCGTCCCATGGCTTCGTTGTCGGCGCGGCGAACGGGCACGAGCGCAGGCGCCACGAAGCCGATGTGGCCTTCGCGATCCGCGTACACGATGTTCTGCTGGGGCGCGTCGAAATCCTTCAGCGCCGCGACGAGCTCGTTGCGGTTGTGCGCGCGATCGAGGCCGAATCCCGCCCGCGCGACCCGGTTGTCTTCCGAGATCGCGGGCCACGCGAGCGCGAACACCTGCCCCTTGGCCGCCGCATCCGCCGCGCCCTTCATCACGTCCGAGATCACGGGGCCATGGCGCGTGGAGCGCACGACGATGCGACGTTCCTCGCTGCCGACGCGGATGACTTCCTCGCGCGTTTCGAATTTCACCGGCCCCTTGGGCGTCACGTAGCTCGCGGAATCGCCGGGCGCCAGGCGCTCGACGAAAAGGTCCTGCGTATCGCTCGTGGTCGCGGTCATGGCCCACGCCACGTTGTCGTTGTGCCCGAGCACGATGAAGGGAACTCCAGGAAGCGTGGCGCCCGCGACGTTGCCCGAGGGCGTCGAGACGTGCGCGAAGTACCAGAGCGCGGGAGCCTGGAGTCCCAGGTGCGGATCGTTCGCGAGCAGCGGCTTGCCGGTCTCGCTGCGGGTGCCGTCGACCACCCAGTTGTTGGATCCCACGGCCTCTTCGCGGGGACCGGCCGCCGCGAGGATGCCGCCCGCCTCGGAGTCGAGCTGCGCATAGAGCTGCTTGAAATCGGGAAGGGGCACCGCCGCATCGCCGGGATACGGCGGGATGATCTCGTTCACGCGATCGCGGCCGATCTTCGCGGCGAGGCGAAGGCGCGCGAGCTCGGTGCGGAAATTGTTCGAAAGATCCCACGCCATCACGCAGAGCCATCCCATCGTGTCCGCGGGCTTCCACGGCTCGGGCTTCACGCGGAATACCTGGAACTCGATGGGCAGCGTCGCGCCCGACTCGAGGAACGCGTTCACGCCGGCCGCATACGCCTCGAGGTTCGCCTTCGTCTCCGGATCCATGTGGGACACGATGCGATCGGACACGCGCGCGAATCCGAGCGTGCGCATGAGGCGATCGGTGTCGTAGGCGCGCTCCCCGAGGATTTCCGAAAGGCGGCCTTGCGCGATGCGGCGCTGGAATTCCATCTGCCACAGCCGGTCCTGCGCGTGCGTGTAACCCATCGCGAACCAGCCGTCGCGCTCGCTCTTCGCGAAGATGTGCGGGATGCCCTCGTCGTCGCGCAGGACCTCGACGGGGGCGGCGAGGCCTTTCGCGGTGAGCTCACCGTCGATCTGCGGCAGCGACCCCTGGATCCAGATCCACGCGATGGCGAGCAACGCGATCCCCGCGAGAACGATCGCGGACAACGCCTTCGAGAGGGCCGCCCTCATTCGTCAGGCGAGCGGAGCGTTCTTGAGGACTTCCTCGAAAGTCGTGATGCCCTGCGCGACCTTCGCCGCGCCCGACAGGCGAAGCGGCCGCATGCCAGCCTTGTAGGCCGCCTGGGTGAGCGTCGTGATGTCGGTCTCGGCGCCGATGAGCTTCTTCAGGTCGCGCGTGATCTGCATGATCTCGTAGATGCCGACACGGCCGCGATAGCCCGTGCTGCGGCACTCGATGCATCCGACGGGGCGATAGACGTACTCGGGCGGCGGCGCCTTGAAGGGCGCGATCACCGAATCCCACATGCGAAGCTCTTCCTCGCGCTTGAAGGGCACTTTCTCGCGGCAGTTCGGGCACAACGTCCGAACCAGGCGCTGCGCCATGATGCCGTTCAGGCTCGAGTTGAGGAGGTACGCCGGCGCGCCGAGGTCCAGCAGCCGCGAGATCGAGGTGGGCGCGTCGTTGGTGTGCAGTGTCGAGAGCACGAGGTGGCCCGTGAGCGCCGCCTGGATCGCCATGTCGACGGTGTCGTTGTCGCGGATCTCGCCCACCATGATGATGTCCGGGTCCTGGCGCATGAGGGCGCGCACACCCGCGGCGAAGGTGAGGTCGATCTCCGTCTGCACCTGCATCTGGTTCACGCGCGGATCGACCATCTCGATCGGATCCTCGATCGTGCAGACGTTCACCTCGGGCTGCGCGAGCTGCTTCAACGTCGTGTAGAGCGTGGTCGTCTTGCCGGAGCCCGTGGGCCCGGTCACGAGCACGATGCCGTTGGGCTGCTTGATGAGTGTCTGCCAGATGTTGTACTCGTCGTCGCTGAAGCCCAGGTCCTTGAAGTCGCGCATCAGCACTTCGGGATCGAAGATCCGCATCACGAGCTTCTCGCCGTGCGCCGTGGGCAACGTCGAGAGCCTCAGCTCGATCTCCTCGCCGTCGGGCATGCGCGTCTTGATGCGGCCGTCCTGAGGGCGCCGCTTCTCGACCACGTCCATGCGCCCGAGGATCTTGATGCGCGAGGTCATCGCGACGAGCACCGAGGCCGGCACCTGGTACACCTCGTGCAGCACTCCGTCGATGCGGAAGCGCAGCACGCCCTTGTCGCGCTTGGGCTCGAGGTGGATGTCGCTCGCCCTCTGGTCGAACGCGTACTGCCAGAGCCAGTCGACGAGGTGGACGATGTGGTGATCGTTCGCGTCGAGCGTGCGGCCGGCCTTGCCCAGCTCCACGAGCTGCTCGAAGTTCGACAGGCTCGAGACCTGCACGCCGGAGGCCTCGGCGCGCTTCATGCTCTTCGCGAGGTTGAAGAACTCGCCCTGGTAGCGCTCGATGTCGACCGGGTTCGAGAGCACGCGCTTGATGTTCAGGCGCAGCATCGACGTGAGCTCGCCTTCCCAGCTCGAGATGTACGGCTCGCACACGGCGATCGTCACGTCCTTGCCGCTCACCTCGACGGGCAGGATCATGCGCTTGGCCGCGTAGTCCGCGGACATCACGCCGGTCACGTTCTTCAGGTCGATCTTCAGCGGGTCGATGTTGAAGAACGGCATCTTCACGCGCCCGGCCACGTATTCGGTGATGTAGCCGTGCGTGAGGGCCGTGGCCGGCGTCTTCACGGTGCGAAGGCGCAAGTCGCCGATCGCGGTGATCGGATGGCGCGCGGGCCCGCTCTTGGTGCGGATGTCCGAAAGGGCCTTGGACGCGGCGGCCTGGTCGAGGAGGCCGTCCTCCACCATCCAGTCGAGGACCTCCTTCAGGCCGAGCTTTCGCTCTCCTGTCTTGGCGGGGGTGGGGGTCACGGCGGCCATGGGGAATTATCGCTCAATCGGTGGCGCACGAGGAGTGTCGGGATCGTCCCAGCTCCTCGGGTCTTCGAGGGGTTCCAGGTGCGTGAGCAGCTCCACGTGCGGGAGCTCCTCGCGCACCTCGGCTTCGAGCCTTTCAACCAGGTCGTGGCCCTCCTGCACGCTCATGTTCCCGGGGACCAGCACGTGGACGTTGGCGAAGCTCTTCGCGCCCGCGACCCGCGTGCGAAGCGCGTGGTAGTCGCCCCCTTCCCGCCTCAGCGACTCCAGGACCCGGCGGATCACGGCGAGGTCCTCTTCCGGCATCGCGCGATCCATGAGGCCTTCGAACGAGCGGACCACGAGGTGCCCGCCGGTCCAGAGGATGTGCACGGCGACCGCGAGCGCCACCAGGGGATCGAGCCGCGGCACTCCCGTCGCGTGCACCAGGAATACGCCGACGATCACGCCCGCCGTGGTCCAGACATCGGCGAGCAGATGGCGCGCGTCGGCTTCCAGCGTGATCGATCGATGGCGGCGCGCGGCGCGAAGCATGGTCCACGCGCAGGCGGCATTGGCGATCGCGGAGAGGAATGCGAGCAGGAGACCCAGCCCCGCCTGCTCGAGCTCCTGCGGCTCGAAGAGGCGCGGCAGCGCCGTCCACACGATCGCGCCGGCCGCCACGAAGATGAGCGCGCCCTCGATGCCGCTCGAGAAATACTCGGCCTTCTCGTGGCCGAAGTTGTGCTCGCGGTCGGGCGCGTGCGACGAGTACATGAGCACGGAGAGCGCGACGATCGCGGCCACCACGTTCACGAGCCCCTCGATCGCGTCGGAGAGCAGGCCCACGGAACCCGTGAGGCGCCATGCGCCCAGCTTCAAGGCGATCGTGACCACCGAGGTGGCGAGCGAAAGCCCCGCGTATCGCAACCCCGGGTGCGCCTGGCCGTGCTCGTTCACGCGTCGCCCTTCTCGCGCTTGCGGATGAGGCGCGCGCCTTCGCGCACCACGAAGCGCTGGAACGCCTCGGTGATCGGCGGGAGCCTGCGGTCGCGAAGGTGCACGACGTACCACTGGCGCATGACGGGGAATCCCCTGACGGCGACGACGGCGAGGCTGCCCAGGGCGAGCTCCTGCTGCACGGCGTGCGCGGAGAGGAATCCTAACCCGAAGCCGGCGGCCACGGCCTGCTTGATCGTCTCGTTGCTGGCGATCTCCATCTCGATGCGCGGCACCACCCCGGCCTCGTTGAAGGCCTGCTCCATCGCGAGCCGCGTGGCCGAGCCGGGCTCCCGGGTGATGAGTGGCTCCGCGGCGACGCGCGCGAGCGGCAGGGCGCGCCGGCCCACGAGCGGATGGCGCGGCGCCGCCACGATCACGTGCGGGTGCAGCGCGAACGCTTCGGCGGCGAAGCGCTTTTCCGCGGGAGGATGGCTCATCACCGCGAGATCGACGCCGTGGGCGGCGAGCCGCTCCAGCAGCTCTTCGCGATTTCCAACCGAGATGCGCACGTGGATGCGCGGATGGCGCTCGCGGAAAGCGGCGAGCAGCCACGGGAAGAAATAGTCGCCCGCATTGATGACGGCCACGTCGAGCAGGCCCTGCTCCAGCGCGGTGAGTCCCGCGATCGCCTCTTCGGCCGCGACGATGTGGCCGAGGATTCCGCGCGCGTGGGCGAGCACCTCCTCACCCGCCTGCGTGAGCTTGAGGCCCCGCCCGGCGCGCTCGAAGAGCTCCGCATGGGCGTGGCCCTCGAGTTGCCGGATCTGGATCGACACCGCGGGCGGCGTGAGGTGCAGCTCCTCGGCCGCGCGGGTGAGGGACAGGTGCCGCGCGGCGCTTTCGAAGACCCTCAGTTGCCGGAGCGTGGCGTTCTTCACGATTAAGTGATCTATTAATGAACCTGTAAATATATTTTACTTTTATTTAACCCGTAAGGGGAATAGTGTTTTCCCATGAGCACCGATCGCGAGTCGCTGAACCGCGCATTCTGGGACCTGGGGCTTCGCTTCCAGTGGAACCCGGCCGTGTGGTCGGAGCTTTCGTCGATGCCGGACCTGCGCGCGCAGCTCGCGCACTACCTCGAGCATTACCAGCCGCACCTGCTCGCGGTCTATGACGTGGACTTCCTGCGCAACATCATCGAGGAACGCCTCGCCCATCCCGCGCCCGACGCGCGCATGGGCATGGAAGCCCACCGGTCGTTCTAGGGCGCGTTACTTCTCCGCGGCGATCTCCCGCAGCGCCTGCTCGTAAGCCTCGGGCGGTTGCGCGCCCTCGATTCCATAAGTCTCGTCGACCACCACGAGCGGGACTCCGTGCACCCCCTTCTCCATCCAGGAGCGCTCCCTGGCGCGGACCTCGGGCTCGAACTCGCGGCTTTCCACGATCGCTTTCGCCCGCGCCGGATCGAGGCCCACGCTGCCCGCAAGCTCCACGAGCACATCCGCCGCGGCGGGATTGCGGCCCTCGCCGTGATATGCGCGAAGCAGCGCGCGCTTCAATTCCAGCGCCCGGCCCTCGAGTCCCGCCCAGTGCAGGACCCGGTGCGCATCGAACGTGTTCCACACGTGATCGCGAGGCCCGAACGCGAAGCCGACCGCGTCTCCGTGCTCGCGGAGCCTCGCCTGCGCCTGCGCGATCTGCTCGGGCGTGCGTCCGTATTTGCGCGACAGGTACGGCACGATCTCGGCGCCCTCGGGTCCCATGTCGGGGTTGAGCTCGAACGGCTCCACGCGCACGGCGACGTCGATGTCGCCGCGCACGCGGTCGAGCGCCTTGTCGAGCGAGGCGAGGCCGATCGCGCACCAGGGGCACGCGACGTCGGAGACGAATGCGATGTCGAGATGGGGCCGGTCCATGCGCCAAGGTTAACCGAAAGCGTGCGATGATTTCGCACCATGTACGAAGCCTCGAAGACCCGGAATATCCGCGGACCCGATTTCGCCGACCGGTACTTCAAGGGACGCGTGATCGACATCGGCTCGGGCAAGGACCTGGTCGTGCCGTGGGCCGAACCTTTCGATCGCCCGCACGGCGACGCCTCGAAGGTATCCACGATCCGCCCGCGCGGATCGTACGACTGCGTGCACAGCTCGCACTGCCTCGAGCACATGGAAGATCCGGTCGCGGCGCTCGCCGACTGGTGGAGCCTCGTTCGTCCGGGCGGGTACCTCGTCACCGTCGTTCCCGACGAGGAGCTCTACGAGCAGGGCATGTGGCCCAGCCTCTTCAACTGGGATCACAAATGGGCGTTCACGATGTCGGCGCCGCGCGCCGAGCACATCCTCGACGTGGTCGAGCTGCACCGGCGCCTGCCCGGGGCGGAGCTCGTCGATTCGTGCCGCCATGACGCGAGCTACGATCACGCGATGCTCGCTTCGTCGAAGGATCACGACTTCAAGGCGTGGGTGGGCTACTGCAACTTCATCGAGCAGGCCCGCCGGTTCGGCGCGGGACGCTTCATGCCCGAGTTGCGGATGTGGTCGTGGTGGGCGCGGCGAGGCGTTCCGATCGACCAGACGCTCGCCGACGCGATGGCGCAGATTCAGGTGATCGTGCGCAAGCTCGACTGAAACGACATGAACGCCGCGGCGAAGCGGCGTTCGAGGATCGGATCGGCGGGAGAGAACGTGCAGGCCATGACGAAAGGTCCGTTGCGGCCGACCCCGGAGGCGTGAGGCACGTTGCGCGTTTCCGACTCCACGCGAATCGCCGCGTCCTCGTCCTGGCAGAGCATCACCGTCACGAGGCGGCGCCGGCTCGTATCGAATCCGAGCTGGTAGGCCGCCACCTCCGTCACGCCCTCCACCGCCATCGACTGCATCTCGCCGATCGCCGTGATCCCCGAGCGGAAGAGGTGCTCGTTCAACCTCGCGAAAGGCGGTGTCAGCTTCGGCAGCTGCATTGGGCCGCGGCGATCAGAGCGCGACCCGGAACGCCGCCGCGGTCTTGGCCTTCACGTCGTCGAGGCTCACTCCGGGGTGCAATTCCTTCAGCACCAGGCCCTGCCCCTGCACCACCTCGAAGACGCAGAGATCCGTGATGATCATGTTCACCACGCCCTTGCCGGTGACCGGCAGCGTGCATTGCGGGAGGACCTTCGACGCGCCGTCCTTCGACGTGTGCTCCATCAGCACGACGACGCGCTTCACGCCGGATACGAGATCCATCGCTCCGCCGGGCCCCTTCACCATCTTGCCCGGCACCATCCAGTTGGCGAGGTCGCCGTTCTCCGCGACCTCGAGGCCGCCGAGGATCGAGATGTCCACGTGGCCGCCACGGATCATGGCGAAGGAATCCGCGCTCGAGAAGAAGCTCGAACCCGGCAGCGTGGTGATCGTCTGCTTGCCCGCATTGATGAGGTCGGGATCGACGTCCGAATCGCGCGGGAAAGGCCCGATGCCGAGGAGCCCGTTCTCCGACTGGAGCGTCACGCTGATGTTGTCCGGGATGAAGTTGGCCACCAGCGTCGGGATCCCGATTCCCAGGTTCACGTAGTAGCCGTCGCGCAGCTCCTGCGCCGCGCGTTTGGCCATGAGCTGGCGCGTCGGCGTATCGCCCTTCGACGTCGTGCCGCCCGAGACGGTGCGGAACTCGATGCGCTTCTCGTACTTCGCGCCCTGCACGATGCGATCGACGTAGATGCCCGGCGTGTGGACCTGGTCCGGATCGAGCTCTCCCACTTCGACGAGCTCCTCGACCTCCGCGACGGTCACCATGCCGCAGGTCGCGATCATCGGATTGAAGTTGCGCGACGTCTTGCGATAGACGAGGTTGCCCGACTTGTCGCCCTTCCACGCCTTCACGATCGCGAGGTCGGCGCGGATCGCATCCTCGAGGACGTACTCGCGCCCGCCGAAGGAATGGGTGTGCTTGCCCTCGGCGAGCTTCGTTCCGTACGCCGTTCGCGTGTAGAAGCCGGGGATGCCGGCGCCGCCCGCGCGGAACTTTTCGGCGAGCGTCCCCTGGGGCGTGAGCTGCAGCTCGAGCTCGCCCGCCAGCACCTGGCGCTCGAACTCCTTGTTCTCGCCCACGTAGGACGCGATCACCTTCTTCACCTGGCGCGACTTGAGGAGCAGCCCCATGCCGAAGTCGTCCACCCCGGCGTTGTTGCCCGCGATCGTGAGGCCCTTCACGCCGCTCGCGACGAGCGCGCCGATGAGGTTCTCGGGGATGCCGCACAGGCCGAATCCGCCGGCTGCGATCGTCATGTCGTTCTTCAAGAGGCCGGCGAGGGCCGATGCCGCGTCCGCGTACACCTTGCTCATGGATTTGCTCCGAATCGTGAATGTCTATTCTGGCTGAAAAGCGTCAGTCGAGCGCGCCCTCCGGCGCCCGGATGTCGTGCCTGTGCCCGCGCGCCGCGGCGATTGCCGCGACGATGCCCCTTACCATCGTCGAAACCGCCATCGAGGGCGAATCGCGATGGTTCGCGGCCTGCGACTCCGAGTACGGCACGTGGATGAAGCCCGCGCGGGTCCGGTAGCCGCTCGCTTCGAGGTAGTGAAGCACGCCGTACATCAGGTGATTGCAGACGAACGTTCCCGCCGTGTTCGAGACCTCGGCGGGAACACCGGCGGCGCGTGCCGCGGCGGCCATCGCCTTCACGGGAAGCGACGCGAAGTAGGCCGGAGGCCCGTTCGCGGCAACGCGCTCGTCGACCGGCTGGTTGCCCACGTTGTCCGGGATGCGCGCGTCGTCCAGGTTGATCGCGACCCGCTCGATGCCGAGGCGCGCGCGCCCGCCCGCCTGTCCCAGGCACACGACGAGCGTGGGCCGAAGCCGCTCGATCGATTCGGCGACCACCTCGATCGCGCGGCGGAACTCGCACGGCACGAGGCACCTCTCGACGCGCATGCCGGCGATCTCCCTCGGCAATTGCGTGCAGGCATCCCAGGAGGGATTCGTGTCCTCGCCACCGAAGGGCTCGAAGCCCGTGACGAGCACGACCTCGGGAGGCCGCGCGCTCGAAAGCGTGAACTCCTCGGGAACGGGAGTGTGCTCGCGGGCGCGGCGCCGGGTGCGCGGGACGGCTTGCTCAGGCGCCGCGGAAGGGCCCGGACGCGGAGCGGTCCCGGGTTTCGGCCCGCGCGAGTCGCGCTTGCGCCGTCGAAGCATCAGCGCGCCGTCCAGCCGCCGTCCACGCTCAGGGCGGCTCCGTTGATCGACGCGGCCATGGGGAGCGCGAGGTAGAGCGCCACCGCGGCGATCTCCTCGATCTTCACGAACTCCTTCGTGGGTTGCGGCGCGAGGATCATGTCCTTCGCCGCCTTCTCCTTGCTGATGTTGTTCGCCTGCGCGAGATCGTCGATCTGCTTCTGGACGAGCGGCGTGAGCACGAAGCCGGGACAGATCGAGTTGGCGGTGATGCCGAGCTCGGCGACCTCCAGCGCGACAGTCTTCGTGAATCCCACGATGCCGTGCTTGGCGGCGACGTAGGCGCTCTTGTTCGGCGAGGCCACGAGGCCGTGCGCCGAGGCGATGTTGATGACGCGGCCCCACTTGCCCTTCTTCATCCCCGGAAGCGCGAGCCGCGTGCAGTGGAACGCCGAAGTGAGGTTGATCGCGATGATCGCGTCCCACTTCTCGGGCGGGAACTGGTCCACGGGCGCGACGTGCTGGACTCCGGCGTTGTTCACGAGGATGTCCACGTTGCCGAAGCGCTCCGCGGCGCGTTTCATCATCGCCTCGATTTCGGCGGGCTTCGACATGTCCGCCCCGTGATGCTCGACGATCGCGCCGCTTTCCTTCTCGAGGCGCGAGCGCAGCGCCTCGATGGCCGCCTTGTCGCCGAAGCCGTTCAGCATGATGTTCGCGCCCTCGCGCGCGAACGCTTCCGCGATGCCCTGCCCGATTCCGCTGGTGGAACCCGTGATCACCGCGGACTTGCCCTTGAGTTGCCGGTCCATTCTCTTCGTTCCCTCTATCGAATCATCTCGATGTGCATGATGCCGTCCTCGTCGTAGGGCTCCGAGGAACGCTTGAACCCGTAGCCGCCGTAGAAGCGCTCGAGGTACTGCTGCGCCCCGATCTTGAGGGCCTTGCCGGGCCAAAGCTTCTCGCAGTGGAAGAGCGCCTGGTCCATGAGCTCGCGTCCCGCGCCCGTGCGCCGTGCTTTTTCAGTCGTGAGCACGCGCCCGATCGAAGGCTCCGGATATTTCACGCCCGGCGGGACGAGGCGGCAGTAGGCGAGGACTTCACCGTCCCGCGACGCGCGCCCGACGAGATGCCAGCACTGGGGATCGGCCCCGTCCACGTCCTGGAAAGGACATTTCTGCTCGAGGACGAACACCGCGACCCGCGCCTGGTAGAGGTCGTGGATGTCGCGCGGGGAAAGATCGTCGAACTTGGCGAAGTGCCAGAGCATGCGCCGGATTGGCCCCGGCCTACGCCGGGGTGACCTTGCTTGCCGATTTCGCGAGGTGCAGCCACGTCTCCACGACCGTATCGGGATTGAGCGACATCGACTCGATGCCCTCGGCCATGAGCCACTCGGCGAGGTCCGGGTAGTCGCTGGGCCCCTGGCCGCAGATGCCCACGTACTTGTTCGCCTTGCGGCAGGCCTGGATCGCGAGCTGCAGCATGCGCTTCACCGCCGGGTCGCGCTCGTCGAAGGCATCCATCACGAGGCCCGAGTCGCGGTCGAGTGCCAGCGTCATCTGCGTCATGTCGTTCGAGCCGATGGAGAACCCGTCGAAGTGCTTGAGGAACTCCTCGGCGAGGATCGCGTTGGACGGGATCTCGCACATCATCACGATGCGAAGGCCGTTCTTGCCGCGCTCGAGTCCGTACTCCTTCATGATCGCGAGGACCTGCTCGGCTTCCCCGATCGTCCGGACGAACGGGATCATGAGCTCGACGTTGGTGAGGCCCATCGTGTCGCGGACCTTGCGCATCGCCTCGCACTCGAGCCGGAAGCATTCGCGGAACGATTGCGCGATGTAGCGCGATGCGCCGCGGAACCCCAGCATCGGGTTCTCCTCGTTGGGCTCGTACTTCGTGCCGCCCACGAGGTTGCGATACTCGTTGCTCTTGAAGTCCGACATGCGCACGATCACCTTCTTCGGCCAGAACGCCGCGGCGATCGTGGCGACTCCCTCGGCGATCTTCTCCACGTAGAAGCGAACGGGATTCTCGTAGCCGCGCGACTGGCGCGCGACCTGGGCCTTGAGATCCGCGGGCAACGTGGCGTACTCGAGGCAGGCCTTCGGATGGATGCCGATCGTGTTCGAGATGATGAATTCGAGGCGCGCGAGCCCCACGCCATCGTTGGGAAGCTGGCAGAAGTCGAATGCGAGCTGCGGGTTGCCCACGTTCATCGCGATCTTCACGGGGATCGCCGGCATGTTGGCGAGCTCGACCTGGACGGCCTCGAACTCCATCTTGCCGCCGTAGATGTAGCCCGTGTCGCCCTCGGCGCACGAGACCGTCA
>DATGGI010000052.1:0-2710 GCA_035308545.1 Usitatibacter sp.
TGAGGGCGGTGAAATCGGTCTCGGGGTTGTAGGTCTTGAAGGTGGACTTGTCCTTGCGCGTGCCGTAGATCAGATCGCCCTGCAGCACGACCGACTCGACCCGGTCGCCCTTCACGTCGTCGAGGAACTGCGAGTAGTAGATGTCCTGGGGGGCGTTCACGCTGGGCATGTACCGGCTGAATACCGCCAGCAACACGAGCACTATGACGACCCAGAGCAGGATGTTCTTTGTCAAATCGTTCAAGGGGTTCCGTCCTTCACGAACAAGCTACACCAAGCGAAACTGCCTGGCCAGTAAATAGGTCTCGGGGCTACGGGATCGCGACGCCGAGGGCTTCAGGAGCTTTACGCGCGTGAAGGCCCCGCGCGCGTGCGCGACCAATCCCGGAAAACCGGCACCCTGGAACAGCTTGATCAGGGCATCGCCACCCGGCTTCAAGACACGCTGGGCCATCTCCAGCGCAAGCTCCGCCAGCTCGAGCGAGCGGGCCTGGTCGGTCACGTCTATGCCGGTCATGTTGGGCGCCATGTCCGAGAGGACGACGTCCACCTGTCCCGTCGGCAGGGAGCTGCGCACGCGCTCGAACACCTCGGGCTCGGTGAAGTCGCCCTGCACGAACTCGACCCCCGCGAGCTTCGCCATCGGCAGGATGTCGCTCGCCACGACCCGGCCCCGGCGGCCGACGCGGCCGACGGCGTACTGGCTCCAGGCTCCGGGAGCGGATCCGAGGTCGAGGCAGATCGCTCCCGCCTTGAGGAGCTTCTCCCGCCGATCGATCTCCTCGAGCTTGAACACTGCCCGCGACCGCCATCCGGCGCGCTGGGCGCGCTGGACGAAAGGATCCGCGAAGTGCTCTTGCAGCCACCGGCTGCTGCTCCTCGAACGACGGTTCATCGGGGGCGGGGGCTGGAGTTTAGGTGCCTCGCACGGCGCATAAGTTCCTCGAAGCGGCGCGCCACATCACGGCGAGCGGGGAACGCGACGCGCGCTAACCGAAACGGACGGTCAGGATCTCATAGGTGCGAAGACCCGCGGGGGCAGCCACTTCGACCACGTCGCCCACGGACTTGCCGACCAGCGCCCGCGCGATCGGCGAGGTGACCGAGATACGGCCGGCGCGGATGTCGGCCTCGTCCTCTCCGACGATCTGGTAGACGACCCGGCTGGCGCCGTCCTGGTCCTCGAGCTCCACCTGCGCGCCGAAGACCACCTTGCCCATGTCCGGAAGCCTGGACGGATCGATGACGTCGGCGTTGGCGAGCTTGGTCTCGATCTCGTTGATGCGCCCTTCGATGAAGCCCTGCTGCTCACGCGCGGCGTGATATTCGGCATTCTCGGAGAGATCACCGTGCCCGCGCGCCTCGCTGATCGCGCGAATGATATTGGGGCGCGCCTCGGACTTGAGACGCTTGAGCTCCGCGCGCAGCGCTTCGGCCCCGCGCAGCGTCATCGGAGTGCGCTTCATGCGCGAAGCGCCTCCTGGTGCAGGTCCTGCAGGCGGTTCACCTCGACCTCGTCGAGGTGATCGAGCGCCTCGATGGTCGCAAGCCCCGCGGCGATCGTCGTGTAGTAGGTCACGCGCCGCCGCACCGCCTCGCGACGGATGGAGTCGGACTCACGGATCGCCTGCTTGCCTTCGGTCGTGTTGACGATGAGATCGATCTCGTCGTTCTTGATCATGTCGACGATGTGCGGGCGGCCCTCGCGGACCTTGTTCACCCGCCGGCAGGGTACGCCGGCCTCGACGAGAGCGCGCGCCGTGCCCTCGGTGGCCACTACCTGGAAGCCGCGCTCGATGAGAAGCTTCGCGAGCTGCACAGCCGGCGGCTTGTCGCGGTCGCGCACACTGATGAAGCACACTCCCTGACGCGGCAGCACGACGCCCGAAGCCGCCTGCGCCTTGGCATAGGCTTCGCCGAACGTTCGCCCGGTGCCCATGACCTCGCCGGTGGACTTCATCTCGGGCCCGAGGATCGGATCGGCCTCGGGGAACTTCATGAAGGGGAACACCGCCTCCTTCACCGAGAAATAGGCGGGCACGCGCTCGATGGTGCCGACCAGTTGCTTGAGCTTGCGGCCGGTCATGACGCGTGCCGCGACCTTGGCGAGCGGCAGCCCGGTGGCCTTGGAGACGAACGGTACGGTGCGGGAGGCGCGCGGATTCACCTCGAGCACGTAGATGACACCGCTCTGGATCGCAAACTGCACGTTCATGAGACCGACGACGTTCAGCGCGCGCGCGAGCTGGCGGGTCTGCGCTCGAAGCTCAGCCTGGGTCTCGCGCGTGAGGCTCACGGGAGGAAGCGAGCAGCCGGAGTCGCCGGAATGCACACCGGCCTGCTCGACGTGTTCCATGATGCCGCCGATCAGCACGTCCTCGCCGTCGCACACCGCGTCGACGTCTACTTCGATGGCCACGTCGAGGAAGCGATCGAGCAGCACCGGGCTGTCGTTGGAGACCTGCACGGCGTTCGTCATGTAGGCGCGCAGGTCGTCCTCGTTGAAGACGATCTCCATGGCGCGTCCGCCGAGCACGTAGGACGGGCGCACCACGAGAGGAAAGCCGACCTCGCGCGCGAGCTGGACCGCCTGCTCCTCGGTGCGCGCCGTGGCGTTGGCCGGCTGCTTGAGACCGAGCTTCTTCACCAGCGCCTGGAAGCGCTCGCGATCCTCGGCGACGTCGATGGAATCGGGCGAGGTGCCGATGAT
>DATGGI010000053.1:0-5905 GCA_035308545.1 Usitatibacter sp.
TGAAGATGATGACGATCGTGGCCTGGCTTTCGGCCGCGGTCGAGCGGATCTGGTAGACCTGCGGGATGCTCTGGAGCGCCTTCTCGATGCGGTCGATGATCTCGCGCTCCACCGTCTCGGGCGAGGCGCCGGGATATGGAACCGTCACGACCATCACGGGCTGCTCGACGTCCGGGAACTGATTCACCTTCAGCTTGTTGAGCGCGAGCAGGCCCATGCACATGAGCATGACGATGACCACCACCATCGAGATGGGGCGGTTGATGCTGAAGTTGGAAAGAAGCATGCGGCTATCTCACCGGGTCGACGGATGCCGCCATGGAGCTTTTCGCGTTGGCCGCCGTCTGCACGGGCTGTCCGTCCTTCAGCGCCGCGGTCGCGTGACGAATCACCTGGTCGCCTTCGGCGAGGCCGCCCGACACCACGTAGTCGCCGGTGCGCGGATCGCGCTCCGCGATGGAAACCTGCACCTTCTGCAACTTGGCGCCGTTCACGCGGTAGGCCGTGGTCTTGTCGCCATCGCGAACGACCGCATCGGCCGGGACCGTAAGGCTCGTGTGTGTCTCGGTCTCCAGGCGCCCTTCGGCGTACAGGCCCGCGAGCTTGGGCGCCTTCTTGCCCGTGAAATCGACGAGCACCTCGACCTGCCGGGTGGTGGGATTGGCCGCGGGATTCACGCGGCGCACGCGCCCGGTGAAATCCTCCTCGCCGTATCCGTTCACGCGGAAATGCACGCTCTGCCCCGCGGCGACCTCGCCCACATGGTCGGCCGACACCATCGCCTCGAAACGCATGCTGTTGGGGTCGATGACCTTGAGCAGCTCCTTGCCGATCTGGGCCGAGTCGCCGGGCGAAGCCTTGCGCTCGGTCACCACGCCGTCGAACGGCGCGCGAACTTCAGTTCGCTGCATCGTCTGGCGGGCCTGCACGACGCGCGCCTTGGCATTCTCGATGTCGCTCGAGGCGGCGTTGCGCCGCCCTTCGGCGTCGTCGTATTGCTGCGCGGAGGCCATGCCCGAAGACCGCAGCGATTTGATGCGCTCGAATTGTCGCTGCGCCTGCTCATACGCCTGGTCGGCAGCGCGCGAGGCGGCCTCCGCCGACATGAGCGCGTCGTGGATCGCCATGCTGTCGAGCGTCACGAGAAGGTCGCCTTGTCGCACCGTGTCGCCGTTTTCCTTGTAGACCTTGAGGACCATCGCCGGAACCTCCGCGCGCAGGTCGGCGCGGCGCTCCGGTTGGATCGAGCCCGTGATGGACGGACCCGAGGTGAGCGCGCTGTTGTGGACGGTATGCAGGTCCTCGGCGGCGAGCAGCAGAGGCGGCGTCGCGTTCTTGGTGGCCGCCTGGGCCCCGTCCGTGACCTTTCCGCACGCCGTCAGGAGGAGGGGAATCGCAAGCAGGATCAAACGATTAGGCGGGTGCATGGCGGGCCATCTTCTTGTCGATGCGACACCTTAAGGGCCCCCCGGGTCGCGGGCCACCCCAAAGCGACGAACTGCAGATTCATGGGTGTGAATTGTATCAAGTCGTGATCGGTGGCCTTTGTGACAGAAAACGATCGCCGGCCTCGGGTATTCTCGGTGCATCAATGGCTTGGGAGTGGTTCGATGCGGATATTGCTGCGCAGCATTCCGCGGGTCCTGGGGACCCTTCTCGCGATCTGCGGCTGGGGCGCCCACGCCGCTCCCATGACCCCGGATCCCACGGGCATGTGGTACGACCCGGCGCAGCCCGGCTGGGGCATGAGCGTGACGCAGCAAGGAGAGACGATCTTCGTCGCGCTCTTCGTGTACGACGCGAACCACAACCCGCGCTGGTACGTCGCGAGCAACGTCGTGGACACGGGGCAGGCCGTGAACTTCCTCGTCGGCGAAGCGTATGCGGGCGCGCTCTACAGCACCACGGGCCCTACCTACACGAATTCATCGGACGCCACGCCGCTCTCGTCGACGCCGGTCGGCACGATGCAGATCGCCTACGTGCAGCCCACGAACAAGCTCGCGGTCGCCTACACGATCAACGGCACGACGGTGAACAAGACCGTGCAGCCGCAAACCTGGGATAGCAACGCCGGGATGCTCGCCGGCACGTTCGCCGGCGCAATCCACGTCGCGTCGACGTCCACGTGCCAGGTGCCCGCGCCGCTGCAGGACATCACGAATTTCACGATCGCCGCGGGCAACGCGCCCGGCCAGTTGAACGTGACCTGGGGCACGGGCATCGACACCGCCTGCTCCATCTCCGGCACCTATTCGCAGCAAGGACAATTCGGGATGTTGTCGGGACCCGTGGCGTGCGGCCCGATACCGAACCTCATCGCCGATGTGGGGACATTCACGATCACGCAGTTGCAGGTCGCGCCCAATGGCTTCTCGGGCTTCCTCAACTACTCGCCTCCGAGCTCGGGCGGTACCAGCTGTGCAGTCGCAGGATCGATCGGCGGCGTGAAGAATGCGGTGGCGGTTGCGCCGACTCCCGATTTCACCGGCCTTTGGTACGACCCGTCGCAGCCGGGCTGGGGCATCCACCTCACCACGCAAGGCAACACGACCTTCGGCGTGTTGTTCGTCTATGACGCCACCCACGCTTCGGAATGGCTCGTGTCGACAATCATGCCTGGCGGGGAATTTCCGGGCCTCGGCGCCCTCTATTCAGGATTGGTGTTCCGGACCGCGGGGCCATCCTATCTCTCCCCCACCGATCCAACGCTGTTCACGGCGAATTCAATCGGCAATTTTGGTCTTTTCCAGAATGCGGCCCCGGGTCTCACGCTCAAATTCAACGACGGCATGACGAACGTGAACCGGATCATCCAGCCTCAAACCTGGTCCACCAACGCGGCCGAACTCGTCGGCACGTTCGACGGAGGCGTATTCCTCAAGGGTGGCGCGCAATGCCCGTTGCCCTGCCCGCCCGATGGCTGCACGCCGTTCCCGCCCGGAAACCAGAAGATCACGATCAGCGCGGGCGCGAGTTCGTCGACCGTGAACATCGCGTGGGCAACCGGCACGGCCAACGCCTGCACGATGGCGGCGACCTACACGCAAGTAGGCCAATCGGGAACGCTGATCGGTCCCTTGCAATGCGCGAGCGGCGGCGGCGCCCTCGCGACGATCGGCACGCTGACCGTATCGCCGGTGAGCCTCGGCGCGATGGGCTTCTCGGGGGCCGCGTCGCTTCCGACGCCCGGCTGCACCTACGAGGGAACGATCGGCGGAGCGAGGGACTAGGCTCTCGATGCGCGCATGGCTTCGTACTATCGTCGCAGCGCTCTGTGGGTGGCTCTGCCTTTCGATCGCGTGCGCGCACGCGGCGGCGCTCTCGCCCGATCCGACGGGCATGTGGTACGACCCGGCGAATCCGGGATGGGGATTGAGCGTCACGCAGCAGGGCGAGACCATTTTCGCCGCGCTCTTCGTCTACGACGCGAATCACAAACCCGTGTGGTACGTCGCGAGCAAGGTGATCGATTCGGGAACGCATCTCGATCCCATCGGCTCCGAAGTCTTCACCGGAGCGCTCTTCCGCACCACGGGACCCTGGCTTGGCAACGCGACCTTCGACCCGAACGCGGTCACCGTCACGCCAGTGGGCAACTTGGGCCTCGCGCGAGGCGTCACCGCCGGCACCCTCCTCGTCTCGTATTCAATCGACGCCCTGTCGGTTTCGACGAGCGTGCAGCCTCAAATCTGGGCGAGCGCCGCGCCGCGGCTTTTCGGCGGCTACTACGGCGGCGTCTTCCTGAGTAGCGGAACCTGCGAGGTGCCCGTCCTCAATGGCCGCCTCGCGCAATTCGGCATCGGCCAGGGCGAAGTGCCGGGCCACATGTTCCTCACCTGGGGAACGGGCATCGACACCGGATGCATCCTCGATGGAACCTTCGCGCAATCGGACCAGACGGGAACGCTCTCGGGACCCTTCTCCTGCGGCCCCATCGGCGGCAACCTCTCTTCGACGAGCACGCTGACCCTTTCGGAGATCGTGTTCGGCGCGGGTGGATTCTCGGCAGCCGCGAAATTGCAGACGCCCCAATGCACGTTCACCGGCAATGCCGGCGGCGCCCTGTCTCCGAACGCCACGCCCATCGCCGGATCGATGCATCCCGATCCCACGGGCATGTGGTTCGATTCCGCGGCACCGGGATACGGCTTGAGCCTCACGCAGCAGGGCGCCAACATCTTCGGCGTGCTCTTCGCGTACGGCACCGACAACAAGGCCCAGTGGCTCGTCGCAAGCAACGTCGTCGATGCGGGCCAGGGCGCCTTCGCCGGACCGCTCTATCGAACGTCGGGGCCCGCAGCCGGCGCAGGCGGCGACACCACGGCATTCTCCGTGACGAACGTGGGCTCGCTCAAGCTCCGCTATGGCCCGGGGGCCAGCCCATTCGGCGCGAACCTCGTCGTGGACTACACGGTCGACGGCACGACGGTGGAGCGCATCCTGCAGCGAGAGACTTGGTCCGGAACCAATCTCACGGGAACCTACACCGGAGGTCTCGCCCTCGCCGGATCGGGCGTGAGCGGATGCGATGCGCTGTCCAACGCCGGGAGCGGCGGGACGATCACGATCACGCAGTCGCAGGGATCGATGCAGATCGCATGGCAACCCGACACCGGCACGCAATGCAGCGTCTCGGGCGGCTCGTCGCCGTTCGGAAATCTCGCGACCTTCTCCGGCAGCGGGCAATGCATCTCGAACACGACGCCCGCGACGATCAGCGCGTTCTCGATCGCGGAAATGTCGGTGACGCCGCACGGATTCTCCGGCACGCTGGCGTACACGGCGCAGCCCTCGTTCGCGGGCGGCACTTGCAACTACACGGGCACGATCGGCGGAGTGCGCCGCCAGCTTCAGTAGCGCGCGTGACCCGGAGTGCGCGGGAACGGAATCACGTCGCGCACGTTCGATAGTCCCGTCACGTAAGCGACAGTGCGCTCGAATCCCAACCCGAACCCCGCATGCGGCACGGTTCCATAGCGTCGCAGGTCGCGATACCACGAGTAGGCGTTCGGATCGAGGCCCGATTCCACGATGCGGCGATCGAGCACGTCGAGGCGCTCTTCGCGCTGCGAGCCGCCCACGATCTCGCCGATGCCGGGCGCGAGCACGTCCATCGCGGCGACAGTCTTCCCGTCGTCGTTCAAGCGCATGTAGAACGCCTTGATCTCCTTCGGGTAGTTCATGAGGATCACCGGCCCGTTCACGTGCTTCTCGGCGAGGAAGCGCTCGTGCTCGCTCTGCAGGTCCATCCCCCACTTCACCGGATACTCGAACTTTTCCTTCGACGACTCGAGCACCTTGATCGCCTCGGTGTAGTCCATGCGGACGAAGGGCTTGTCCACGATCGCCTGGAGCTTCGCGATCACGCCCTTCTCGATGCGCTCCTCGAAGAACGCCATGTCGTCGGGACGCTCGTCGAGCACGGCCTTGAGCACGTACTTGAGCAGGCGCTCGGCGAGGGTCGCGTCGGCGGAAAGATCCGCGAACGCGATCTCCGGCTCGATCATCCAGAATTCGGCGAGGTGCCGGCTCGTGTTGGAGTTCTCCGCGCGGAACGTGGGCCCGAAGGTGTACACCTTCGAAAGCGCCATGCAGTAGGTCTCGACGTTCAACTGCCCGCTCACGGTGAGGAACGCTTCGCGACCGAAGAAATCCTGCGCGAAATCGATCTTGCCCGCGGGAGTGCGCGGAAGATTGGCGAGGTCCAGCGTGGACACCCGGAAGAGCTCGCCCGCGCCTTCCGCGTCGGAGGCCGTGATGATCGGCGTGTTCACCCAGACGAAGCCATCCTCGGTGAAGAAACGGTGGATCGCCATCGCGAGCGTATGGCGCACGCGCGTGGTCGCGCCGATCACGTTCGTGCGCGGCCGCAGGTGGGCGACCTCGCGCAGGAACTCCATCG
>DATGGI010000054.1:0-15013 GCA_035308545.1 Usitatibacter sp.
CGTGAGCATGCTGTCCTCGAGGTAGAGCGTGGGGTACGCATCGAACACCTGCTGCCAGATGTAGAGGCTGTACGAGATCAGCCCGAGGAGTTGCAGCGCCCGCGTGCGAAGGATTCGGGCGAGGAGTCCATCGCGGTAAGCCGCATGCGTGATCATCCAGCCGGCGGCGAACGGCACCAGGCACAGGAAGTACACCGGCCATGCCGGGGCGAGAGAGCCCGCAGAGGGAAGGCGTGGCAGCAGGAGCGGGCCGAAGACGATCGCGATGGAAAGGAGTCCCAGCGCCGGAGCCGCTTTCGTCGCGCAGAGGCGACGAAGCGCCGCCTCGTGCGCGGCATAGAAGGTGCCGGCCGCGATGAACACGATGGCGAACGAGTAGTCGGCCATGGTCCGGCCCACGACGCCCAGGTCCATGACGAAGAGGTGGATCGCGCAGAGCGCGACGATCAGCGGAAAGAGCACCGAGATGAAAGCCCGGCTGCGCGCGCCGCCGATGGCCACGACGAGCGGGAAGATCACGTAGAACTGCTCCTCGTAGGCGAGCGACCAGGAATGCCCCGCGAACCAGCCGCAGTTGAGCATGTTGCACGTGAACGTCGCCGCCACGGCCGTATCGCGCGGGGACTGGTGGATCCAGCCTGCCGCCGCGAAGGCGTTCAGGCAGGCGAGGTAGAGGAAGAACGGCGGGATGATCCGGAGGATGCGCCGGACATAGAAACGCCGCGCCGAAAAGGCCCCGGTCCGCTGCTGCTCGAGGATCGCGAGGCGCGCGATCACGAATCCGCTGATGACGAAGAAGATGCTCACGCCCAGCGTTCCCAGCTGGCCGGCGAGCAACGACGGCATGTGACCCGCGGGAAGCCGGGAGAAGCGGTAGTTCACCAGGTGGCTGATGACGACGAGGAGGATGCTGATCCCCCTCCATCCATCGAGCTCCCGCAGGCGCGGGGAGCCGCTACCGGGCGCCGTCGTCACGTGACGCCCGGTAGCTTCGGCCGCGAATCAGGCTTCGGCGATCACGTGCACGACGATGTTGGCTTCCACGTCGGCGTGCAGGTGCAGCACCAGCGGGAACTCGCCGATGTGCTTGAGCGGGCCCGCGGGCATGCGGATCTCGGCCTTCTTCACCGCGATGCCGGTCGCCTTGGTGAGTCCCTCGGCGATGTCGGCATTGGTGACGGAGCCGAAGAGCCGGCCGTCCACGCCGGCTTTCTGCGTGATGTCGAGCTTCAGTCCTTCCAGCTTGGCCGCGCGCTCCTGGGCGCCCGTGAGCGCCTCGTTGGCCTTCTTCTCGAGTTCGGCGCGGCGCGCCTCGAATTCCTTCAGGTTCTTCTCGGAGGCACGCTTCGCCTTGCCTTGCGGGATGAGGAAGTTGCGGGCAAAGCCGTCCTTCACCTTCACCACGTCGCCGAGGCCGCCGAGGTTCACCACTTTTTCCATCAGGATCACTTGCATGGCGTCTTCCTCAGTGCAGGTCGGTGAAGTGGAGGAGAGCCAGGAAGCGCGCGCGCTTGATCGCCACGCCGAGCTGGCGCTGGTAACGCGCCTTCGTGCCGGTGATGCGCGCGGGAATGATCTTCCCGTTCTCGTTGATGAAGTCCTTCAGGATCGCGATGTCCTTGTAGTCGACTTCCTTGATCTTCTCCGCGGTGAAGCGGCAGAACTTGCGGCGGCGGAACAGGCCCCGGTTCTGGTTGCGCCCGTCCTTCTTGGCGAATTTGCCTTTGTTGCGGCCGCGCGGTGCGGGTCTGGGCATCTTGGTTCTCCTTTAGGCCGCCGCCGGTTGGGCCACCGGGGCCGAGCCGTCGCGATCCGCGGGTTTGTCGGTAGCCGGGCCGTCGGTCACGTTGCGCGACTTCTCTTCCTTCATCATCGGCGACGGGCCCGTCTCGGCTTCGCTCTTGCTCACGGTGAGGTGGCGAAGCACCGCATCGTTGAACTTGAACGCGTGCTCGAGCTCGACCAGCACTTCGTTGTTCACCTCGATGTTCATGAGCACGTAGTGCGCCTTGAACACCTTCTGGATGGGATAGGCGAGCTGGCGGCGGCCCCAATCCTCGATGCGATGGACCTTGCCGTTGCCCTGGGTGATTGTGTTGCGGTACCGCTCGATCATCGCGGGCACTTGCTCGCTCTGATCGGGGTGAACGATGAAAACGATCTCGTAGTGGCGCAAGTTTGAATCTCCTTATGGGTAGAGCCCCGCGCATGTGCGCCACGCGCTGGAGCAAGGACGTCGGTATTCGGTACAGCGAGCCCAGGATTATAGCCTAAAACCCTATGAAAAACAAAGGGTCCGCTGCTACACTCTCCCCATGAATCAACCCGACCTGACGGCCATCATCCTCGCAGGCGGCTCCGGTACGCGCCTCTGGCCTCTCTCGCGCCTGCAATCGCCGAAGCAGTTCCTGAAGCTCGTTGGATCGGAAAGCCTCCTCGAGGCGACGATCACGCGGCTTCACCCCCTGATCGAGCCGTCGCAAGTTGTCGTCGTCACGAGCGAAGAGCTCGCGAAGGGCGAAGGCTTCCATCTCGTACAGCGCTTCAAGAGCATCCTGGAACCGGTGGGAAGGAATACCGCGCCCGCGATCGCCGTCGCCGCGGCAGTAGCCGAAGGCACGGACCCGGTGATGATCGTCCTGCCCTCGGACCACCTCATCGCCGACGTGCCGGCGTTTCACAAGGCCCTGACAATCGCGATCGCCGCCGCGCGCGAAGGCAAGCTCGTCACGTTCGGAATCAATCCGACTTCCCCCGAGACGGGCTTCGGCTACATCCGCGCGCCGGGCCAGGGCGAGCTGCGCAAGGTCGGCGAATTCCGCGAGAAACCCGATCGCGCGACCGCCGAGGCCTTCCTCGCCTCGGGCGAGTACTACTGGAACTCCGGCATGTTCGTGTGGCGTGCTAGCGCCATCCTCGCAGCCATCGAGAAATATGTCCCGCAGCTCGCTTCCGTGCTCGCGACGATTCGTGCCGAGGTGAAGAGCGGAATCCCCATCGCGGAGTCAATCAAGGCGCATTTCGCCGAGTGCCCCTCGATCTCCATCGACAACGGCGTCCTCGAGAAATGCCCGGACGTGTACGTGGTTCCCGGAAACTTCGGCTGGTCCGACGTCGGGAGCTGGGATGCGGTCTACGAAGTCGCCGGAAAAGACGCGAGCGGCAACGCCGTCCAGGGCAACGCGGTGCTCGTGGAGTGCAGGAACACGCTCATCCGAAGCGAAGGCCGATTGATCGCTGCCGTGGGAATCGAGGACGTGGCCGTGATCGAGACGCCCGATGCGATCCTCGTTTCCCGGATGGGACAGAGCCAGCAAGTGCGCAAGGTGGTCGACGAGCTCGTTCGCCGCGCGGGCACCGAGCACATCGAGCACGTCACGGTTCGGCGCCCGTGGGGAACCTACACCATCCTCGAGGAAGGTCCGGGCTTCAAGATCAAGCGTATCGAGGTGAGGCCGGGCGGCAGGCTGTCGCTCCAGAGCCACGAGTTCCGGTCGGAGCATTGGGTCGTGGTCTCCGGCGTCGCCACCGTGACGCGCGATGGCGAGCGTTACCTCGTGAAGCCGAACGAGAGCACGTTCATTCCCATCGGGGCGAAGCATCGCCTCGAAAACGAGGGAACCGAACCGCTGCAGATCATCGAAGCCCAGGTCGGCGAGCGCGTCGACGAAGGCGATATCCAGCGCTTCGACGACGTCTACGGGCGCGGGCCCGCGAAGGCGGCTAGCCGCGATTGAACCGGTCGAAGAGACCACCAAGCGGCGTGAGCGCGAGGATCGCTCCGGCGAGGACGCCGTACCCGTTGTCCCTCATGTCGGAATAGGCGAAGTCGCGATACCCGGTTGCGGCCTGCGCGTACTCGAGCGCGACGCCCATGAGCACGAATCCGACGGCCCAGGCGATCCGCGCGCGCGCCGAGCGATAAAGTTGCGAGAACCACAGCATCAGCCACGAATACGCCATGAAGTGACCCGTCTTGATCCCGTCGACGCTGTCGATGATGATCGGCGACGGCGTGAGGGACAGCCAGATCACCAGGCATATGAAGGCGATGCCCGTGGCGAACCAGGCTTTGCGTCTGCGGGCTGTTATATTTGAGGCGTTCAACATCGCTCCGAAAACATCAATGGCCAACAAAGTCGCCCTGATCACGGGCATTACCGGGCAGGACGGCGCCTACCTCGCCGAACTCCTCCTCGGCAAGGGGTACACGGTGCACGGCATCAAGCGCCGCGCCTCGCTCTTCAACACGGACCGCATCGACCATCTTTATCGCGACCGCCACGAGAAGGGCGTGAAGTTCTTCCTGCACCACGGCGATCTTACCGACGCTTCGAGCCTCACGCGAGTGATCCAGCAGACGCAGCCCGACGAGATCTACAACCTCGCCGCGCAGAGCCACGTGGCGGTGAGTTTCGAGGAACCCGAGTACACCGCGAATTCGGATGCCGTCGGAACGCTGCGGATCCTCGAGGCCATGCGCATCCTGGGACTCGAGAAGAAGAGCCGCTTCTACCAGGCGTCGACCTCGGAGCTCTACGGAAAGGTGCAGGAGACCCCGCAGAAGGAGACGACGCCGTTCTATCCCCGGTCGCCCTACGCCGCGGCCAAGCTCTACGCGTACTGGATCACCGTGAACTACCGCGAGGCCTACGGCATGTTCGCGTGCAACGGGATCCTCTTCAACCACGAGAGCCCGATCCGCGGCGAGACTTTCGTCACGCGCAAGATCACCCGCGCCCTCGCCCGCATCGTGCTGGGCCGCCAGGAATGCCTCTACCTCGGAAACCTCGATGCCAAGCGCGACTGGGGCCACGCGCGCGACTACGTCGAGGCCCAGTGGCTCATGCTCCAGCAGCGCGAGCCCGAGGACTACGTGATCGCCACCGGGAAGCAGTACAGCGTCCGGCAATTCATCGACGCCGCGGCGGGGGAACTGGGCATCGCGCTCGCATGGAAGGGCAAGGGGGCGAAGGAGGTGGGCATCGTCGATTCGGTGAAGCCTAACCGGCTCATTCGCTCGCACGCCAAGGCCGTGAAGAAAGGCGCCCGCATCGTTGCCGTCGATCCCCGCTACTTCCGGCCCACCGAAGTCGAGACGCTGTTGGGCGATCCGTCGAAGGCGCGAAAACAGCTCGGGTGGGTCGCGAAGACCTCCTTCGGCAAGCTCGTGAAGGAGATGGCCGTCTCCGACCTCGAAGAGGCGCGGCGCGACGTTCTCATCGCCGAGCATGGATACGCCGCCCTGAACCAGAATGAGTGAGCAGCTCCAGCGCACCTCGAAGGTCTACGTCGCGGGGCATCGCGGACTGGCGGGCTCCGCGATCGAGCGGGTCCTGAGGAGCGAGGGCTACGGCAACGTCCTCACGCGCACGCACGCCGAGCTCGACCTCACGGACCAGAAGGCGGTCGAGGCATTCTTCGCGGCCGAGCGCCCCGAATTCGTCGTCCTCGCCGCCGCAAAGGTGGGAGGCATCGTCGCCAACGACACCTTCCCCGCGGAGTTCCTGCACGAGAATCTCGCCATCCAGACCAACGTCATCCACGAGAGCTGGCGCTCGGGAGTGAAGCGGCTCCTCTTCCTCGGTTCGAGCTGCATCTATCCACGCGACTGTCCGCAGCCCATCAGGGAGGACTACCTCCTCACGGGCCCACTGGAAGCGACGAACCGGGCCTACGCGCTCGCCAAGATCGCGGGCGTGGAGATGTGCGGCTCATACAACGTCCAGTACGGAACGCGATTTGTCTGCGCGATGCCGACGAATCTCTTTGGGCCGGGTGACAACTACGACCTCACGACCTCGCACGTACTGCCTGCGCTCATTCGCAAGGCGCACGAGGCGAAGGTGGCTGGAAGCCCCGAAGTCGTCGCCTGGGGCTCGGGAAAACCGAAGCGCGAATTCCTGTTGAGCGACGACCTTGCGCGGGCATGCCTCGTCCTGCTGGCGCGACCCTGGCCCGAGATCGAAGCGGCGCTGCCGGGCCAGCGGCTGCCCCTGATCAACATCGGGACCGGCGAAGACCTCACCATCCGCGAACTCGTCGAGACCGTGAACAGGATCGTCGGCACGACCGCGGCGGTGCGCTGGGACGGCTCGAAGCCCGACGGGACGCCGCGAAAGCTTCTCGACGTCTCCCGGATCTTCTCCCTGGGTTGGCGGCCCGCGGTCCCCTTCGAACGCGGAATCGGGATCGCGTACGACGATTTCCTCAGGCGCGGTAGTAGTCCCGATACCACTGGACGAAGCGCTTCACCCCTTCGCGCACCGGCGTCATCGGCTTGAAGCCCGTGAGTTGCTGCAGCGCCGCCGTGTCGGCCTCGGTCGCCATGACGTCGCCGGCCTGCATGGGAAGCATCTCCAGCTTCGCCTTCATTCCGAGCGCATCCTCGATCGCGCGGATGTAGTCCATGAGCTCCACGCGCTGGTTGTTGCCGATGTTGTAGATGCGCCAGGGCGCGGCGCTCGTCGGCGGCGACGGCTCGCCCGCGTTCCACGATTTGTCGCCTACGGGCGGGCGGTCGACGACACGGACGACTCCTTCCACGATGTCGTCGATGTACGTGAAGTCGCGGACCATGCGCCCTTCGTTGAAGACCGGGATCGGCTCCCCGGCCAGGATGCCCCTGGTGAACTTGAAAAGCGCCATGTCGGGACGCCCCCAGGGTCCATACACCGTGAAGAAGCGAAGTCCCGTGCATGGGATGCCGAAGAGGTGCGCGTAGGAATGCGCCATCGCCTCGTTGGCCTTCTTCGTGGCGGCGTAGAGCGAAACCTGGTGGTCCGTGTTCTGGCCCTCGTTCAGCGGGAGGCTGGTGTTGAGCCCATACACCGAGCTGGTGGACGCGAACACGAGGTGCTTCGTCTCCTGCTTGCGCGCGCCCTCGAGGATGTTCATGAAACCCGAGACGTTCGCCTCGACGTAGGCGTGCGGATTCACGAGCGAATAGCGCACGCCCGCCTGCGCCGCGAGGTTCACGATGGCGTCGAACGGCGCCCCCGCGAAGACCTTCGCCATCGCCGCCTTGTCCGAGATGTCAGCGCGAGTGAACTCGAACCCGCCCGCGCCCTCGAGTCGCGCGAGACGCGCTCGCTTGAGGGTGACGTCGTAGTACTCGTTGAGGCTGTCCACGCCCAGCACCGTATCGCCACGCGCGAGCAGGCGCTGTGCAAGGTGGTACCCGATGAAGCCGGCCGCGCCCGTGACGAGGATCTTCATGCCGCGGTCGCTTCCGCTGGTGACGGCGAGTGCCTCTCGCCGTTACCCCGGCGATCGTGGAACAGGGAGACCCAGCCCAGGGCGAGGAGGAAGACGAAGAACGTGGCGTTCGCGGGGATCTGCAGGTTGAAGTCGACCCACGAGTGGATGAGGATCGACGTGACCCCCATGATGCAGGCGAACGAGATTCCACGCATGAGCGAATCGCGCCGTCGCCACTGGGCGAGCACCGCGGCCGCGAGCGTCACGACGACGAATGCGCCGATGAGACCGAATCCCAGCACCCCGGATTCCGACGCGATCTGCGCATAGTCGTTGTGCGTGAAATCGTAGAAATCGAGCACGGTCTCTGGGCGGTATTTCATGAACGCCACGTAGAAGCTGCCGGGCCCCGAGCCGAACACCGGGTAGTCCTTGATGAGATCGACCGTGTATTTCGCCGGCTCCTCGCGCGCCCGGACGTCCTGGGCGGTCGTTTCCTCGAAGCGCTGCGCAAGCCTTTCCACGCCGAACCAACTTCCCACGATGAGCAGGTCGATGACCACGAGGCTCGCGAGCAGGATCACGGTGTTGCGGGTCGCATGGCGCGAAAGCGCGATGCCGATCGCGCCGGCGATGAGCAGCGACGAGAAGAACGCCGTATTTCCCATTCGCGAATGCGTCGTGGTGAGCGCGATCACGAGCACGCACAGCGCGAGGCGCAGGATCATCTTGGGGCTGAGGATCCACTCGATGGCGAGCCTCAGGAACTTCCTCCAGGTATCGAACCGCCGCTCCGAGAGGCCCGCGATGAGGAGGCCGATACCGAGCGCGAGCATCATCTCCAGGTAGCCCGCGTAGTGGTTTCGATTCGGGTAGGTTCCATAGGCGGCTTCGTTGTGGGTGATCAGCGTTCCAAACAGTACCTCGGCCGATCCGGCCAGGTGCATGAGGACCGCATAGACCGAATAGACTATGGCGCCGTAGACCAGTACCCGCGCCGCCGTGAGGATCCGCGAGCGCCGGTTGAGCAGCGCGAGCGTGAGGAAGAAAGTCCCGGCGTACGCGAGGCTCTTCAGCAGCGAAACGTGGGACGAGCGCGGATCGATGGAGAGCGTCATCGATGCGGGCTTGACGCCGAGGTCCTCCACCAGCGAGTGCATCCTGAAGGACTCGGGCGAAAGCACTTCGACCCACGTCGAAGGCAGAGGCACGACGTGGATCGCCTGCTCGATCAGCCAGAGGCCGAGCAGCAGGAAGGCCGGCCAGGCATTACGCAAGGGGTCCGACATGGCGACGCGGCCGAACGCCCACAGCGCGAACCACGCAATGACCATTGCGAAGGTCCACACCTCGAGAATCGCCCAGGACCACGGCCGGTTGCTGCCGAGGGGGATGGGGACCCAGAGGAAAAAGAGCAGGAACGCCCAGAAGAGCGCATCGCTGCCCTTGAACTGCTTCCGACGCGTTTCCTTCTTCATTCGACCGGCGGAAAAGAAAAGGCCACCCCGGCGGGGGTGGCCTTCTGCGTGAATGGACCCTTAGTGCGAACTTACCGTCGTCCCGCCGCCGCCGCTGCCGGTTCCCGGAGCGGTGGGGCTGGTGGCGGAGCTCGGCGTCGAGAAAGTCTCGTTTCTCGAGCCTTCGGTACCCGTCGACATGTTGATCGCGGCGGTCAACGCTGCGACGCTGCCCAGCACGGGAGCGAGATTCGCGATCGCGGGGTTGCTGAAGAGCTGCGACGCCGCTGCGGTCGTGATCTTGCCATCCTTGCCGAAGGCGCCCTGACCAGCATCCAGCGTCACGGTATTTCCGTTGTACGTGAACGAGATCTTTCCCGAATCGACCGAGACCACGACAGTGTCGCCGTCGGTGACGATATCCACTTCCGTGCCCCGAATCCCGATCGTCGCCGTCGCCGCGCGATAGGCCACGTTATTCGGCGATCCGCGTCCGATGAGTCCGGTGATCGCCTTCATGCCGCCCGAGATGAGCGACAGGAACACGTTGCCGGAATTGTTCGACGGGTTGTACTGGTAGGCCGTCACTTGCAGGCGCGAGTTCGACGTGAGCGCAGTGATCTCGCCATCGTCGAATCGAAGCACGGCGGACGACGCCGCGCCCGTGACGATTAAGTCGCCTTGCGTCACCGAGTCGCCCTGGCGCAGCGGACGAGCAGCCGCGGTGCCGGACTGGACCGAAACGGCCCCGGTAACGGAGGTGGCGACGGCCCCGGCAGCCATGGCTACGTCGACAAGCAGGAGCGCCAGCAATCCAACGAATACAGAGATGATTTTCATGAAGTTACTCCGTGCCTTGGCAAGATTGAGATGACTTCGAATCGATGCCGGACGCCATGCCACTTGCAAGCCCGCAGGTCACATCCAGCCTACCACGCCGTCGGGAAATCCGCATCATTTCAGGGGTATCCCGCCGGATTCCAGCCTGTAACAGAGTGTCTACCGCGGCCCGCGCCGGCGCCGACAGGTCGTCGTAGACCGCCAGCCCCAGGAACGCGCCCTCGCGCTGTATCTCGGGCTCCGCGTGTCCCAGCTCCGCGGCTCGCTGCAAGTAGTCTTCGAACTTCGCACCGGTATCCCCGGTTCGATACTTCAATTCCGCAAGGCGCATCCACGTGTACGGCGACGACGGTCGCATTTGCAGCGTCTCCCGGTACCGCTCGTACGCGACTCGCGCGTCGTCCGGTTTGCTGAGACCGCGAAGCGCCAGCGTACCGAGTAGCTCGTGGGTCACCGGATCGTCCGAAACCCTTGCCACCGCCCACTCGAGATCCTCGCGAACCCACCGCTGGGTTTCGACGCCCGGCGCCGCGCCGGAGGCGCCCCAGGTGAGCATCTCGATATTCGCCGTATTCACTGCCGTATCGACAACTCCATCGCGAATCGCCACCAGTCCCGAAACCCCGAATACCGCGATCGCCGCGGCCGAAATCGAGAGCTTCGCGCCTTTGCGCATGGTCAGTCCTTCGAAACGCCGTACGCCTTGTTGTAGCCGTACTTCTTGTATCCCTTGTAGCTCTTGTATCCGCTGTACTCGCCGTAGTACTTCTCGGCCTTCTCGAGGTCCAGCTGGTTCAGCACCACGCCGAGCAGCGGCGCGTTCACGCGTCGCAGCTTCTTCAGCCCGTTTTGCGCGACCTGGTACGGCGTCGCGTCGGCCTTGACCACGTAGATCACCGACGAGGCGAATTGGGACAGCACCTGGGCGTCGCTCACGAGCTGCAGGGGAGCGCTGTCGATCACGACGATGTCGAACGCCTCGCGCAGCTTGGTGATCACGTCGCCGAATCGCTTGGAGCTCAGCAGCTCGAGCGGGTTGGGCGGCACGGTTCCCGCGGCAAGGAGATGGATTCCCGCCCGGTCGTCGAAGAAGACGCACTGGCTTACCTGAGCGTGGCCCGCGACCAGGTCCGCGAGGCCGGGCTGCTTGGAATCGCGGTTCACGAGCCGGCCGATCTTCGGCCTGCGCAAATCGCCGTCGACGAGGAGCACCTTCTTCACCTGGCCCAGCGCGCACGCGAGGTTGAACGACAGCGTCGTCTTCCCCTCCTCCGGCACCGACGAAGTGACGACCACGACCTTGTGGGGATCGTCGAGGGCCGACATCAGCACGCCCGTCCTCACGGTACGCACGGCCTCGGAGAATGTCGATTGCGTGTCGTTGAAGAATGCGAGCTCGGAAATGAAACCCTTCTTGCCGAAGCCCTTGATCTTCTGCAGCACACCGAGCGCGGGCGCGCCCAGGCGATTTTCGACGTCGCTGGTCGAATTGAGGACGTTCGCGAGACGGTCGAGGAGGAGCGCGAGCACGGCGCCCATCACCAGCGCGATCAGGGCGGCGATGCCGACGACCTGGTTGCGATTGGGAGCATAGGGCTGCGTCGGAATCGTCGCCGGATCGACGACGCGGGCGATCGTGGATTGCAAGGTCCCCGTCGCGCTCGTCTCCTTGAGGCGATTCACGAACATGTCGTAGAGGTTGCGGTTCTGGTTCACCTCTCGCTCGAGCACCCCGAGCTGGAATTCCTTGCGATTGAGACCCTGGATGTCCGACTTGCTTTGCGAGAGGGCATTCGCGACCGCGGCCTCGTTGGACCTTGCCGCCTCGTATTCCCTGCCGAGGCTATTGACCGCGATCTCCATCTGGCGCCGGGTGTTTTCGTGCGCGGCGTCCAGCTCTGACCTCGCCTGGACCATCTTCGGATGCTCGGGCCCATAGCGTTTCGCCGCCTCGCTCAGGCGGCGCTCGGCCTCGGCCTCCTGCACCTTCATTTGCTGAACGACGGGGCTCTTCACCACCGCCGGGATGCTCTCGTAGTTGGGCGGGCCCTTGCCGGCCTTGACCTGCTGGACCATGTTGTAGGCGGCTTCGGCCTCCGCGCGCTTCTGGCGCGCCTCGACGAGGGTCCGGCTCAGCTCATCGAGCTGGCGGCTCGCGCCCGAAAGGGCCACGCCCTTCGCGTCCACGATGTGCTCGCGGTCGCGATAGTCCTGGAGCGCTTTCTCGGATGCGTCGACCTTCGCCCGCAACTCACCCATGCGGTCGCGCAACCACTCAGACGCCTTCTGGGTCATCCCCATGCGCGCGTCGAGATCGCTTTCGATGTACGTGTCCACCAACGCATTCGGGACCTTCGCCGCGAGGTCCCGGTCGTACGACGTGAACGACACTTGCGCAAGCTGGCTGTTCCGGATCAGGTTCACGGTGAGCTCGCGCCGGAAGCGGATCACTGCGCGTCGCGTCGCGTCCTCATCGGTCATGTGGCTCAGCGCGTCGAGGCTGGGCCCTCCAAGCCAACGGTAGTACCAAGCGGTCTCGGCCTGGCGTGGATCGAAATCCGGGTGCTGGTAGAGCTTGAGCTTCTGCACGACCTTGCGCGCGAGGTCCTCGCTCTTGAGGATCTCGACCTGGGTCTGGTAGTACTCCCGCTGGATCATGCCCTGGGTGTACACCTCCTCGATCGAGACCACGCGCTCCTTGCCCTGCTCGATGAGGAGCGTGTTCGTCCCGCGATATATGGGCCGCATGTTGGACGCGACGAGCGCGGCAAGGACGGAGACGACCAGCGCGAGGCCGAGGATGCTCCAGCGGCGCTTGCTGATCGCCCGCCAGTACTGGACGAGATCGAGGGTCTCCTCCTGCTGCGGCGACTGGAACGGCGCGTCGGCGGCCTCGAGCCGCTCCTGGAGGGTGAGGTCGTTCACTAGAAGAAGCTTTCCTCAATTGTCAGCATGTCGCCGGGCAGCACGGACGCGTTGAGATCCACCTTGTGGGGAATCTGCTTGGGATCGTCATCGCGAATGACGTTGATCTTGTCGCGCGAGGCCCGCTCCTTGAAGCCGCCCGCAAGGGCGATCGCCTTCCTCACCGTGAGTCCGGGAGAGAAAGGGTAGCCGCCAGGCTTTTCAACCATGCCGTTCACGTAGAAATTCCGATACTCCTCGATCGAGACCGTGACCTGGGGATTCAGGAGGTAACGCCCCTTGAGCCCCTTGGTGATGTACTCCTCCAGCGCACCGACAGTCATGCCCTGGACCTTGATCTCGCCAAGCACCGGAAACGACATCGTCCCGGCATCGGAAAGGCGGACCTTCTCGCGCTTGAGGTCGTCTTCACCGAGCACGCGCACCGTGATCAGGTCGCCGCTGCCGAGCTTGTACGTGGAGAGTTCGGGGCCCAGCGGCGTCGCCTGCTGCGCCGGGACCCGGGCCGCGAAAGCGATGAGGATGAGTGATAGTGCGAAACGAGCAGTGCGCATCATGAGTTGCGATCCGTGGTTCGGCGAACCTCCCGATGCGCCGCGAACCTTGCATTCCGTCTACATCGAGGCCGTAGCGGTCAGCAGGTACAGATTCTTGTCGTAGTCGTAGATGTCGATGTTGGAGTCCCGGTTGGTGTAAGTGTACTCGGCGCCCAGCGTAAGCCACGGACGCATCTTGTACCCGACCTTCAACCCGAAAATCTTCGTGTTGTCCGTACGGTCGAATCCCTGGTACTCGTCCCTCTGGTACCTCAGGATCACCGCGGAGGACACGCGCGAATTCCACTGGTGGGTCCAGTTCACGCCCGACAACGAGGTGAGGATGTAGTCGCCCAACCCTGTGGATTCGTTCGTGTAACGGCTCGAGTAGAAATCGAACTGCGAATAGGTTCGCGGCGACCAGGTGATTTCCGCTTCCCAGCTGGGAGACCGGTGCGACGGAATATCACCGGCGAACGTGCGCTCCAGCTCGCCAACCTTGACCGTTCCCGTGGTGGCCGCCGTCGCTTCCCACGAAACGCCGAGGAAATAGCGGTGTTCGTGGCCGCTCAACGGGTTCTGGATGTCGTAGTCGATCTTCGTATCGCGCGCTTCCACGAGGGCGTAGGTCTTCGGTCCGACTCGCCAGTAGAACGCCCCGCCGGTCTCGGTGGTATCGCG
Organism: Usitatibacter sp.; assembly: GCA_035308545.1. Lineage (GTDB taxonomy): Bacteria > Pseudomonadota > Gammaproteobacteria > Burkholderiales > Usitatibacteraceae > Usitatibacter. The sequence goes on from DATGGI010000054.1 coordinate 13,640, forward strand.
GTCGCTGATCGCAGTGACCTCGTGGTGATTCAGGTAGTCCTTGTGCGCATCCGAGTAGTAGAGCTCCACGCGGCCCTGCGCACCCGGCGCCCCGTACGCGAACATGGCGCGCGGCACCGAGACCTTGTAGAAATCGGGGCTGTCCGACGTGGGACGGTCCGTCGATCCGCGCGCATCGTGGCCGCGGATGTAATCCCAGCCGAGGCGGAAGAACGTGCGCTGGTCGAGCGCCCAGTCGACCGAGTTGGCCCAGTTGTAGTCCTGATAGTCATCGGCGCGGCTCGACGTGTAGCGGCCGAACTGTCCCTGCCAGTCGCTCTTGAGCACGAGGCCCGGCCGATGGGCATCCACGCGGAACCCCGGCGCCAGAATCTCGATCACCGAGTCCTTCTGGTTGGTGCTCGACAGGAACAGGTTGTCGTCATGTCCCAAACCGAGGCCGACGCTGGGCGTCGCGAACGCGCCGGAATCGCCCAGCTCCACGCCGCCCGTGGCTGCCGCCGGGAATTGGTAGGAGGGCCGGATGTATTGGGCATAGCTCGTCCCCGCCATCGCAAGCATGGCGCAAGACACGGCGAATTGCGTGAGCTTCTTACTCGTCATGACCCTGTGGCTCCATTGTTGTCCTTGTGCCCTCCAACTTCAGCAGCGGGAAAACCAACCCGTCGCTAACTTGCCAACTCGAAAGACAACGAACAACGTGCCGTAAGTTCTTGTGAAAACTAGATATTGTGCGCAAGCCCAGCGCCAGATGATAAGGCCGCCGTCTATCACTCGTCAACGACAAGTTGTAAAAGCACAACAGCCCTCACCACCCGGGCATTCCACAGTCGTCGAAAGACCGATTTTTGGTCCGGACTATCGACGCATATTTAGCCTTTTACTGCCGAAAACGGGGACTTTCCACACTTTTGGTTACAAATAGCCCGGGCGGGGCTCTCAGGTTGTTTGGCGCCGCCGGATCAGCCAGTCCCCCAACACAAGCACGTCCATCCGCGTTCGAAGGAAGCAATCCATCGCCTCCTCCGGCCTGCATACCACGGGTTCGTTCTCGTTGAATGACGTGTTGAGGACCATGGGCACCCCTGTTCGTTCCCGGAAGGCCTCGATCAACTCGTAGTAGCGGGGATTTTCGTTTCGCGTGACCGTTTGAAGACGCCCCGTTCCATCCACGTGCGTCACGGCGGGAATCTGCGCGCGACGCTCGGGCCGGATCGGATACACCTGCGTCATGAACGGCACGTCGTCATCCACCTCGAACCAATCGGCGACCGCCTCCCGGAGAATCGAGGGTGCGAACGGGCGGAAGGACTCGCGCCGCTTGATCTTCGCGTTGAGGATCTCCTTCATGTTCGCAAGGCGCGGATCGCAGAC
>DATGGI010000055.1:0-4686 GCA_035308545.1 Usitatibacter sp.
CGAAGATGAATGCCAGCGATGTCATCAGGATCGGGCGGAACCGTTCCTTGGCGGCTTCACGCGCCGCTTCCGCGATCGGCTTGCCCTGCTCGCGCAAGGTGTTGGCGAATTCCACGATCAGGATCGCGTTCTTCGCCGCCAATCCGATCAGCACCACGAGGCCGATCTGGAAGTAGATGTCGTTCTCCATGCCGCGGAGGAACACGAGCCCGAGCGCGCCCATGACCGCGAAGGGAACCGCTAGCACGACCGCCGACGGAAGCCTCCAGCGTTCGTAGAGCGCCGAGAGGATCAGGTACACCATGAGGATCGCGAGGCCGAACGCGATGATCGATTGCTTGCCCGTGCGCTTTTCCTGGAACGCCTGGCCGCTCCACGCGAGCGTATAACCCGGCGGCAGGTTATCCGCGGCGACGCGCTCCACCGCCTGGATCGCCTGGCCCGAGCTCACGCCCGCCTTGCCGGAGCCCAGCACCTTCGCCGCGAGGAAGCCGTTGAAGCGGTCCACCTGCTCGGGACCGACGTCCTCGCTCACGTTGAGCAACGCGCGAAGCGGAATCATCTGTTGCGTCGTGGTCGAACGCACGTACACGTTGCCGATCTGATCGGGAGAAGCGCGGAACTGGCCCTCCGACTGCACCTGCACGCGGAAGGTGCGGCCACCCATGTTGAAGTCGTTCACGTAGAGCACGCCGAAGGTGCTCTGCATGGCGTCGAAGACATCGGGCACGGGGACGCCGAGCGAGATCGCCTGCTCGCGGTTCACCTCGACGTGGAGCTGCGGCGTGCTCGGACGGTAGAAGGTCGTGATGCCCTGGAGCTCCGGATCCTTGGCGAGCGCCTGGTTCAGGCTCGTGATCACGGAGCCGAGCTTCCTCGTGTCTCCTTCGGCGCGCGACTGGATGTAGAACTCGAAGCCTCCGGCCGAACCCAGGCCGCGGATGGAGGGCGGATTGAACATGACCGCCATGCCGTCGGTGAATCCCTGGCCGCGCTTGTTCAGGTCCACGGCGATCTGCTGCGCCGTGCGCTTGCGATCGTCCCAGTCCTTGAGAAGCACGAATGTCGTGCCCGCGCTCGTCTTGTTGGCGCCGCCGATGAAGTCGCGGCCCGGCACGACGAAGGCATGCTGCACGCCATCGTCCTTCGAAAGCACGTCCCAGAGCTGCGCGCCCGTCTTCTGCGTGCGCTGCAGCGACGCCGCGTCCGGCATGATGATCGAGCCGATGAGATAGCCCTGGTCCTCGGTGGGCACGAAGCTCGTCGGCACCTTCCAGAAGAGGAACACGACCGCGAGGATCACCGCGAAGAAAGCGATGAGCGAAGCGAGCCGGTTCGCGAGCGCCTTGTCGACGGCCCCGAGGAAGAACTTCGAGGTCTTGTCGAAGCCCACGTTGAATGGGTGGAAGATCTTCGCCTCGTGGTCGCCGTGCTTGAGGAGCAGCGCGCAGATCGAAGGCGTGAGCGTGAGCGCCACGAAGCCCGAGATCACCACCGCGACCGTGACGGTCACCGCGAACTGCTTGTAGAGCTGCCCCGCGATCCCGCCGAGGAACGCGACGGGAATGAACACCGAACACAGCACCAGCACGATGGCGATCAGCGCGCCGGACACTTCGCGCATCGCTTCGATGGACGCGTCGCGCGGGCTCATCTTCTCGACGCGCATGAGGCGTTCGACGTTCTCCAGCACCACGATCGCATCGTCCACGACGATGCCGATGGCGAGCACCATGGCGAAGAGCGTGAGCACGTTGATCGAAAGGCCCAGCATGTAGAGGCCCGCGAACGTGCCCACGATCGACACGGGCACCGCGAGCATCGGGATGATCGTCGCGCGCCACGTCTGCAGGAAGATGAACACCACGATGAGGACGAGCAGCGCCGCCTCGAAGATCGTCACCTCCACCTCGTGGATCGAGGCCTTTACGACGATCGTCGTGTCGAACGGGATGAGGTAGTCGATATCCGCGGGGAAGCCCGCTTTCAGCTCCTTCAGGCGCGCCTTGACGAGCGTGGCCGTGTTGAGCGCGTTGGCCCCCGGCGCGAGGAACATCGCCATGCCGATCGCGGGCTTGCCGTCCACGGTGGGCGCCGTGTCGTAGTTCAGCGCATCCAGGCCCACGCTCGCCACGTCCTTCACCCGCAGCGTTCCACCGGGTCCGTTCGCGCGAACGATGATGTTCTCGAATTCGTCCTTGCGCACGAGGCGCCCGCGCGCGGTCACGGTGAACGTGACGGCCTGGTTGGCGGGCGCGGGCTCGGCGCCGATCTTGCCGACGGCGAACTGCGAGTTCTGGCCACGAATGGCCGCGGCGACGTCGTTGGGCGTGACGCCGAGCTGCGCCATGCGGTCGGGCTTCAACCACACGCGCATCGACGAGCCCGCGCCGAAGACGAAGAGGTCGCCCACGCCGGGAATGCGCTTCACGTCGTCGACGAGGTTCGTGTTGGCGTAGTCCGCCATCGTGGTCGTCGCGACCGATCCCTTCGGGGAGAAAAGCGCCACGACGACGAGGATGTCGGGCGAGCGTTTGGCGACGATGATGCCGTTGCGGCGGACTTCGTCGGGCAGCGTGGGCTGCGCCACCTGCACGCGGTTGTTCAACTGGACGACGGCGCGATCCAGGTCCGTGCCGATCTCGAACGTGCACGTGATCGTGAGCGAGCCGTCCTGCGAAGCGCTCGACACGTAATAGATCATGCCCTCCGTGCCGGAGAGCTGCTGTTCGATCGGCGCCGCGACGGTCTGCGCGATCGTGTCGGCGCTCGCGCCCGGATACGCCGTCGTGATCGTGACCGTGGGCGGCGAGATCTCCGGGTACTGCGAGATCGGCAGGTTGAACGACGCCATGGCGCCGGCGAGCGTGATCAGGATCGCGATCACTGTCGCGAAGATCGGACGCTCGATGAAGAACCGGGAGAAAGCGCCCATGCGTCTAGGACTTCGGCTGGACCAGCGTTCCGACGCGGACCTTCACGAGGTTATCCGTGATCACCTGGTCGCCGTCCTTGAGGCCCGTCGTGACGATTGCGTCGGAGCCCAGCCAGTTTGCGATCGTGACCGCGCGCGATTGCGCCTTGCCGTCGGGACCGACCACCATCACGATGCGCGACTGCTCGTTCTGCAGGATCGAAGCCTGCGGCACGAGGATCGCATCCTGCTCGCCGGCGAGGATGCGCATGCGCGCGAACTGCCCCGGAAGCCAGCGCAGCGTCTGATTCTGGAATTCCGCGCGAAGCTGGACCGTGCCGAGGCGTGGATCGACCGTGCTCGCGAGGAAGTTCAGCTTGCCGTTGTCGGCGAGGATCGCGTTGTCGTTGCCGATGATCTGCACGCGCGCGCTGCGCTCCGCGCCGCGGATGCGGTTGAAATCCTGCTCGGCGAGCGAGAAGCGCACCCAGATCGGGTTCACCTGCGTGAGGTGCGTGAGCAGCGCCGAATCGGTGCCCGCGGTGACGAGGCTGCCCTCCGAACGTTCCGCCCGCCCGGTGATGCCGGAGATGGGCGCGGTGATCGTGGAGTAGGAAAGATTGAGCTCGGCCTCCTTCAACTTGGCCTCCGCCGAGGCGATGGCGGCATCGGAGGTCTTGGCGTTGGCCACCGCCGTGTCGTAGTCGCGCTGGCTGATGGCCTTTTCCTTCGCGAGCGGCTCGAGGCGCTTCGCGTCGGAGTTGGCGAGCTCGGCCCGCGCCCGCTCCTGGATGAGTGTCGCCTTCGCGTCCTCGACGGCGAGCTGGAACGGGATCGGGTCGATCTGGAACATCGTGGTGCCGGCGTTCACCTGGGAGCCTTCCTCGTAGATGCGCTTGTCGAGGATGCCGGTCACGCGGGCGCGGATCTCCACCTCGCGCGAGCCTTCCGCCTGTCCCACGCTTTCGAGGGACACGGGAACCTTCTGGGTGGTGACCTTCACCGTCGCGACCGGGAGCGCCTGTGGCGCGGCGGCCTTGGGATCGTCCTTGCCGCAGGAAGCGAGCAGGACGGCGGCGGACAAGGAAAGCAGGAAGCGAAGCGCGTGCGCGCCGGGCGTCATTGTCATTGGTTGTGGCGGCAGAAAGGACGAGGGCGAATCCATTATATACGTTCCGGAATGTATGTAAAATGACGATCCATGCGCAGGACCAAGGAAGAGGCGGCCCGGACCCGCCGCGACATCATCGAGGCGGCCCTCGCCTGCTTCGACCGCCACGGCATCGCCGGGACCACGCTCGAGCAGATCGCCGAGGAAGCGAGCGTCACCAAGGGCGCCGTGTACTGGCACTTCGACGGCAAGGCGTCGATCCTGCACGCGATCCGCCAGGAAGCGTCGCTGCCGCTCCTCGACCGCGCCGACTGCACCCTGCTCCAGCGCGCGGAGACCTCTCCGCTTGCCCGCATCGAGCGCTTCCTCGGAGGCATGCTCGAGACCATCGAGAAGGATCCGCGCACGCGCCGCGCCCTCACGGTGATGCAGTACAAGTGCGAGTACGCGGACGAGCTGGTCTCGGAGCTCGGCGACATGCGGCGCAACAACGACCGCCTCGTGAAGTCGCTGGAGAAGGCGTATGTCGACGCGCGCAAGGCCGGGGAGCTCGCGCGGGGATTCACCCCGAAGCTCGCCGCGCTGGACACGACGGTGTTCCTGGCAGGACTCGTACGCCTCTCCCTGCTCGACCGCGCCCACGAGGGCGTGCGAAAGAACG
>DATGGI010000056.1:0-47305 GCA_035308545.1 Usitatibacter sp.
AGTGGGCGGGTGTCGTCTACCTCATCTATCTCGGCATCGTCACGTGGCGCGCGCCGCCCACGCACTTCGAGGAGGACCGCGCAGACCACGCCGCCACCGCGCGCGAGGTGTTCATGCGCGGCTTCTGGGTGAACGCCACCAACCCGAAGGGGATGATCTTCTTCGCGGCGATCCTGCCCCAGTTCATCGACGTGGCGCGCCCGCAGGCCGAGCAGTACGCGATCTTCGCGGCCACCACTTTCGTCGTCGACGTGGTCGTGATGGCGCTCTACACCGCGCTTGCCGCGCGTGTGCTGCGCGTCATGGACGACGTGAAGAAGCTTCGCTGGATCAACCGCGGGATCGGCGGCGCGTTCGTCGCCTGTGGTGTCGCGCTCGCCACCTTCCGCCGCGTCGCATCGGTCGCGGCCTGACTTCCCCACACCGGATTTCTCAACAACGGAGACAACGACCATGACAATCAAGGCCGGAGACAAGCTTCCCGAAGGAAACGTGCAGGAATTCATCGAAGTCGAGGGCAACGGCTGCACCGTGGGCCCGAACACCTTCAAGGTCCAGGACATCACCAAGGGCAAGAAGATCGCGATCTTCGGCTTGCCCGGCGCCTTCACGCCGACCTGCTCCGCGAAGCACGTGCCCAGCTACCTCGCCAACTACGACAAGCTCAAGGCCAAGGGCGTGGACGAGATCTGGTGCTTCTCGGTGAACGATCCGTTCGTGATGGGGGCGTGGTCGCGCGACCAGAAGGCCGGCGGCAAGATCCGCTTCATGGCCGACGGCAGCGCCGACTACACGAAGAAGCTCGGCCTCGAGCTCGACCTCACGGCGCGCGGCCTGGGCGTGCGCAGCAACCGCTTCTCCATGCTCGTCGACGACGGCGTGGTGAAGACGCTCAACATCGAAGGCCCCGGCAAGTTCGAGGTCTCCGACGGCGACACGATGGTGAAGCAAGCCTAGGCGGTGAGCGAGGCGACGCCCTACTCGGCGCTGCTCTCGCGCATCGAGTCGAGCCCGGGCCAGGCGAGCGTCACGGTCCCGGAGGACTGGCTGCAGGGCCGCACGCTCTTCGGCGGGCTGCAGGCGGCGATCGCGCTACGCGCGATGCGCACGCTCGTGAGCGGCACGCCGCTGCGCTCGCTCCAGACCACGTTCGTCGGTCCCGTTCCCGGCGGCCGTGTCGAGGCGCGAGCGCGAGTCCTGCGAACCGGGAAGAGCACGACGCACGTCGAGGCCCGCATCGTCGGCGGCGAAGAGACGCTCGCCCTCGTGGTGGGCGTCTTCGGATCGGCGCGCGCGTCTGTCGTGAAGATCGTGGCGGAGCGGCCGGCCGTCGAGGCGGACCATCCCGTCGAGATGAAATACATCGCCGGCGCGATGCCCGCGTTCACGCAGCACTTCAGGGCACGCTGGGTGAAAGGCGGCCTGCCCTACTCGGGCGCCGCCGTCCGCGACAACGTGATCGACCTGGGCATGCGCGATGCGGGACCCGCCGGCGAATACCACGTGGTCGCGATGGCCGACTTCATTCCGCCGATTGCGCTCTCATTCCTCACCGAGCGGGCGCCCGCGGCGTCGCTCAGCTGGATGCTCGAGATCCTGGTCGACGACGTAAGCGCGCTCGCGCTCGACGGCTGGCGCATGGATGCCCACGTGATGGCAGGTCGCGACGGCTACACGCACCAATCGCTGGAACTATGGGGCCCGGACGGCGCGCTGGTCGCCATCGGCAGGCAGACGATGGTGGTCTTCGCCTGACTCGCCGGCTAGCGGTTGACGCTCGCCTGGTAAGCCGCGGTGACGACGATCGAATTGACGACGCTCACGAGCATCACGATGACGAAGGCGGCGAGGAGCGGCAGCCCCCAACCCTTGCGCGGGTAGGCGTCGCCGAAAGTCTCCTTCACGTAGCGCATCTGCGCGCGCGCGCTCACGAAGTACCACGTGACGAGCAACGCGAAAGCGACGAGACTCCCCACCCCCGGAAACCCGGCGAGCGCCCCGAGGCTGGGAAGAATGACGACGACCCCGATCACCGCGATCATCCAGTTGCGCGATGCTCGCGCCCGGTCGGGCTGCCCCAGGGCCTGCCAGTTCCTCATGTGCAGGTAAGCGCCGAAGGCGGCGGTGAACAACAGGCACCAATTCGCCGCTGCATTGGGATTCCACAGGGCCGGCGCCTCTTCGGTCGCTTCACGCTCGAGCTTGGCTTTCGGCGGCGCGAAGACGTTGTCGCTCACCGGTGGTGCCCTCCCGAGAGGGCGATCGCGATGAGGACGATCACGACGATCGCGATCACGAGCCACGTCACCTTCTGCCACGACAGCGGGCTTTCGCCGGCCACTTCGCCGGTCTGGCCGTTCACGAGGAAGCGATAGGTCTTGTTGCGGAAGCGATAGGCCGAAACCCACACCGGCAGCAGCACATGCTTGAACTTGATCTCGCTGTAGCGCGTCGCGAGGTCGTTCACGCGCTGGCTGTCGCCGCCGATGTCCTGGCGCACGAGGCTGTAGATCTTCGAATCGATCTGCTCCTTCGCGAGCGGGTAGCCTTCGGCCAGCCCGACCTGGTAGGCCTCCGCGCGATAGCCGCTCACGAATTCCGCCTGGTATGGGACGAGCGCCTTCAGGTCCCACGCGGTGGTCGCGCCGCGCAGCTCGCGCGGAAGTGTCTGGGACGCGAGCACGAGCACGTCGTCGTGGAAGTAGTCCACGTGGCCCTGCACGGGCGTCCAGTTCGTGTGCTGCACGCGCTCCGTCTGCGCGACGGTCTCGCCCTGGGCGTTGCGCACCTCGCGAGTTTCGTTCGTGTAGTAGACCTCGCCACGCTCTCCATGATAGTCGCTCGAGGTGCGGCAATCGTAGGTCCAGAACGGGATGTACATTCCGGTGACCGCCGCGTCGCTCTCGGCGTACTTCTTCAGCTCTCCCGGCGCGAGCCACAGCCCCTTCACCCACGCGCGGAAATCGTCCTGCGCCTTGCGCCTGTCGATGCCGAAAGGGATCAGCGACTTCGGCTTGATGCGGCGATTGGCGTAGCTCTTCGAGACGATGTTCGCGCCGCAGAAGGAGCAGGTCGACGCGAACACGTTCGACGGGAGATTCTGCTCGGCGCCGCACTTGTCGCAGCGGACGTGTTCCTCGGTGAACGTCTCCTGCTTTCCCTCGAGCGCCTTCAGGTACGTCTCGAAGTCGAGCTCCTCGACGCGCTCGTCGCTCTCGTGGATCTCGTTGGTGTGCCCGCAGTACTCGCACTTGAGCGTGTGCGTGCCGGGCGCGAAGGTGAGCTTCGCGCCGCAACCGCCGCAGGGGAAGGTCTTGACGAAGTTGGGGCCGGCATTGTCATCCCGGCGCGGGCCGGGATCCAATTGGGCCCCGGCCGGCGCCGGGGGGACACTCATTGCGGAAGCGGCGGCGGAACGTTCGAGAAGAGCGGTCCAAGCTCGTCGAGCTCACCCGCCTTCATCCACTGGGCCATGCCGTTCTTCCACACGAGCGTGTTGCGGTTCACGGTGCCCGCGGCGACCTGCTGCTGGAGCGCGGCCATGTCGAAGGGTCCGGTCTGTGCCTGCCCCTGCGCCACGTGATAGAGCGCGGCCCCGGGGATCGGCGGCGGCACCGCGCCGCCCGACATGCCCGCGGCACCGCCCATGTTGTTCATCATCTGCGCGCCCATCGCGATCCCCGCGCCGAGGCCCATGCCCGCGCCCGCCGCACCGCCGGGATTCGTCGCGGCATCGTGGATCGAAGACGCGGTCTCGTATGCGGCGTAGGCGCGAAGGTCTCCCACCGCCGCCATCGCGCCGCGCTTGTCGATGGCCTTCGACACTTCCTCGGGCAATCCGATGTCCTGCACCTGGACCTCCACGAGCTCGAGGCCGAGCGCGTCGAAATCGGGTTGGAGGCGATCGTGCAGCTTCGTTCCCATCTCGTACACCTTCGCCGACATCTCGATCACCGGGATGCCGAGCTCGGGCATGAGCTCCTTGATGCGCAGCCCGATCTTGCCGCGGAGGTTCTCCTGCACCTGCTCGACGGTGAAGCGGCCTTCCGTTCCGACCAGGTCGCGCACGATGATGCCGGGATCCTTGGCGCGAATGGAGTAGATGCCGAAGGAAGTGACGCGCACCATGCCGAAATCCTTGTCGCGCATCATCGCGGGGCCCGGCGTGCCCCACTTGAGGTCGGTGAACTTGCGCGTCGAGACGAAGTACACCTCGGCCTTGAACGGGCTGTTGAAGCCGTACTTCCAGCCGCGGAGCGTGGCGAGGATCGGCATGTTCTGCGTCGTGAGCTCGTAGGTGCCGGGCTTGTAGACGTCGGCGAGCTTGCCCTCGTTGATGAAGACAGCCTGCTGGCCCTCGCGCACCACGAGCTTCGCGCCGTATTTGATCTCGTTCTGGTAGCGCTCGAAGCGGTAGGCGAGCGTGTCGTGGGAATCGTCGAGCCACTCGACGATGTCGACCAGTTCGGCCATCAACTTGTCCCAGAGAGCCATTTTGTCTCCTTGTCACCCCGGCGAAGGCCGGGGTCCAATCACAATAGGATAACCTTAGACGCTTTCCGCTTCCTTGCCGGATTCCACATGGGGATCACGCTCACCGCAATCAACGTCTACCCCGTGAAGGGGCTGAAGGGCATCGCCCTCGACAACGCGCTCTGCACGGACCGCGGCATCCGCCACGACCGGCGGTGGATGATCGTGGATCCCTCGGGGATGTTCATGTCGCAGCGCTCCCACCCGCGCATGGCGACCGTCTGGACCGACCTCGCCGAGGATTCCCTGCTGCTTTCCGCGCCTGATGAAGATGGCGTCGAGGTTCCCTTCGCGCCGCCACCCGCCCCCGCGATGAAGGTGCAGGTCTGGAACAGCATCGTCGACGCGATTCCGGCTTCGCGCGAAGCGGACCTGTGGCTCTCGAACTACCTCGAAACCCCATGCCGCCTCGTGTACATGCCCGACGGCACCATCCGCCATTCGAACAACAAGTACGCGGGCGAAGGCAAGCGCGTGGGATTCGCGGACGGCTATGCGTACCTGCTGATCGGCGAGTCCTCCCTCGCGGACTTGAACGCGCGCCTCGCCGCGAAGGGCCACCCGGCGCTGCCGATGAACCGCTTCCGGCCCAATCTCGTCGTGTCGGGGTCGGACCCCTACGCCGAGGACGGATTCGGCGAGGTTCGCATCGGCGACGCGGGGTTTCGCGGCGTGAAGCCGTGCGGACGCTGCCAGGTCACGACGACCGACCAGGCCACGGGCGAAGTGATGGGGCCCGAGCCGCTGCTCACGCTCGCGAGCTATCGTGACAGCAGCGAGTTCGGGCAGATGTTCGGAATGAACATGGTCTCGGTGCGCGGCGGCACGGTGCGCATCGGTGATCGCGTCGAGACGACATGAAGAGGCTCGCAAGGCTGGCCCTCGCGGCGGCAATCCTCTTCGTGGCGGGCTGCGGCGGTGGTGGTGGCGGCGGCGGTGGTGGTGGAAGTTCCAGCTCGACGCCGCCCCCCGGCACGGTCGTCACCACGGAAGGCATCAGCCTGTTCTCCGTCGCGTCGAAGGAGACGGGCCTGACCTATCCCATCTCGGTGTGGTCTCCATCGGACGCCGCGACGGGAAGTCCGCCGCCCGTCATCTATGTCCTGGATGCCGACTATCGCTTCGCGCCGCTGCTCGCCGTGCTGCAGCAATCGGGCGTGCGCGCCACCATGGTGGGCGTGAATGACCTCGGCGCCGACCGGCGCCAGGTCGATTTTCTCGAGCCCGGTGCCGATCCTTACTATCGCTTCCTCACGCAGGAGCTTTTCCCGGTCATCGAGTCGCGCTTCCGCGTCGATCCCACGCGGCGCGTGCTCTCCGGGCATTCCTCGGGGGGCCTCTTCTGCATGTATTCGTTCTTCAAGAGCACGCCGGCGAATCGCCCGTTCTTCGCGCACATCTGCGCCGACGGATCCTATTGGCAGCAACCCGACCTCGTGCTCGCCGCCGAGTCCGCGATGTACGCCGCGAATCCGAGCCACGTCCTGTCGCTCACGCTCGTGATGGGCGGCGACCAGTTCGGGAACCTGGCGTACATGGATCCGCTCTACCAGGTGATCCTCGCCCGCAAGTACCAGGGGCTCGACATCTCCGAGCACTCATACGCATTGGGCCATCTGCCGATGGACGCGCCGTTCTTCAACGACGCGCTTCCGATCGTCTTCCCGACGAAGAACTAGACTAAGGACGGGAACACGGAGGCACGGAGTTCCCGGCTTTATTTCGCCGCAGGCGGATTGCGCTTGAGGAGGTATGAAGCCAGCGCCGGCAGCAGGAAGAGCGCGCCCACCATGTTCAGGAAGAACATGAACGCGAGCAGCACGCCCATGTCGGCCTGGAACTTGAGCGCCGAGAACGCCCAGGTCGCCACGCCGATCGTCATCGTCACCGCGGTGAATACCATCGCGGTGCCGCGCTCGTTCAGCGCCTCGTAGAAGGAGGTCGCGAGGTCCTTGCCCTCTTCACGGTGGGTCTCGATGCGGTCGTACAGGTAGATGCCGTAGTCGACGCCCACGCCGACGCCGAGCGCGATCACCGGCAAGGTGGAGACCTTGAGGCCGATCCCCAGCGTCGGCATGAGCGCCTCGCACAGCACCGAGACGATCGCGAGCGGGATCAGGATGCAGAGCGTCGCGCGCAGGCTGCGGAACGTGAAGAGGCACATCACCAGGAGCGCGCCGAAGATCGCGAAGTTCATCTCCCACCGCGCCTGGTCCACCGCCTCGTTGGTCGCGGCCGCAACGCCCATGTTGCCCGTGGCGAGGCGGAAGTGGAGCTTGTCGCCGTCGTTGGCGGCGGCGAAATTCTTCACCTCGCGCACCAGGCGCGCGAGGGTCTCGCCCTGCTGGTCCGTCGTGTTCACGAGCACCTGCATCGCGCTGCAATCGGGATTGAGGAGGCCGGTCGACGTATCGATGGGCGTCACGGCCTGGGCGAGCGCCTGCGGATCGCGCGGGAGCTGGCGCCACTTGAGGTTGCCCTCGTTGTAGCCCGCGTTCACGACCTTGGCCATGCCCGCGAGCGAGATCACCGACTGCGTTCCCGGGACGTTCTGCATGTACCAGTCGAAGCGGTCGATCGTGGACATGATGTCGTACTGCGTGCACGCGCCCTGCACGTCCTTCGTCTGCGCGACCACGCCGAGCGTGTTCACGCCGATCGCGAACTTCTTCACGATCGTGGCGTTGTCCGAGTTGTAGCGCGAGTCGGGCCGCAGCTCCGGCACGCCGATCCCGTAGTCGCCGACCTTGAGCTTGTGCGCCTGGAAAATGCCGCCCGCGAGCACGAGCGCGGCGAGGAGCACGATGAGCCGCGCGCGCTTGAAGTCCACGCAGTGCGCGGCCACATGCCAGATGCGGTGCGCGACGCTCTCCTGGTAGGCCTCCTTCTGCGCGGCATCGCGGGAGAGCGTGAGGTGCGAGAGCAGGATCGGCAGCAGCGCCTTGTTCGTGAGTATCATCCAGCCCACGCCCAGCGACGCGGTGATGCCGAGCTCCCTCACGATGTCGATCGGGATCAGCATGATGACGGCGAAGCCGAGCACGTTGGTGAGGAGCGCCAGCGTGCCGGGAATGAAGAGCTTCGCGAAGGAACGCTTCGCGGCGAGGAAGCCGTCGGCGCCCGCGATCACCTCGCGCTCCCAGGTCTTCGTCATCTGCACGGCATGCGATACCCCGATCGAGAAGATCAGGAACGGCACGAGGATCGACAGCGGGTCGATGCCGAATCCGAGGAGCGGCAGCGTCCCCAGGAGCCAGAGCACCGGCAGCATCGCCACGACGAGCGCGACCAGGGTGAGCTTCAGGTCCTTCACGAACCAGAACATGAGGGCGAGCGTGATGAGGAACGCCACGCCGAAGAAGAGGATCACGCCCCGCGCGCCGTCGCGGATGTCGCCCACGGCCTTGGCGAAGCCGATGATGTGGACCGTGTGGCGTGCGTTCGTGTACTTGGCGCGCAGCTCCTCGAGCTTCGCCGAGAAGTCGAAGTAGTTGAGGTGCGCGCCCGTCTGCGGATCGATCTCGAGCAGGCCCGCGCTCACCAGCGCACCCGAGAAATCGGTCGCGACGGTGCGGCCCACTTCAGACGACTTGTTCACGTTGATGCGGACCTGCTTGAGATCCTCGTCGGTGCCCTGGTAGGTAGCCGGGATCACGTTGCCGCCGGAGAAGCCTTCCTCGATCACCTCGATGAAGCGCGTGTTGGGCGTGAAGAGCGATTTCACCGAGGGGCGGTCGACGCCGTTCAGCAGGAACACGTCGCTCGTGAGGCCCTTCAGGGCCGCCATGTATTCCTTGTCGTAGATGTCGCCGTCGTTCCTCATGAGGGCGATTGCCACGCGGTTCGCGCCGCCGAAAACCTTCTCGTACTCGCGGTACACCTTCATGTACGGGTGCTCGAGCGGCACCATCTTGTTGAAGCCCGCGTCGACCGCGAGGCGCGAGGCCGAAGCCGCGAAGAGGAGCGTGAGCACGCCGAAGACGACGAGCCAGACCTTGCGGTAGTTGAAGATGACGGCGGAGACCGCCTGGATGAAGCGCGTGGCGCTCATTGCTTCGGCGCCAGCAGGACTTCGCGCGGACCGCCCTCGCCCAGCAGGAGGATCGTCGCCTCGCCGCCCGTCACGGGCTTGGCGAGCGCGCGCGTGCCGTGCGTATCGATGGGCTGGAACGACTTGCCGTTGTCGCGCGACACGAGCGCCGTGCCGGCGGAACCTGCGAGCACGATCGAGTTGTCGGGAAGCTTCTCGGCGCCGATCAGCGTCGCGTTCGAGTTGTTCTCGACCTGCTGCCAGGTCTTGCCCTTGTCCGCCGAACGATAGATGTTGCCGCGCATGCCGAAGGCGATCACGGCGCCGTCGGCCGCGACGAGCGAGCCGAAGAGCGAGCCCTTGTACGGCGAGGGCTGCGGTGTCCACGTCTTGCCCCAATCCGGGCTCGAGAGGATGGTGCCCGCCTCGCCGAAGATCATCATCCGGCCTTCCCCCAGCTCGACGATGCTGTTCAGGTGCTTGTCGTCGGCGATCACCTTGCGCGCGGTCCAGGTCTTCCCGGAATCGGCGCTCTCGTAGTACGCGCCGTAGGCACCCACGGCGATCGCGAGGTCCTTCTTCACGAAGATCACGTCGAGGAGCGGACGCTGCTCCGCGGGCGCCGAGAACTGCTGGGTCCACGTCTCCCCGCCGTCGCGCGTGAGGAGGATCGCGGAATCGTGGCCCACCGCGACGCCGAGCTGCGCGTCGAGGAAGTCGATCGCCGTGAGCATGGGCTCCGCGGGCGCCTTGGCGCGGCGCCACGTCGTGCCACGGTCGTCGGAGATCACGATGTAGCCGCGGTCCCCGACCGCGACGATGCGCGTTCCCACGCGCTCGGCGTCGAGCAGCGTGAGGCGCTGCACGGTGGTCGGGCGCAGCGCGCCGGAATCCGGCAGCACGTCGTTGCCCGCCCAGGCAAAAAAGGCGATGCCGCAGCCAATGGCTGCGGCACCGAGGATCCTTCTCATTGCCGCAATGCTACTGCAATCGGCGTATCAGCGCGTTCCGAGTCCGCGCAGGTTGGCGGGCGTGTAGTCGCCGGCCGTGCGCTTGATCGGCTCGTAGATCTTCTTTTCCTCGTTCTGGAGGTTCATCGCGATGTAGCGGCCCGACTGCAGGTCGTAGTGCACCTCGAGGACCGGGGCGAACATCGGGATGTTGTACCAGTTCTCGCTGTGGAGCTCCGCCACGCGCCAGAGCTCGCCGCGCCCGTCGTACGCATCGATTTCGACGATGTTCCAGCTGTCCTCGTCGATGTAGAACGTGCGGCGCGCGTAGATGTGGCTCGTGCCGGGCTTGAGCGTCGAATCGACGACCCAGACGCGGTGCAGCTCGTAGCGCGCGAGATCCTGGTTGAGGTGGCCTGCCTTCAGGATGTCCGTGTACTTGAGGGCCGGATCGCCGAGCTTGTACGAGTTGTACGGGATGTACACCTCGCGCTTGCCGACGAGCTTCCACTCGTAGCGGTCCGTGGCGCCGTTGTACATGCCGAAGTCGTCGTTGGTGCGCAGGCCGTCGGCCGCCGTGCCCGGGTTGTCGTAGCCCACGTTCGGCGCGAGGCGCACGCGGCGCTGTCCGGGGTTGTAGGTCCACGCCGAACGCGGCTCCTTCGCCTGGTCCACGGTCTCGTGCACGAGCAGGATGCTGCCCGCGAGCCGAGCGGGCGCCACCGTGCTCTGCAGGTAGTGCAGCTTGAGGTTCTGCTCGCGCTGCGATTGCGGCTTCTGGCAGTTGCCGTACGCGAAGTCGTACTCGTACTCGAACTTCACCAGGGCGTAGTCGCCCGTGCGGGTGACTGCGGCCTGGTCCCAGTTCGTGGCGAAGGTATCGCCGGCGTAGTGGAGCTCCGTATTCCAGATCGCCTCGTTGCCGTTCTTGGGGATCGGGAAGGGGATGCCACCCACGCAGCCCACGACGCCGTTGCCGCCCGCGGCAAGCTGCGACTTCGCCGCGCACTGCTTGGTCTCTTCGTAGTGGCACGCCGGGAACGCGGCGCTGCGATGCGTCGGATACACGATGAGCTTGTAGTCGGGATACTTCTTGATCATCGCGATCTGCCCGACCGTGAGGCTGTCCTTGTACTTGTCGACGTTCTTCGCATCGATCGTGAAGAGCGCCTTGTCGGACGCGTACGGATCCGGATAGTGGCCGCCTTCCTTGTATGCGGGGATCGGCTTGCTGATGCCACCGTCCCACGCGGGGATCGTGCCCGCTGCGTTGCCGGCCTTCTCCGCGCCTTCGGGCGTGAGCGTCGTGCCCAGCTTCGCGAGGTCCGCGGCGGAAAGCTCCGCGGCCGCGGGCAGCGAGAGCGCCGCGCCCACCGCGAGGGCTGCCCAGGACTTCATGGATTTCGACATGTGTGTTCTCCTCGGTCTCGTTATCGTGTGGTGGGCGTCAGAACGAATAGCTCATGGTGATCGAATAGAAGTCGCGGTCGCGCAGCGGGTTGGCCGACGAGCACCAGCTCGCGGACTGGCCCGGCGTGACGGAGCTTCCCGGAGGCGGCGCGTCCGTGCCGCAGAACGTCTTGCCGCCGAAGAAGCTCGTGTATGCGACGTCAACCACCCAGGTGCGCTGGTATTCCCACGTCGCGCCCAGCGAGTACGACTTCACGCCCTCGGTGAAGTTGGGACCCACGCCGGAGATGTCCTGCGACCAGGCCGCGCGCGGCGAAACGTTGCCGCCCCAGAGCAGGTTCGCGTACTCCAGGCGTCCGGCGAGGCGATAGCCCCACGAGAACGCGGTGGTGAATCCGCCCGGCTGCGTTGAATACGCGCTTCCGACGATCGAACCGAACTGCGTGGCCGGCAGGTACACGCCGGGACCGGAGAACTTCTGGTCGTCGGGCATGTTGTGGAAGTAGTTCATCCCGACTTCGCCCACGAGCACGAGCTGGTCGGCCTGCATCACCGCGGGGAACGACTTGGTCGCCGTGCCCTGCAGCTGGCTCATCTTCACGTTGCGGTAGCCCTGGATGTACGTGCCGTCCGGCACGAGCGCGGCGGCCGTGGCGCCGGCGGGCGCGCCCGGGATCTGCGTGAAGCCCGTGATCAGGTTGGGAAGTCCGAGGGCCGCCATGATGAGCTCGGGCGTGGAAAGCTGCAGCGGGTAGTTCGGGCGATACGAGTACTCGCCCTGGAAGGCGATGCCCGCGGGCCCCTGCGTGTTGAAGCTCGCGCCGAAGAGGCGGATGTCCGACGGATATTCGGCGAAGGCCCTCGCCGTTCCCGTGGCGCACAGCGCGACGAGCGCGGGAACGCCGCAGATCGGCGCGATCAGCGGGCCACCCGTGAGGATCGAGGTCGTCGTGCCCTTCGTGGCCGACGCCAGCGGCGTGCGGCTGTGGTAGTTCATGTAGTAGAAACCGAACTCGGTGTCGTTGAAGTCATGCGCGAGGTAGCTGAACTTCAATCCGTACTGTCCGGTGTCCTTCGGGTTGTGGTCGGGGCCGCGCGGCACCCAGATCTCCGCGGCCGGATCGAAGGGACCGTAGAGCGCCTGCGCGGCGGCGCTGAGGCCCGGGATTCCCGGCGGAACCGGGTTCGTCGGTCCGACGTGATCGTCGTGACGGCGCCCGAACGAGACGATCACCTTGTCGCCATCGTCGGAGAACACGTCGTTTGTCGAGAAGAACGAGCCGCGCGGATCGATGCGCACCTTGTCCCAGTTGGTGAGGTAGAAGCCCTCGACCGCCGCGGCCTTCGTGAGCTCGAGGCTGCCCCAGATGCCCGTGGTCGGGATCAACGCTTCCTTCAATTCGGCGCCCGGCACGCGCAGCTTCGACACGTCGACCGGGTTGATCACGTTGATGCCGCCCTGGATGAACGTGCTCTCGCCCCAGCTGATCACCTGGCGGCCGGCGCGGACGCGCACGTTGTGGCCGTCCGGCTCGAAGAGCCCGTACACGTAGCCGTCGAGGCCCGTCACGTTCTGCCCGAGGCGATCGCGGCCCGTGGGGCCGAGCTTGTCGCTGTCGTGCAGGTTGAAGTCGTAGAGGCCGTAGCCGCGCCCGAAGAAGCCGAAGTTCTTGTATTTCACCTCGACGTCGACCGTCGCCTTCACGGCGTTGGCGAACGGGCTGCCTTTCTTGAAGTTGAGGTCGCCGTCGTCGTCGTTCACCGACCTCGACGTACCGCCGTTCGCGATGCCGATCGAGGAAGGCTCGGGCGCTTCGGTGCGGACCGACACGCCGTAGGAGATCGTGGTGTCCACGCTCCCCTTCACGCCGTTGTCGAGTTCGAACTGCACCGCGTACGCAGGCGCCGCGGCGAGCGCGATGGCGAGCGCGAGCGGCTTCAATGCGGGACGGGAGACTTTCATGGGGCGGTTACTCCTCTCGAAGACGTTTTTGATTTAGTGATTACCGCAGTGGCCGTTATTGTGCCTCTTATTGCAAGGACTCGAAAAGTCCCGCCGCGCCCATGCCGGTGCCGATGCACATCGTCACCATTCCGTACCGCGAACGCGCGCGCTTCATGCCGTGGACGAGCGTGGCGGTGCGCACCGCGCCCGTCGCGCCGAGGGGATGCCCGAGGGCGATGGCGCCGCCCTGCGGATTTATTTTCGACGGATCGAGGTCGAGATCCTTGATCACCGCGAGCGATTGCGCCGCGAAAGCCTCGTTCAGCTCGATCCAATCCAGGTCGCGAACTTTGATTCCGCTCTGCGAAAGGACCTTCGGGATCGCCTTGATCGGGCCGATTCCCATGATCTCCGGCGGCACGCCCGCCACCGCGAAGCTCACGAAACGCGCGAGCGGCGTCACGTTGTATTTCTTGAGGGCCGCCTCGCTCATGAGGATCACGGCCGCGGCGCCGTCGGACATCTGCGAGCTGTTGCCCGCGGTAACGCTACCACGCGCCGCGAACACGGTTTTCAGCTTGGCGAGCGTTTCCATGCTCGTGTCGGGACGCGGGCCCTCGTCGGTGTCGGCCACCTTGCTGCGCTGCGCGATGCGGCCGCTCGCGAGGTCCGGCGTGGCCGAGTCGACCTCGTAGGGAAGGATCTCGTCCTTGAAGGCGCCCGAGGCGATTGCCCTGGCCGCTTTCTGGTGGCTTGCGACGGCGAAGGCGTCCTGCTCCTCGCGCGTGACCTTCCATTGGTTGGCGACTTTCTCGGCGGTGATTCCCATGCCGTACGCGATCGCGACGTTCTCGCCGTGCCGGAAGACCGCGTCGTTGAGCGCGATCTTGTTGCCCATCATCGGCACCATCGACATGGATTCCGTGCCCGCGGCGATCACGACGTCGTCGTCGCCCGTGCGAATGCGGTCGGCGGCGAGCGCGACGGCCTGCACGCCCGAGGAGCAGAAGCGGTTGATCGTCATCGCGGGGACGGAATCGGGCAGCCCCGCGAGCAGCACGCCGATGCGCGCGACGTTCATGCCCTGCTCGGCTTCCGGCATCGCGCAACCGACGATCACGTCGGCGATGTCGCGCGGATCGAGCCCCGGCACCTGCGCCATCGCGCCCTTCAGCACGTGCGCGAGCATGTCGTCGGGACGGACACTGCGAAACATCCCGCGCGGCGCCTTCCCGACCGGCGTGCGGACCGCGGCGACGATGTAGGCATCCTGGATCTGCTTGGCCATGTCAGTTCCTCAGCGGTTTCCCGTTCTTCAACATGTACTCGATGCGCTCCTGCGTCTTCGGCATCTTCGCGAGCTCGACGAAATTGCGCCGCTCGAGGTCGAGGAGCCACTTCTCGTCGACGATACTGCCGGGCGTCACTTCGCCGCCACAAACAACCTCCGCGATGCGCGAGGCGATTTCGTAGTCGTGGTCGGAGATGAAGCCGCCCTCCTTCATGTTGACGAGCAGCATCTTGAGCGTGGCGACGCCCGTGTCGCCGGACACGGGAATCTGCGCGGGCGCCAAAGCGGGACGAACGCCCGACTCCGCCATGGCACGGGCCTGTTCCTTCGCGACGTACAACAGCTCCGACGGATTGAAGATCACCAGGTCGCTCGCCTTGAGGTAGCCCATCTCGCGCGCGTTCTCCGCGCTCTTGGAGACCTCGGCCATCGCGGCCTGCCTGAAGTAACGCTGCAGTTGCGGCATCGCGTCGCCGCCGTTCGCCCACGCGACACTGCGCTCGGCGAACTCCTTCAAGCCGCCGCCCGCGGGAATGAGTCCCACGCCCGCTTCGACGAGCCCGATGTAGCTCTCGAGCGCCACGACCGCGCGCTGCGAGTGCATCACGAATTCGCACCCGCCGCCGAGCGCCATGCCTTCCACCGCGGCCACCGTCGGCACGAGGCTGTACTTCAGGCGCTGCGACGTCTGCTGGAAGAGCGCGACCATCTTCTCGAAGTCGTCGAACTTCCCGGCCTTGAGCGATTCGATCGCCGCCTTGAGGTTCGCGCCCACCGCGAAGGGCGCCTCGTGCCAGATCACGAGCGCGTCGAAATGTTTCTCGGCCTCGTCGATGGCGCGATTGAGCCCCTGCAGCACCTCGACGCCCAGCGAATGCATCTTGCTCTTGAAGGACACGATGGCGATGCGATCGCCCTGGTGCCACATGCGGACGCCTTCGTCCTCGAACACGGTCGTGCCCTTGTCGCCCGGCTTCTCGCCGATGACGGTCTCGGGGAAGAGCTGGCGCGCGTACACCGGAAGCTTCGAGCGCGGCACCATCCTGCCCGTCTCCGCCGAATACGAACCCTCGCTCGAATGGACGCCGCTCCTTCCATCGGTGACCCACTTGGGAAGCGGCGCCTTCGTCATCGTCTTGCCCGCGGCGATGTCCTCGGCGATCCAGCCGGCCACCTGCTGCCATCCCGCCGCTTGCCACATCTCGAAGGGGCCGCGCTGCCAGCCGAAACCCCAACGGATCGCGAAGTCCACGTCGCGCGCGCAATGCGCGATGTCTCCGAGGTGCACGGCCACGTAGTGGAAGAGATCGCGGAAGATCGCCCAGAGAAATTGGCCCTGGGGATTGGTCGACGCACGCAGCTTCGCGAGCTGCTCGCCGGGATTCTTCTCCTTGAGGATCGCCTGCACGTCGGGATAGACGTCGCCCGCGCTCACGCGATAGTCCTGTTTCGCGACGTCGAGGACGAGAATGTCCTTGCCCTTCTTCGTGAAGATGCCGGCCTTGGTCTTCTGTCCCAGCGCGCCTTTCGCGACAAGCGCGGCGAGCCAGTCGGGCGCCTTGTAGTACGCGGCCCAGGGATCGTCCGGAAGCGTATCGGCCATCGTCTTGATGACGTGCGCCATCGTGTCGAGCCCCACGACGTCGGCCGTGCGATAGGTGGCGCTCTTGGCGCGGCCGATCGCCGGACCCGTGAGCGCATCGACCTCGTCGAAACCGAGCTTGAATTCGAGCGTGTGGTGCATCGTCGCGAGCATCGAGAAGACGCCGACGCGATTGGCGACGAAGTTCGGCGTGTCCTTGGCGCGGATCACGCCCTTGCCGAGCGTGGTCGTGAGGAAGGTCTCCAGGCGATCGAGCACAGCGGGATCCGTGTCCGGCGTGGGCACGAGCTCCACCAGCCGCATGTAGCGCGGCGGGTTGAAGAAGTGGATGCCGCAGAAGCGCTTGCGAAGCTCCGCGGGCAGCGATTTGCCGAGCTCCGTGATCGAAAGTCCCGACGTGTTCGATGCGAAGATCGCATTCGCCCCGATGTGCGGCGCGACTTTTTCGAAGAGGCTCTTCTTCCAGTCCATGCGCTCGCTGATCGCCTCGATCACGACGTCGCAATCGCGCAGGAGCTCCAGGTGCTCGTCGTAGTTCGCGGCCACGATCTGCTTCGCGGCCGACGCGGTCGCGACGGGGCTGGGATTCAGTTTCGCGAGGCCCTCGATCGCCTTGTTCGCGATCGCCGACTTGTCCTTGCCTTCCTTCGCGGGAAGATCGAAGAGGATGGGTTTCACGTTCGCATTGGCGAGGTGCGCGGCGATTTGCGCGCCCATCACGCCGGCGCCGAGCACGGCGGCCTTGCGGATGAGGATGTGCGGCGCGCCTCGGGCGATGGACTGCCGGATGGCAAGCGCCTCACGGCGACCGATCTCGATTGTGTCTTCGGTCATGGGGGTTCCCAGGTGGATTCAAACGAGCGTTTGAATTCTACTCCCGTTTCGCGGCGGCGGCAGCATCGATTAATCTATCCACTCGAACCGAGAGATCCCATGAATCGCTTCGCCCCGCTCACCACCTCGATCGCACTTCTGCTCGCCGGCGCTTCCGCATTCGCCGCGGCGCCCTCGAACGGTTCGATCGCGGCAAGCCAGCGCGCCCTGCCCCAGGGACAGATCGCCTGGGCCGTGGCGGCGAACGACATGGGCGAAGCCGACAAGAGCCTCGAGCTCACGCATCTCACGGTCCTGCTCAAGCGACCGGACGACCGGCAGGCGGCGTTCGAGGAGCTGCTTCGCCAGCAACAGGATCCGTCATCCGCGAACTTCCATCGTTGGCTCACGCCCGTCGAGATCGGGGAGCGATTCGGGCCGCCCGCGCAGGATGTGGGTGCCGTCCAGTCGTGGCTGTCGTCGCAGGGACTGCGGGTCGATGGCGTTTCCAACAGCCGGATGCGGATCCGGTTCAGCGGCTCGGCCGCCCGTGTCGGCGCGGCCTTCGGTTCCTCCATGCATGTCTACCAGGTGGAAGGAGAGAAGCGCCTGTCCATCGCCAGCGCGCCGCTCGTTCCGGCGCCCCTCTCGGACATCATCCGTTCCGTTCACGGCCTGGAAACCCTCCATGAGAAGGTGTACCCGCATCGCGGTCCCGTGCACTTCTCGGCCGCGCCCGCGATGCGTCCCAAGGAGACGAGCTGCTCCGGCAGCAACTGCGCGCACTTCGTCTGGCCCAGCGACTTCGGCGCCATCTACGACCTCAATCCCGCCTACCAGCAAGGCCTCAACGGCGCGGGGCAGACAATCGCGCTCGTCGGGCGCTCCAGCATCAACGTCGCCGATATCGAGATCTTCCAGCAGCGCGCCGGCCAGCAGGTGAAGGATCCGGTGATCATCGTTCCACCGGACGGCATCGACCCGGGCCCGCCGGTATCGACGTATGGCGACGACGCGGTTTCCGCGGACCAGCAGGAGGCCATGATCGACGTGAGCCGCGCGACGACAGTGGCTCCCGGCGCGACGATCAATCTCGTCATCAGCAAGAATTCCAGCACGCAGAGCGGCGTGACGATCGCGGCCGAGTACGTCATCGACGCGACGCCCGTGGCGGCGCGCATCCTCAGCATCAGCTTCGGCGCCTGCGAGCAGAACGCGGGACGATCGGCGACGCAATTCTGGGATGACCTTTTCAGCCAGGGCGCGGCCGAGGGCATTTCCTCCTTCGTGTGCTCGGGCGACGCGGGGGCCGCCGGCTGCGACAAGTACAACCAGGCGCCGCCCGCGAACCAGTTCGCGAGCCCCAACTATCTCTGCTCGTCGAGCTACGCGACGTGCGTCGGGGGCACGCAGTTCGCCGATACCGCGAACCCCGGGGCCTACTGGCGCACATCGAATACCGCGGGATTCGAATCGGCGCTCGGCTACATTCCCGAGGGCGCGTGGAACGAGCCGACCGACAGCACCGGCGCGATCCAGGCGTCCGCGACGGGTGGCGGCGTGAGTCAGTTCATCGCGACTCCCTCATGGCAAACCGTGGCCGGCGTTCCGGGACAGGTGGGCCGTTACACACCGGACGTCTCGTTCAACGCATCGACCCACGACGCCTACGCGCTCTGCGACTCGGCGCAAGGCGCGAGCTGCGCCACGGAGAGCAATGGAGGATTCCACTTCGCGAGCATCTTCGGGACATCCGCGGCCGCTCCCAGCCTCGCTGCGATCACGGCGATGCTCAACCAGAAGATGGGCACGCCCCAGGGCAACCTGAACCCGCGCCTGTATGCGCTCGCTTCTCCCGGCAACAGCGTCTTCCACGATGTCACGCAGGCGACGAGCGGCGTTTCCGGATGCGACGCAAGCGTACCGAGCCTCTGCAACAACAGCACGCCGAGCCCTTCCGCGTTGACGGGCGGGTTCGCGGGTTATCTCGTCGGTCCCGGATACGACCTCGCCACGGGACTCGGCTCCATCGACGTGGGCAACCTGTTCACCCAATGGACGAACGCTTCCACGCCGGGACCTGCCAACTACCAGGGCCTCTGGTGGGCCGCTCCCGCCGGAGTCGAATCCGGATGGGGCATCAACTTCGCGCACCAGGGCGACACGATCTTCGCAACGTGGTTCACGTACCTCACCGCGGGCACGGGCAACTGGCTCGTGATGACGGCGCCCAAGATCGCGGCGAATACCTATTCGGGCACGCTCTACTCGACCACGGGACCGCCCTTCGACTCCGTGCCGTTCAATCCGGCCAACGTCACCGCGAAGGCGGAGGGAACCGCGACGCTCACGTTCACGGACGCGAACAACGGCACCTTCGCATACGTGGTCGGCTCCACGTCGCAAACGAAGGCGATCACGCGCGAGGTATTCGGGACGATGCCCACGTGCGCCACGGCGTCGGGCAGCCTTGCGAACGCCACCAACTACACGGATCTCTGGTGGGCATCGCCCGCGAGCTCCGAGTCGGGATGGGGCATCAACCTCACCCACGAGGGCACCACGATCTTCGCGAGCTGGTTCACCTACGATTCGACGGGCAAGCCCATGTGGCTCGTCGTCACCGCGCCACTGGCCTCGCCGGGCGTCTACTCGGGCACGCTCTATCGCACGACGGGGCCGGCGTTCAACGCCGTGCCTTTCAATCCCACGGCCGTCACGGCCACCGCGGTGGGATCCGCGACATTCACTTTCGCGAACGGCAACTCCGCGCAGTTCGCCTACACCGTGAACGGAATCTCGCAGGCGAAGACGATCACGCGCGAAGTATTCAGCGGAAACGGGACCGCTTGCCAATAGGCGCAGTCCTACACGGCACGTAGTATTTCTCCGAAACGTTCTCTCCCTGCGCCAGTCGAAGGGATGCCGCTGCTTCGGCGGCATCACCTCGACTGAACCGATGCGCACGATCTCCCTGCTCGCTTTTGCCTGCGCCGCCGCTGCAGGGCTGTCCCATGCGGACGCTCCCTTGCCATCGCCGATGCCAACCCTCAAGGTCCTCACGACCCAACGCGTCGCGTGGGCCGTCCCGGAGAACGACGCGGGCGAGCTCGCGGGCGATACGCCGCTCACGCACCTCACGGTCGTCCTGAAGCGCGCGCCGGATCGCCAGCAGGCCTTCGAGCAGTTCCTGCGCGACCAGCAGGATCCGGCCTCGTCCAACTTCCACCGCTGGCTCACGCCCCTCGAGGTCGGCGAGCGATTCGGCCTGCCCGAGGGAGACATCGAAGCGGTCACCTCCTGGCTGGGCGCGCAGGGGCTGCACGTGGACGGCGTGTCCAACAGCCGCACGCGCATCGTGTTCAGCGGCTCGGCGGCCCGCGTGGGCGCGGCGTTTGCCTCGACGATGCATTCGTATGTGGCCGGCGCGCAGAAGCGCATCGCCCTCGCCGGCGCTCCGCGGCTTCCCGCGGATATCGCTCCGCTCGTGCTCGCGGTGCACGGACTCGAATCGGTGAGCGAGAGGCCGAGCCTCGGCCCCGCGGTGCCGCGCACCGGCCATGCGGGACCGGAGCCGAAGTTCACGAGCTGCACGGGTTCCGACTGCGTCCATTCGATCTGGCCGGGCGATTTCGCGGTCCTCTACGGCGTGAACCACGTCTACCAGCAAGGACTCTCGGGCGCGGGCCAGACGATCGCGATCATCGGCCGCGCGAACGTCTACCTTCCCGACATCGAGAACTTCCAGAGCCAGGCATCGATCCGGATCCAGGACCCTGTCACGATCGTTCCCCCGAATGGCATCGCGCCGGGCCCCGCGCTCTCGACCCCGCCCAGCGACCCCGCCACACTCGACGACCAGCGCGAGGCGACGCTCGACGTCACGCGCGCGAGCGGCGTCGCGCCCGGCGCCACGATCGACCTCGTCGTGAGCCTCGACGCGCCGACTGCAAGTGGCCTGAGCATCGCCAGCTCCTACGTCGTCGACAGCAACCCCGTCATCGCGCAGGTGATGAACGTGAGCTTCAACTTGTGCGAGCAATCCGCAGGCCAGTCCTCGACGCTCTTCTGGGACAACCTCTACAGCCAGGCGGCGGCGGAGGGAATCTCGGTCTTCGTGAGCTCCGGCGACGGGGGGGCCGCGGGTTGCGACATTCCGTTCCAGGCACCGCCCGCGACGCAAACGGCGAGCCCGAATTCACTTTGTGCATCGAGCTATGCGACCTGCGTGGGCGGCACTCAATTCAACGAGAACGCCGAGGCGGGCTCGGGAGGCTACTGGAACACGACCAACGGCACGGGTTTCGCGTCCGCGCTCCGGTACATCCCCGAAGGCGCGTGGAACGAGCCCGCCGACAGCACCGGGAAATTCCAGGTCGCATCCGGAGGGGGCGGCGTGAGCACGTTCGTCCCGACTCCCTATTGGCAGAAGGCGCCCGGCGTGCCTGGAACGCAGGGTCGCTATACGCCAGACGTTTCGTTCAGCGCCGCTTCCCACGACGGGTACGCGTCGTGCCTGTCCGCGATGAACCTGGATTGCGTCTCGAATTCCTCCGGGCGCTTTACCTACCTCGTCGCATCGGGCACGTCGGCATCCGCGCCGAGCATGGCGGGCGTCGCGGCGATCCTCAACCAGAATATGGGCTCGCCCCAGGGCAACCTGAATCCGAGCCTGTATTCGCTCGCTTCTTCTTCGCCCGCCGGCGTCTTCAACGACATCACGGTGAGCTCGTCGGGCGTCTCGAACTGCCGCCCGACGCTTCCGAGCCTCTGCAACAACAGCACTCCGGCGCCCAACGACCTGCAGGGCGGCCTCGCCGGCTACACCGTGGGCGCGGGGTACGATCTCGCGACGGGCCTGGGCTCGATCAACGTGGACGGCCTCTTCACGAAATGGACTTCGGTCGTCGCCACCGCTCCCCTGACGGCCAATTTCCAGGGACTCTGGTGGGCATCTCCCGCGGGAAGCGAATCCGGATGGGGCATCAATTTCGCGCACGAAGGCGACACGATCGTCGCCACCTGGTACACCTACAACACCGGCGGCACTGGCATGTGGCTCGTGATGACGGCGCCGAAGAGTGGAACCAACACCTATTCGGGCACGCTCTACACCACGACCGGCCCGCCGTTCAGCTCGGTGCCCTTCAATTCGAGCTCGGTCACCGCCACGGCCCAGGGAACCGGCACGCTCACGTTCTTCGACGCCAACAACGGAAGCTTCTCGTATGCGATCGGCGGCGTGTCGCAGTCGAAGGCGATCACGCGCGAAGTGTTCGGGACGATGCCGACCTGCGGACCCACGACGGGCGATCCGGCCGCGGCGACCAACTACACGGACCTCTGGTGGGCTTCCCCGCCCGGTTCGGAATCGGGATGGGGAATCAACCTCACGCACGAGAGCTCGACGATCTTCGCGACCTGGTTCACCTACGATGCCTCGGGCAGCCCCATGTGGCTCGTGGTGAGCGCGCCGCAATCCGCGCCCAACACGTATTCGGGCACGCTCTATCGAACGACGGGGCCGCCGTTCAACTCGCAGCCGTTCAATCCGCAGGGCGTCAACGCGACGCAGGCCGGGTCGGCGAGCTTCACTTTCGCGAACGGCAACTCCGCGCAATTCGCCTACACCGTCGGCAGCGTGTCCCAGACGAAGACGATCACGCGCGAAGTGTTCGTGGGGAACGGGACGACCTGCCAGTAGGCTACTTCTCCCGCTCCTGAAGCGTCCGCCACTGGATCTTGCCCGTGGCGGTCTTCGGCAACGCTTCCTCGAAGGCCACGATCGTGGGCACCTTGTACGCCGCCATCTTGGTGCGTGCCCACGCGATGATTTCCTCGGCGGTGACCTGTCCGCGCCGCGCGGCCTTCAGCACGACGAAGAGCTTCACGGTCTCGCCCCGGCGCGGGTCCTTCGCGGCGACGATGCACGCTTCCTGGATGTCGGGATGCGCGTAGAACGCGGCTTCGACTTCCGCAGGCCACACCTTCAGGCCCGATGCGTTGATCATCCGCTTGAGGCGATCGACGATGAAGTAGTAGCCCTCCTCGTCGCGGCGCCCCAGGTCGCCGGTGCGGAACCACTTGCGGCCCTTCTTTTCGAAGAAGACGTCCGCGGTCGCCTTCTCCTTGCCCCAGTAGCCGAGGAAGACCTGCGGGCCACTCACGACGATCTCGCCAACCTCGCCATCGGGCAGCTCCTCGAGCGTCGCGGGATCGACAACCATCGACTCCGTATCGCAGATCGGGATGCCGAGGCATTGCTTCTTCGGCCGCTCGGGCGGATTCACGTGCGTGGGCGCCATCGTCTCGCTCAACCCGTAGCCTTCGACGAAGGTGACGCCGAGAGTTTCCTTGAGGCGCGTGGCGACCGCTTCGGGCATCGCCGCGCCGCCGCCCGTCATGCGCTGGATCGTCGAGAGATCGAACTTCGTGGCGTTCGGGCTCGCGAGGAGGTCGACCACCATCGTCGGGATCAACGTCCACGCCTGGATCCCGTAGCGCGAGATGAGCATGCCCGCGGCTTCCCGGTCCCAGCGTGGAAGGAGCACCACGGTGCTGCCCATGTAGATCGGCGAGTTCATCGCGTTCTGCATGCCGGTCACATGGAAGAACGGCAGGACACCGAGGTAGATCACCTCCGGAAGCGCGCGGAACCATTCCATTCCGCAGACCGCCGTGTGCATCACCGAGCGGTGCGTGTGCATGCAACCCTTGGGCTCGCCCGTCGTTCCCGACGTGTACGGCATGCAGCAGAGGTCATTGGGGCCCGAGGTGTGCTCGCCCGGTGACAGGTTCGCCGCGATCGCGTCGCTCCAGGCGACGACGCCTTTTCCCGAAACGGGCTGGCGTGCGAGCTTGAATGCATCGGGCACCGTGAGGTCCGTGGCCTTCGTGAGGTAGTCGGAGTAGGCCGCGACGATCGAGTGCGCGAAGGTTCCGTCTTCCGCGAGCGGCGCGGCCTGGGGCCAGAGCTCCTGCGCGATGAAAGCGGTCTTCGCGCCGCAATCGGCGACGATGCGCCGCAGCTCCGCCGTGAGGTTCATCGGGTTCACCGGCACCACGACCGCGTCGGCGCGCAGGATCGCGTAGTAGGCGATGATGAACTGGAAGCTGTTCTGCGCGAAGAGAAGGACGCGGTCGCCCTTCGCAACGCCGCAACGCTGCTGCAGGAATCCCGCGAGCTTTTCCGCCTCGCTCCGCAACTGCGAATACGTGAGCGCGTTGTCGAAGCAGATGAACGCGGACTTGTTCGGCTGGCGCTTCGACGAGACCTCGAGGTTGTACCAGATGCTCGTCTGGGGAAGCGTGAGCCCCTTCGGAACGAATTGCGGCCAGAAGGCGCTGCGCTCACCCATGCGCGCGAAGCTCCAGTCGCCCGATCTGGTTGCGGTGGACCTCGTCGGGACCATCGGCGAGGCGAAGCGTCCGTGCGCCGGCGTACATCGCGGCGAGCTCGACATCCTCGGAGACGCCCGCGGCCCCGAAGGCCTGGATCGCCCAGTCGATCACCTGGAGCGCCATGTTGGGCGCGGCGACCTTGATCATGGCGATCTCCTTGCGCGCGACCTTGTTGCCGGCGATGTCCATCTTCCACGCCGCGTTCAACACGAGCAGGCGCGCCTGGTCGATCATGATCCGCGCGTTGGCGATGCGCTCGAGCGTCACGGTGCGCTCGGAAACCGGCTTCCCGAAGGTGACGCGCGACTGCGTGCGCCTGCACATCATCTCGAGCGCGCGCTCCGCGACTCCGATCACGCGCATGCAGTGGTGGATGCGGC
Organism: Usitatibacter sp.; assembly: GCA_035308545.1. Taxonomy (GTDB): domain Bacteria; phylum Pseudomonadota; class Gammaproteobacteria; order Burkholderiales; family Usitatibacteraceae; genus Usitatibacter. The sequence goes on from DATGGI010000056.1 coordinate 24,357, forward strand.
CGGGCCCGAGGCGTCCCTGGGCGATCTCGAATCCTCGGCCCTCGCCGAGGAGCAGGTTGGCCGCGGGCACGCGCACGTCCTTGAACTCGAGCTCGCCGTGACCGTGGGGCGCGTCGTCGTCGCCGAAGACCGTGAGCGCGCGCAGCAGCTTCACGCCGGGCGCGTCGATGGGCACGAGGATCATCGACTGGGACTTGTGCTTGTCCACGGGCTCCCCGGCCTGGGCATTGCGTCCCATGAAGATGAGGATCTTGCAGCGCGGATCGGGAGCGCCGGTGGTCCACCACTTGCGGCCGTTGATCACGTAGTCGCTGCCGTCGCGCACGATGGAGGCGCGGATGTTGGTGGCGTCGGACGAGGCGACATCGGGCTCGGTCATCGCGAAGGCGGAGCGGATCTCGCCCGCGAGGAGGGGCTCGAGCCATCTCTTCTTCTGCTCGGGGGTGCCGTAACGCACCAGCACTTCCATGTTGCCGGTGTCGGGCGCGCTGCAGTTGAACGATTCGGGCCCGATCGCGGAGCGGCCCATGATCTCGCACAGCGGCGCGTACTCGAGGTTGGTGAGGCCGGCGCCGAATTCGGATTCCGGAAGGAAGAGATTCCACAGTCCCTCGGCGCGCGCCTTCTGCTTGAGCGACTCCACCACGCGCGTGGCCTTCCACGGGTTGCCCGCCTTGCGGTTGGCGGCGACCTCCTCGTGGAACGGCCGCTCGGCCGGATAGACGTTGGCGGTCATGAACGCGTTGAGCCGCTCCTGCAGCTCCTGCGTCTTTTTCGAATAGGCGAAATCCATTTGCTTCTCCTGGTTTCCTTACGCTTTCTTCTCGATCACCCGTTCCGCCTGCTTCCAGCCCTCGTCCGCGATGGCCCGGGTGCGGCCTCCGGCGGAAAGGGCTTCGGCGCTGGCGGCGTTGCCCTGCAGGGCGCGGGCCTTCACGCCCTGGAGGATCGCCGCGAGGCGGAACATGTTGTAGGCGAGGTAGTACTCGAAGTGCGGGATCGATTCGCGGCCCGTGAGGCGACAGTAGCGCGCGATGTATTCGCGTTCGGCCGGAATGCCGAGCGCCGCGAGGTCCACGCCGGCGAGGCCGCGTCCATGAGCGCCCTCCGGCATGCGCCAGGTCATGCAGTGGTAGGCGAAATCCGCGAGCGGATGGCCGAGCGTCGAGAGCTCCCAATCCAGCACCGCGAGGATGCGCGGCTCCGTCGGATGGAAGATCACGTTGTCGATGCGGTAGTCGCCGTGGACGATCGACGTCTCTTCTCCCGGCGGAATGTTCTCCGGCAGCCATTCGATGAGGTTGTCCATCGAGTGGATGCCCTCGGTCTCGGAGGCACGGTACTGCCGTGACCAGCGGTCGATCTGCCGAGCGAGGTAGTTGCCGGGCTTGCCGTAGTCGCCGAGACCCACCGCCTGGATATCCACCTTGTGGAGCGCCGCGATCACGCGATTCAGCTCGATGTAGTGCGCCGAGCGCTCCTCGTTCGTGAGCCCCGGCAGCGTCGGATCCCACAGCACGCGTCCCGCCACGTAATCCGCGAGGAAGAACGGCGTGCCGATCACTTCGGGATCCTCGCAAAGCACGTAGGTCTTCGGCACGGGAACGTCGGTCGCGGCGAGCGCCGTCATCACGCGATACTCGCGCTCCACGGCATGCGCGGACGGGAGGAGCTTGCCCGGCGGCTTGCGGCGCAGCGCGAATTTCTTCGTCCCGGACTCGATGAGATACGTCGGATTCGATTGGCCGCCCTTGAATTGCGAGACTTTGAGTGATTGGGCCCCGGCCTTCGCCGGGGTGACGATTCCCTCCGACGGGATGACATCGTTCTCGCGCATCCACGCCGCGAGGCGCTCGGCGTCGAAGGCGAGCGCCGGGGCGACGTCGCGCGTGCCCGTGAATTTCTCGAAGCTCACGACGAGCTCTGGCCTCCGTCCACGGCGATGCACTGCCCGGTGATGTGTCGCGCCGCGTTCGACGCGAGGAACACCGCCACGCCCTTCAGGTCCTCGTCGCCACCCAGGCGGCGCAGCGGCGTGCCCTTGATCACGCGGTCGCCGATGCGGTCGAGGATCCCGTTCGCCATCTTCGTGGGAAAGAATCCCGGGCAGATCGCGTTCACGTTGATGCCGTGCGGGCCCCATTCGGAGGCGAGCGCCCGCGTGAAATTCACAGCCGCGCCCTTCGAAGTGTTGTAGGCGATCGTGTGCATGTCCGAGGGCCCGCCGCGCAGCCCCGCGATGGAGGCGACGTTCACGATCTTGCCGCCCTTGTTGGGAATGAAGCAGCGCTTTCCCACCTCGCGCGAAAGATGGAACATCGCGTCGATGTTGAGCGTCATCACCTTGCGCCATGCGTCGTCGGGGTATTCCTCGGCCTTCGCGCCCCACGTCGCGCCCGCGTTGTTCACGAGGATGTCGATGGTGCCGAAATGCTTGATGACTTGATCCACCATCGCGGGGATCTGGTCGAGCTTCGAAAGATCGTTGGCCACCGTGAAGCTCTCGATGCCCTTCGAGGCGAGTTCCTTGGACGCCTCGGCGAGCTCGTCGGCCTTGCGCGCCGTGATCGCGACCTTGCAGCCCATCTCGCCCAGTCCCGTGGCGATCTGCAGCCCCAGTCCGCGCGATCCTCCCGTGACGAGCGCCACCTTGCCCTTGAGGTCGAACAGCTCGCGCGTGTTCATCACGCCACCTCGAAGAGGCCGGCGGCGCCCATGCCGCCGCCGATGCACATCGTGGCGACGACCAGCTTCGCGCCGCGCCGCCTGCCTTCGATCAACGCGTGGCCCGCGAGGCGCGCGCCCGAGACGCCGTACGGATGGCCGACGGCAATCGCGCCGCCGTTCACGTTGAGCCTGTCGTCGGGAATGCCGAGCTTGTCGCGGCAGTAGATCACCTGCACCGCGAACGCCTCGTTCAATTCCCAGAGGTCGATGTCCTTCACCTTGAGGCCCATGCGTTCGAGCAGGCGCGGCACCGCGAAGACGGGACCGATGCCCATCTCGTCGGGCTCGCAACCGGCGATGGCGAAACCGCGGAAGATGCCGAGCGGCTGGATGCCGCGCTTCTCCGCGAGCTTGCGCTCCATCACGACGCAGGCCGATGCGCCATCCGAAAACTGGCTCGCATTGCCCGCGGCGACGACGCCGCCCGGAAGCGCGGGACGAATCTTCGACACGCCCTCGTACGTCGTATCCGCGCGAATGCCTTCGTCGGCGGCGATCGTGACTTCCTTCGACATGAGGCGCTGGGTGTCCTTGTCGGCCACGCCCATCACGGTCGTCATCGGCACGATCTCGTCCTTGAACTTGCCCGCGGCCTGCGCCGCCGCCGCGCGCTGCTGGCTCCTCGCGCCGTATTCGTCCTGCTTCTCGCGCGGAATGTTGTAGCGCTTGGCGACGGTCTCCGCGGTCTCGAGCATCGACCAGTAGAGCTCCGGCTTGTGTTCCGTGATCCAGTGCTCGGCGCGCATGTGCTTGTTCGTCTCCTGCTGCACGCAGGAGATCGATTCCACGCCGCCCGCGACCAGCACCGGGGCCCCTTCGGTGATCACGCGTTGCGCCGCCATCGCGATCGCCTGCAGGCCTGACGAGCAGAAGCGGTTCACGGTGACGCCGCCCGCGGTCACGGGCAAGCCGGCGCGGATCGCGATCTGGCGCGCGATGTTGCCGCCGGTCGCGCCCTCGGGCAACGCGCAGCCCATGATCACGTCCTCCACTTCGGACGGATCGATCTTCGCGCGCTCGACGGCGGCCTTCACCGCGTGGCCGCCCAGCGTCGCGCCGTGTGTCATGTTGAATGCGCCCCGCCAGCTCTTGGCGAGCCCGGTCCGCGCGGTGGAAACGATGACGGCTTCAGTCATGGCGTGCTCCGTTCAATTGAATGTCTTGCCTTCGGCGGCGAGCTTCGCGAGCAACGCCGCGGGCTCCCAGAAGGGATTGCCGGTCTGCGCGCGGTAGCGCTTCATGGCGCGTTCGATGGCGATGAGGCCGGTCATGTCGGCGTAGAGCATCGGGCCGCCGCGAAACACGGGAAATCCGTAGCCCGTGAGATACACCATGTCGATGTCGGAAGCGCGCTGCGCGATCTTCTCCTCGAGAATCCTCGCGCCCTCGTTCACGAGCGCGTAGACGCAGCGCTCGACGATTTCAGTATCCGTGATCTTCCGCGGCGTGATGCCGAGCTTCTTGCGTCCTTCCTCGATGATCTTGTCCACGACCGGATCGGGAATCGGATCGCGCTTGCCGGGCTCGTAGCGGTACCAGCCGGCGCCCGTCTTCTGCCCGAAGCGTCCCGCCTCGCAGAGCGCGTCCGCGATCACGAGCCGCTGACGTTTCGGATCTTCCGCGTATTGGCGCTTGCGGATCGACCAGCTGATGTCGTTGCCCGCGAGGTCACCTACCCGGAACGGTCCCATGACCATGCCGAACTTCTCCATGGCCTTGTCGATCTGCTGGATCGAGGCGCCCTCCTCCAGCAGCGCGTTCGCCTCGCCCGCGTAGTACTTGAGCATCCGGTTGCCGATGAAGCCGTCGCATACGCCGGAGACGACCGCTGTCTTCTTGATCTTCTTGGCGAGGTCCATGACCGTCGCGAGGACGTCCTTCGCGGTCTTCCCGCCGCGCACGACTTCCAGCAGCTTCATCACGTTGGCCGGGCTGAAGAAGTGCATGCCCAGCACGTCCTGGGGCCGCTTCGTGACGGCGGCGATGTGGTTCACGTCGAGCGTCGAGGTGTTGGTCGCGAGGATCGCGCCCGGCTTCGCGAGGGCGTCGATCTGCTTGAACACGGTTTCCTTCACGCCCATCTCCTCGAACACCGCCTCGATCACGAGGTCCGCGTCGCCCATGTCCTTGAAGTCGAGCGAGGGCTTGAGCAACGCCATGCGCTCGTTCATCTTGTCCTCGGTGAGGCGGCCCTTCTTCACGGTGCCTTCGTAGTTCTTGCGGATCGTCGCCACGCCGCGGTCGAGCGCCTCCTGCTTCATCTCCAGGATCGTGACCGGAATGCCGGCATTGAGGAAATTCATCGCGATGCCGCCGCCCATCGTGCCCGCGCCGATCACGGCGACCTTCGAGATCTTGCGGCGCGGCGTGTCCTCGGGAACGTCCGCGATCTTGCCCGCGGCGCGCTCGCCGAAGAATGCGTGGCGCAGCGCGCGCGACTCGGGCCCCATCAGAAGGTCCGTGAATCCCTCGCGCTCGATGCGAAGGCCCTCCTCGAACGGCTTGTCGACCGAAGCGGCGACGCAGTCGATGCATTTCAGGGGCGCGGGATAGTTCTTCGACATGGCGCCCACGGTGTTGCGCGCGAATTGCAGGAACGCCTCGGGATTGTCGTGCTTCACCTTCCTGTTGCGAAGCTGCTCGAGGGGGCGCTTCTCGGCGACGACTTTCTTCGCGAAGGCGACGGCGCCCTCGACGAAGGATTGGGTCCCGTCCTGCGACGGGGTGACAGGGATGATCTCCGAGAAAAGGCCGAGCGCCGTCAACTGCTCAGACGGAACCGACGCTCCCGACACGATCATGTTGAGCGCCGCCTCGAGGCCGATCGCGCGCGGCAGGCGCTGCGTTCCGCCGGCGCCCGGAAGCAAACCGAGTTTCACTTCGGGCAGCGCCACCTGCGTTCCCGGGGCGGCCACTCGAAAGTGACAGCCCAGGGGCAATTCGAGGCCGCCGCCCATGGCGACCGTGTGCATCGCCGCGATGACGGGCTTCGGGCTCTGCTCGAAGGCGCTGATGAGCGTGCGCAGCGTCGGCTCCGCGAGCATCGCGGGCGTGTTGAATTCCTTGATGTCGGCGCCGCCCGAGAAGGCCTTGCCCGCTCCCGTGAGCACGATCGCCTTCACGTTGGCGTCGGCGAGCGCGCGATCGAGGCCCTCCAGCGCGGCGGAACGCACGGCGTAGCTCATGCCGTTCACCGGCGGATTGTCCAGCGTGATGAGGGCGACTTCGCCTCTCGTTTCGTAGCGGGCCGTGCCCGTTGCCTTTTCCACGACGTCTCCTTGTTTTCGATTCAGACTTCCAGCCATTCCTTGCGCACCGCGTGGGCTTCGCGAAGCTGCGCCGGCGTTCCCTCGAACACCACGCGGCCGTGGCCCAGCACGTACACGCGCGCCGAGATGTCGAGCGCGATCGCGAGCTTCTGCTCCACGAGCAGGATCGGGATGCCGCGCGCGCGCACCTTCTCGAGGAACTGCGCCACGAGATCCACGATCATCGGCGCGAGGCCCTCCGTCGGCTCGTCGATCATCACGAGCTTCGGGTTTCCCATGAGCGTACGGCAAAGGGTGAGCATCTGCTGCTCCCCGCCCGAGAGCACGCCCGCCGGCGTGTCGGCGCGGACCTTGAGTTGCGGAAAGAGCGAGTATGTATCCTCGATCGTGAACGGATTGGGTTCGCCCGCGCCCTTGCGGCCGAGCTCCAGGTTCTCCCGCACGGAAAGGTCGGCGAAGATCGCGCGATCCTCGGGGACGTACCCCAGGCCGCGGCGGGCCACCTGGTAGGGCTTGAGCCCGGCGATCTCCTGGCCGCGGAAGCGGACCGTGCCCTTCGCGGACACCTGCCCCATGATCGCCTTCACGGTCGTGGAGCGGCCCACGCCGTTTCGGCCGAGGAGGCTCACGATCTCGCCCTCGCGCACTTCGAGCGTCACGCCGTGCAGCACGTGGCTCTTGCCGTAGTAGGCGTGGAGGTCGCGCACTTCAAGCATGGGCGGCCTCCGCCCCGAGATAAGCCTCGCGCACCTTGGCGTTCGCGCGGATCTCCTCCGGCGTGCCGGTGGCGACGATCTTTCCGTAGACGAGCACCGAGATGCGATCGGCCAATCCGAAGACCACGCTCATGTCGTGCTCGACGATGAGCAACGTGCGGCCCTCGGTCACGCGGCGAATGAGCGCGACGGCCGCCTCGGTCTCCGTGCGGCTCATGCCGGCGGTCGGCTCGTCGAGGAGGATCACGCTCGCGCCCCCGGCGATCGTGATGCCGATCTCGAGCGCGCGCTGCTCCGCGTAGGAGAGGATTCCGGCCGGCTCGTGGGCTCGCGACGCAAGGCCGGTGCGCTCGACGATCTCCATGGCGCGCGCGTTGGCATCGGCGAGCTTCTCCACGCGGCGCCAGAAGGAATACCTGTAACCCAGCGACCAGAGCACGGCGCAGCGCACGTTCTCGAACACGGTGAGCCGGTGGAAAAGATTCGTCACCTGGAAGCTTCGCGAAAGCCCGCGCCGGTTGATCTCGTAGGGCTTCCTGCCCGTGATCACCGAGCCGTTGAGCGCCACGCTCCCCGCGTCTATCCGATAGCGCCCGCTGATGAGATGGAAGAGCACGGACTTGCCCGCGCCGTTGGGCCCGATCAGCGCGTGGCGCTCGCCCTGCTCCGCGCGCAGGTCCACGCCCTGCACGATCTCGGTGGCGCCGAAACGCTTCTGCACGCCGGAAAGTTCGAGCGCGGCCGTCATCGCCTGCGATCTCCCGCGAGGGCGGCGCCCAGCTCGGACCAGCGCGGCGACGCGACGCGCCAGGCGAGCCGCCAGCCCGCGATCGCCGCGATCGTGAGCGCGATCACCGCGATCCACGTGCCGTTCGCCGTCGTATCGAGCGTGATTCCCAGCGCGTTGAACGCCGAGCGCGATTCGTCGGAGGCGTTGTAGGCCATCTCCACCAGCAGCACCGCGAAACCGAGCACGACCACGGAAGGAACCGCCATGATCGCGTAGACGCCTGCCGCCTTCTTCACGAGCCGCGCGTCCCAGAGCCGCTTGTGGAGCATCGCGACGCTCGCGAGGCCGCCCGGCACGAACAGCACTGTCGCGAGGAACATCGCGCCGAAGTAGAAGGGCCACGCCTTCGTGACGGAGCCCAGCGCCGTCTGCATGAGCGTCACGACGATCGCGCCCGCGATCGGCCCCGCGAAGAAACCGATGCCGCCGAGATAGGTCGCGAGCAACACCATCCCCGAGGTCGCCGCGGAAACCGACTCCGCCGTCACGATCTCGTAGTTGAGCGCCGAGAGCCCGCCCGCGACACCGGCGAAGAAGCCCGACAGCGCCACCATCATGAATCGCACGTGCTGCGGGTCGTAACCCACGAACTGCGCGCGCTCGGGATTGTCGCGTACGGCGTTGGCCATGCGCCCGAGGGGCGTGCGCGAGAGCGCGTACATCGCGGCCGTCGCGAGGAGGAGCCACGCCGCCACGAGGTAGTAGATCTGGATCTGCGGGCCATAGGTCAAACCCAGGAAAGCCCCGCCCGCGGAGCGATTGCCCGAAACGCCCGCCTCGCCGCCGAAAAACGCCGGGAACATGAGCGAGCATGCGGCCACCATCTCGCCCACTCCCAGCGAGATCATCGAGAACGTGGTCCCGGCGCGCCGCGTCGTGACGTAGCCGAAGATCACGCCGAAGAAGAGGCCCGCGGCCCCGCCCACGAGCGGCATCAGCGTCACGGGGAATTTCCAGCCGGCCTGGACGAGGTTCAGCGCGTGGATGCTGATGATCGCGCCCAGACCGTAGTACACGGCGTGGCCGAAGGAGAGCAGCCCCGTCTGGCCGAGCAGCATGTTGTACGAGAGCGCGAAGATGATGAGGATGCCCATCTGGCAGAGCAGCGACAGCGAGAAGCCCTTGTTGAACACGAGCGGCGCGGCGACGAGCACGGCGGCAAAGCCGCCCCACACGATCCAGCGCCGGCGCGCGGCGGGACTCACGTCTCCCGCGTCCCCATGAGGCCGCGCGGCCGCACGATCAGCATCGCCACCATGATGAAATACGGAAGCACTGGCGCCACTCGCGAGATGCTCATGCCGTGCCACGAGTAATCGACCGCGACCGCGAACGTCTGCACGATGCCGATGAAGAGCGACGCGACGAAGGCGCCGGTGAGCGAGCCGAGGCCGCCGACCACGACGACCACGAAGACGATCGTGCCGAGGGACTCGGCCATGCCGGGATCCGTCACGAACGCGTTGCCGCCGATCACGCCCGCGAGGCCCGCGAGCGCCGCGCCGCCGCCGAAGACCAGCATGAAGACTCGCGGCACGTCGTGCCCCAGCGCCTCGGCCATGTCGGGACGCGTGAGCGCCGCCCGGATCACGAGGCCCACGCGCGTCCGGGTAAGGCCCGCATACAGCGCGACGAGCATCCCGACCGACACCAGCATCATGAACGCCTTGTAGGTGGGGAATGTGGCGTCGTAGAGCGTGAAGAGCGGGCCATCGAGCGACACCGGCACCTTGTACGGCACCGGCGTCGACCCCCACACGAGGCGCACCGCCTCGGCGATCACGAAGGCGAGGCCGAACGTGAAGAGCAGCTCCGAGACGTGACCCGTCGCGTGCGCCCGCCGCAGCCCGTAGCGCTCCACCAGCGCGCCGATCGATCCCACCGCGAGCGGCGCGAGGACCAGCGCCGGATAGAACCCCACCTTCGTGCTGATGGCGTAGCCGAAATACGCGCCCAGCATGTAGAAGCTCGCGTGGGCGAAGTTCAGCACGCCCATCATGCTGAAGATGAGCGTGAGCCCCGACGAGAGCATGAACAGCAGCAGCCCGTAGGTCACTCCGTTCAGGAGTGATGTGACGAAGAGTTCCAAGACCGCCCTTCTAGGACGGGCGCTGCATCTTGCAGGTGGTGGGACGGGCCGTGGCGGGACCTTCGAAGCGCACGTCCTGCTTGAATGTGTAGTCGCCCGTTCCGTCCGCGGTGTAGCGCGCCTTGGCGTCGTTCTTCGCGAAGGTGAGCACGAAGAGCGGCTGGATCAGCTGGTGGTCGGTCGCGCGCATCTCGACGGCGCCGAACGCGTTGTCCCACTTCGCGCCTTCCATCGCCTTCGCGACCTTCGCCGGATCGGTGGAGTTCGCCTTCGTCATCGACGCGGCGAGCAGGTCGATCGCGTTGTGCATCGATCCCGTGTACGGATCGGCCATGGCGCCGTACTTCTTCTTGTATGCGTCGATGTACGCCGTCCTGTTCGCGGCGAGCGAGTTCGGGTTCCAGTAGGTGACGACCTTCACGCGATCGACGCCGGAGTCGCCGAGGGCCGGAGGCGTTCCGACGACGCCCGCATAGTAGGTGTAGAAATCGGCCTTGAGGTTCGCGTCCTTCGCCGCCTTCACGAGGAGCTGGAGATCGCTGCCCCAATTGCCGGTGATCACCGTGTCGGCGCCGGAAGCCTGGATCTTCGCCACGTACGGCGCGAAATCCCTCACCTTGGCGAGCGGATGCAGCTCGTCGCCCACGATCGTCACGTCGGGGCGCTTGGCCGCGAGCATCTCCTTCGCCGCCCGCGCGACCTGGTGGCCGAACGAATAGTCCTGGTTCAACAGGTAGACCTTCTGGACCTTCTTCTGCTCCTTCATGTAGGACGTGAGCGCTTCCATCTTCATGTCGCTGTTGGCGTCGAAGCGGAAGTGCCAGAAGCTGCACTTGTCGTTGGTGAAGTCCGGATCGACCGCGGCGTAGTTGAGGAACACGACGGCCTTGTCCGGGTTGCGCTCGTTGTTCTTGTTGATGGCGTCGATCAGCACGCCGGCCACGCTCGAGCCGTTGCCCTGCACGATGTAGTGCACGCCCTGGTCGATGGCCGCCTGGAGCTGGATCTGGCTTTCCTGGGTCGAGAGCTTGTTGTCGAGCGGGACGATGACGAGCTTCTGCCCGAGGACTCCGCCCTTGGCATTCACCTGCTCCGCGGCGAACTCGAGCTCGTGCAGCCCGTGCTCGCCGGTCGCGGCCATGGGGCCCGAGAGCGGATCGATGTAGGCGATCTTGATGTCGGCCGATGCGGCCGTCGCGAAAAGCGTGACGAGCGCGCAGCAGGCCGCGCGCATGGGGCTGCGGACGATCATGGTCTCCTCCGGTTGTGTAATGGTCCTGCGAAAGCTTGCGTTCCGGTTGCGCGAGTGTATCGCCGGATAATATGCTCCGCAATTCGATGCAGAACAATATTCCGCCTCGCGAAATGTGCGTTCATTGTCGTTTTCGCGAAGATTTCTCACTGGAGGAACGGACGTGAACCTCGATTACTCCCCCGACGAGCTCGCATTCCGCGAGGAAGTCCGCGCCTTCATCGCCGCATCCCTGCCCAAGGCGCTCGCCGCCAAGGTCCACGAAGGCAAGCGCCTCGGCCGCGACGACTTCCTCACCTGGCACCGGATCCTCGCGAAAAAGGGCTGGGTCGCGCCGGGCTGGCCGGTCGAATACGGCGGCCCGGGCTGGAGCGCGGTCCAGCAGCACATCTTCGACGAGGAATGCTCGGCCGCCGGCGCCCCGGTCGTCCTGCCCTTCGGCGTGCGCATGGTCGCGCCGGTGATCCAGCGCTTCGGCAACGAGGAGCAGAAGCGCCATTTCCTCCCGCGCATCCTCTCGGGCGAGGACTGGTGGTGCCAGGGATATTCGGAACCGGGATCGGGATCGGACCTCGCATCCCTCAAGACCCGCGCCGAACGCCAGGGCGACCACTACGTCGTGAACGGGCAAAAGACGTGGAACACGCTCGGCCAGTGGGCCGACTGGATCTTCTGCCTCGTGCGCACCGCGAGCGAGGGCCGCCCGCAGGAGGGCATCTCGTTCCTGCTGATCGACATGAAGTCGCCCGGAGTCACGGTGCGGCCGATCCGGATGCTCGATGGCGAGGCCGAGATCAACGAGATCTGGTTCGAGGACGTGAAGGTGCCGGTGGCCAATCGCGTGGGCGAGGAGAACAAGGGCTGGACGTACGCCAAGTTCCTGCTCGGCCACGAGCGCACCGGCATCGCCGGCGTGGGCCGCAGCAAGCGCGAGCTGAAGAAACTGAAGGACGTCGCGCGCCGCGAGCGCTCGGGCGGCCGGCCGCTCATCGAGGACGCGCGCTTTCGCGACCGCATCGCGCAGGTCGAGATCGAGCTGATGGCGCTCGAGGTCACCAACCTTCGCGTGCTGGCCGAGGAGGATTCGCGCCGCGCACCGGGACCCGAGGCGTCGATCCTCAAGGTGCGTGGCAGCGAGATCCAGCAATCCCTCTCGGAATTGTTGATGCAGGCCGTCGGCGCCTACGGCCTGCCCTACGTGCCCGAGGAGCTCGACGCCGGATTCAAGGGCGAGCTCGCCGGGCCCGAGTACGCCGCGCCGCTCGCCGGCCTCTACTTCAACATGCGCAAGACCTCGATCTACAGCGGCTCGAACGAGATCCAGAAGAACATCATCTCCCAGATGATCCTGGGACTCTGAGTGTCACCCCGGCGAAGGCCGGGGCCCAATCACACTAGGAAAAGACAATGGACTTCAGCCTCGCCGAAGAGCGCACGCTCCTCCAGGACACCTTGCGGCGGTTCCTCGCCAACGAATACAAGTTCGAGAAACGCCGCGCGATCGTCTCGAGCCCCGGGGGATTCTCGCGGGAGATCTGGAAGCAGCTCGCGGACCTGGGACTGCTCGGCCTCACGATGCGCGACGAAGATGGCGGCATGGGCGGCGACGCCTTCGATACCTCCATCGTGATGGAGGCCTTCGGGCGCGCGCTCGTGGTCGAGCCCTACGTCGCGACAGTCGTGCTCGGCGCGGGCATCGTCTCGGACACAGGGAGTGTCGCGCAACGCGAAGCGTGGCTCGGACCCGTCGCCGCGGGCGAGAAGCTCCTCGCCTTCGCGCACACCGAGCCGGCCGCGCGATATTCGCCGAGCTTCGTCGAGACGAAGGCGAAGCGCGAAGGCTCCTCGTGGAAGATCGACGGATTCAAGTCCGTGGTGCTCAATGCCGCGAACGCGGACGCGATCATCGTGAGCGCGCGCACCGCGGGCGCCGCGGGCGATCGCGACGGAATCTCGCTCTTCCTCGTCGATCGCAACGCGCCCGGCGTCTCGCTGCGGACCTACCAGACGCAGGACGGCGGGCACGCGGCCGACGTGAAGCTCTCGGGAGTGACGGTGGGCGACGACCGGCGCATCGGCGAAGCCGGCGCGGCGTTCGCGGCCATCGATCGCGCGCTCGACCGCGCCGGCGCGGCGCTCTGCGCCGAGGCGCTCGGCATCATCGACGCGCTCAACGAAGCGACGCTCGAATACCTCAAGACCCGCAAGCAATTCGGCCAGCCCATCGGACGCTTCCAGGCGCTCCAGCATCGCATGGCGGACATGACGATCAAGGCGGTCGAAGCGCGCTCCATGGCGGTCGTGGCGGCGGCCGCGATGGGCGAGAAGGATCCCACCGAGCGGTCCCGCCGCGTGAGCGCCGCGAAGGCCTTCATCGGCCAGGCCGCGCGCTTCGTCGGACAGCAGGCGATCCAGCTCCACGGCGCCATCGGCGTCACCGACGAGCTCATCGTGAGCCACTGGTTCAAGCGCCTCACGACGATCAACGCCACGTTCGGCGATGCGGACTTCCATCTCGGGCGCTTCAGCGACCTGATGCTCGGCGAGAAATGAGAGCCGTCATCTGCTCGAGCCTCGAAGGCCCCGAGGCGCTTACGGTCGGCGACCTGGTGGCGCCGAAGCCCACCCAGGGCCAGGTGCTCGTCGAAGTGCGCGCGGCATCGCTCAACTTCCCCGACGTATTGATGGTGCGCGGCATGTACCAGGTGAAGCCGCCCCTGCCCTTCTCGCCGGGCGCGGAGCTCTCGGGCGTCGTTCGCGAAATCGGGCCCGGCGTCGATCGCATCAAGGTCGGAGATTCCGTGATCGGTTTCTCGGGGCACGGCGCCTTCGCGGAGTATTGCGTCGTCGACGCGGCCCGCGTGATGCCGATGCCGCCGGGACTTCCCTTCGATGTCGCCGCGGCCGTCGGGCTCACGTACGGCACGGCGCTGCACGCGCTTCGCGATTGCGGAACGCTCGCCTCCGGCGAGACGCTTGCCGTGCTGGGCGCCGCGGGCGGAACGGGAATCGCCGCGATCGAATGCGGCAAGGCGCTGGGCGCCCGCGTGATCGCCTGCGCATCGAGCGAGGCGAAGCTCGATCTCTGCCGCAAGCACGGCGCCGACGAGACCGTGAACTATGCGACCGAGGATCTTCGCGGGCGCCTCGATGCGCTCACGGAGAAGCGCGGCGTGGACGTCGTCTTCGACGCGGTGGGCGGTGCGTACACCGAGCCCGCATTGCGCGCGACGGCCTGGAAGGGGCGCCTCCTCGTCGTGGGTTTCGCGGCGGGCGAGATTCCCAAAGTGCCGATCAACCTCGCGCTGCTTCGCGAGCGCTCCATCGTCGGCGTCTATTGGGGCGACTGGACCCGCCGCGACCCGGCCGGTAATGCGCGCAACATGATGGACATCGCCAAATGGCTCGCGAGCGGAACGGTGAAGCCCGCCATCACCGAGCGCATCGGCCTCGACGCGGCGCCCGGAGCGATCGCCCGCATGGCCCGGCGCGAGATCGCGGGCAAGGTCGTCGTGATTCCGGGGACGCCGTCGTGAGCCGCGCCGGAGTCGTTCGCGGAAGTCCCGCGGCCCGAGAGGATCGCCAGTTCGTGACGGCGCTCGCGCGCGGCCTGGACATCCTGCGGTGCTTTTCGCGCAAGGATCGCGAGCTCGGCAACCGCGAGATCGCCGCGAGGACCGGCTTGCCCAAGCCCACCGTGAGCCGCCTCACGTTCACGCTCACGCAGATGGGCTATCTCGCGTGCGCGCCCGACACCAAGCGGTACTCCCTTTCGGTCGGCGTGCTCGCATTCAGCAACGCCTACCTCGGCACGCTCGACGTGCGCAACGTGGCGCGCCCGCTCATGCAGGAGCTCGCCGACGAATTGCACGCCACGGTCTCGCTCGGAGCGCCCGATCCTTCGAGCCTGCACATGGTCTACCTCGAGATCGCCCAGGGCGCCACGCAGATGTTCCGCATGAGCATGGACGTGGGCTCGCGTGTGCCGCACGGCTGGACCGCGATGGGGCGGGCGTACCTCGCGGCCCTCACGCCCGAGGAGCGCGACGAGCGCCTGGATCTCTACAAGAGGGACACGCCGCGTGCGAGGTGGAACGACATCGCCTCCGGCATCGAGCGCTCCACGCGAGACTACGAGCGCTACGGGTTCTGTCTTTCGGTGGGCGAGTGGAACAAGGACGTCTGGGCGGTGGGCGTTCCGATGGTCTCGCGCGAAGGCGGCCGCATCCTCGCCTTCAACTGCAGCGGCCCCATCTTCGACATCACGCGCCAGAAGATCATCCAGAACATCGGCCCGCGCCTGCTGCAGCTGCGCGACCACGTCGCCGCTTCGACTGGCGGAATCTTCTAGAAACCGAGACATTAAAGCCGGAAACACGGAGACCACAGAGACCACAGAGGAACTGCCACAGAGGAAATCCAAAACCTTGATGGCGTTTCGTGCCCAAGTTTGAGCTGGTCACGAAGCACAATAGCTTTTGACGTTCCTCTGTGGCTTTTCCTCTGTGGTCTCTGTGGTCTCTGTGTTTCCGGCCGTAATCTTTCAGCGGGAAACCTCGGGGGGCACGGGCCGCGGCTGGCGGTCCTCGCCGATCGCGACGTAGGTGAGCTGCGCTTCAGTCACCTTCACGACGTCCTTGTCGGCGCTGCGTCCACGCTGCGAGAACACCTCGACGTCAACGGTGATCGAAGTCTTGCCCACGCGCAGCACCCGCGCGTAGAAGCTCACGACGTCGCCCACGTGCACGGGCTCCTTGAAGATGAAGGAGTTCACCGCGACGGTGACCACGGGCCCGTTGGCGCGCTGCCATGCGGGAATGCTGCCGGCGATGTCCACCTGCGACATCACCCATCCGCCGAAGATCGTGCCGTGCGCATTGGTGTCCGCCGGCATCGGCACGATGCGAAGCACGGGCTGCTCTTCCGGAAGTTTCATGATCGACATGTCGCCGAGGATGAAGTCAAACGAGCTTTTCGGCAAGCTCCTCGAGGGACTTCACGGCGAAGTCGACGGGCACGAGGGGGGCCGCCTCCCCCGTGCCCGGCCCGCGCTCGCCGGGGCGCGCCACGTGCGCGGTCTTCAATCCGCACTGCGCCGCGGCCTTCAGGTCGTAACTGTGCGCGGCGACCATGATGCACTCGTCGGGACGCAGCGCGAGCGCCTCGGCCGCGGAGAGGTACACGCGCGGTTTGGGCTTGTAGTCGTTCGCGAGCTCCGCGCCGAGGATCGCGTCCCACGGGAGTCCGTTGCGGCGCGCGAGGTCGACCATCAGCAGGATGTTGCCGTTGGAGACGGGCGCGAGGATGTGCTTCAACTTCAACCGCTCGAGCCCGGGCCGCACGTCCTTCCAGGCATCGAGCCTGTGCCACACGAGCGTGAGATCGGCGAGGACGACTTCCGGCAGCCTCTCGAGCTCGAACTTCGGCACGACGCGCTCGAGCATGCGGCGATGGATCACGTCGAGCCGCACGAACGGCGTGCGCCCCGATCGCACCTCCTCCATCGCGGGCTGGTATTCGTCGCGCCACGCCGCCGAGAACGCGAGCCAGTCGAGCGAGTATCCGAGCGGCTCCAGCAGCGCCTTCGATTCGCGCGCGACGCCCTTATGCCAGTCGACCAGCGTGCCGAAGACGTCGAAGAAGAGGGCTTTCATTCCAGCCAATCGAAGAGGGAATCGGGAAGCATCGACGGATGTTCGCATAGCGCCCAGGCCCCCGCTGCAATGAGCTCTTCCTGGCTTCCATAGCCCCAAAGCACGCCGATCGACGCGATATCGTTGGCCCGCGCGCCGGCGATATCCTGCGCCCGGTCACCCACCATCAACGTGACCGAAGGATCGAGCGACTCGCTCTCGAGGATATGCGCGATGAGCTCCTTCTTGTCCGCCCGCGTTCCATCCATCTCGCATCCATGGATCGAGGCGAAATGCGCCGCGAGTCCGCAGCGCTCGAGGATCCGCACCGAATACGTTGTGGGCTTCGACGTGGCGACGAACGCCTTCGCGCCACGTTCGCGGAGACGCACGAGCATCTCGGCAATGCCGGGATAGACCGTCGTCTCGAACATTCCACCGGACTCGTAGCGTTCGCGAAAAGCCTGCAGCGCGCGCGACTGCTTCGCCTCGTGCGCCGGGCCGAGGATGTGTCTCAACGTCTCGCGGAGCGGCGGTCCGATGTGGCGCGCGATCTCCTCGTCCGGCGGGGTGGGGCATTGGACGTCCGCGAGCGCATGGCGGACGCACGCGATCATTCCCGCGCGCGGATCCGCGATCGTCCCATCCAGGTCGATCAGCGCGTTGAGCACGCGCCCTACGAATTGGAGATGAACGGTTGCCCGTCCTTCAGCCGGAAGATGATCGTGTACTCGCCGACGAAAGCGATCGGGCGCCCCGCCTTGATCTCGGGCTTGAACTTCCACTTCGAGAACTTGGCGATGGCCTCTTCGGTGAAGAGCGGGCCGGGCGATTCCTTGATCTCCACCTGAGTGACGTTGCCCTTCGCGTCGACGTGCAGCCACGCGGTGAGCTTGCCCTCGAGGCCGTCCTTGCGCGCGTCCTCGGGATACGTGGGGCGTTCGCCGAAGATCTTCTCCGGATCGGCGTTCTCGATCTTCGCCTGGCTCGACGTCACGGGCGCGGCGCTCACGAACGGCACCGAGACGAGCGACGCGGCGGCCAGCGTCGCCGCGAGGATTCCCGTCCTCATCGGGCGGGCACCAGGGTGGCGGGATCCTTCGTGTAGCGCACGGTGATCAGGTACGTGGTCCCGTCGACGTTGATTCCGATGCGCGACCTGGCCGGGGAAATCGGCTCGACCAGGCGGCCGTTTTCCATCGGTTTGCGCGCATCGAGACGCAGGTTCTGGAGGACGTTGAGCTTGATCGGCGAGGCCTGGACCTCGTCGACCTTCTTCATGACCACCTCGAAGTGGGCAGGGTTGTCGCGTTTCAGGGCATCCAGCGCGCCGGGTTGATCGAGGTCGATGCCGGGCGTGCTGCCGGGCACCTCGAAGACGAGGGCCTGTGCCGACAGGGCGATGCTGCAGAGCACAACGGGAACCAGGCGACGCATGATGCCTCCTCGTGCAGGTGGCCCATTCTGCGCCGTTTGATCCGGCGAACGCCACCGGGTTCCCCTCACGACCAGGTGTTCCACCAGCGATAGGCCTCGAATGCCACGATCCAGGCCGCCGCGAGGAAGATCTTGCCCACGGCCACGCTGAGGTCCCCGCGCTTGTCGTCCTCCTCGAACTGCTTCTCGGCCCCGAGGATCCTCAGGATGAAATGACCCGGAATCACGGCGATCACATTGAGGAGGTTTCCCTGCCAGAGCAGGATGAAGACGACGACCAGGATCGCCATGCCGTACGCCATGAGGAGATCCTCCACCGGTTCGCCTCAGGGACACGGCGCCGAGCCGCACCGCGCCCGCACCAGCGTGTGAAGGAGCCTCGACCAGTCGGCGAACGTCGTGGGATGCGGGACTTTCTGCGGCGTCTCGAGCGCCACGACGAGGTCGAGCTCCGGCATGACCGCGACGTATTGCCCCCCGTAACCGCGCCCGGTGAAGGCGCCCTCGAACGGACCCTTCGCATAGTCGCCGTCCCACACCCACCAGAGATATCCGTAGCCCACGGAGCCTTTTCGCAGCGCTTCGGGATGCATCTCGGGAAGCGGCGTGCTGACTCGCGTAGTTTCCTTCACCCAATCGGCGGGAACCAGCTGCCTGCTGTCCCACTTTCCGCCGCGAAGCATGAGGTAACCCACTCGCGCCAGGTCCGCCGCCGACATGCGGAAGTGATAGGCCGGGTGGATCGAAAGGTTGTCGTGGTGTTCCTTGCGCTGCGCGGACGCCGAGAAATCCTCCATCCCGACCGGCGCGCCGATGTCGTGCTCGAACGCCTCGTAGATGTCCTGCCCGGTCTCCTTCTCGAAGATCGTGCCGAGCGCGTTGAAGTCCCAGTTGTTGTAGAGGTAGTAGGCGCCGTGCTGCTGCGAATTGCGCGGCGGCGCCTGGTCGGAGTCGTCGCCCTTGTTGGCCGCCGGATGATAAACACCGGAGCGCGCCCGGAGAAGGTCGCGCACGGTCGCCCGCTTCTCCTTCGCGGACAATCCGCCGATGTCGTCGATCCCGAGGTCCGCCAACGTCGCGTCGAGATTGATCTTGCCGCTCGCGACATAGTTTCCATAGAGCGCCGAGAGCAGGCTCTTGCGAACCGACGCGAGGAACTCCGGCTTGTGCACCGTGCCGTACTCGAAGAGCTCCTTGCCCGAGTAGACGACGAACACGCTCGAAGCTTGCGTGCCTTCGATCTCCTTGCGGAAGCGCTCGAGGCCCGACGGCGACCAGCCGAGCGCGCCGGGGTCGGGAATCCTCTGCCAGGTCTTGCCCGGATAGATGTCCGGCGAGACGCGAACCGGCGGCTCGTCGGCGAATGCGCCCAGCGAGACTACGGCGAACAGGAGAGCGAACAATCTCACCATCAGCGGCCTGCCTTGTACCACGCCCCCGCGAGAAGCCCGCAGATCACCGCCGAAAACACGATGGGCGCGGCGAAGAAATACATCACCGTGATCACGCCCACCGCCACGTAGGATGCGATCAACGTAAGCATGATGGGCCGCGCGACGGCGGGAGTCGTCTTCGCGATCTCGCCCACCTGCCAGATGATGATCGCCTGGGCGATGAGGTACACGCTGATGCTCACGCCGAAGCCGTAGTAGAAATCGAAGTACGTCCGCGAATTACCCATCACGTCGAAGTGGAGGCCCTTCATCACCGAGATGAATCCCATCTCGGTGAGGCCCTTGGCCGGCGTCCAGGGCGCGCCCGCCGTGTGGCCCGCGGCGAAAAGCAGCGCGAAGATCGAAGCGATGCGGAGCAGGATGTGCGGTCGGGTCATGAGGATGCCTTTCGAAGGGCCGCGCGCGCGAGAAGGCGAGTCGAGTCGAGCGCCGGCAAGGGTGAATTCGCGTCGTTCATGATGAGCGGAAGCTCCGTGCATCCGAGGACGACGGCATCGCACCCCTCGCCCTTCATGCGCTCGATGGTCTTCTGCATGAAAGCGATGCCTTCCGGCTTGAAGACGCCGTATACCAGCTCGTCCATGATGATGCGGTGAATCTCGGCGCGCTCGCCATCGGTTGGGCGCACGTACGCGGCCGGATAGACGGCGCTCTCGACGAGCCAGCGCGTGCCGGTCAGTCCCGGCCGGCGAAACCCGCGGCGCTTCGTTTCTTCCGCGACGGCATCCGCGATGTGCAGCCACGGCAAAGGCGAACGCGGGAGAACCAGGGGCAACGCCTGGTGGATCGTATTGTCGGGACAGATGAGGAAATCGGCGCCGGCCTTCGCGAGTTTCTCCGCGGACGAGAGCATCAGGGCCGCGACGCCTTCCAGGTCCTTGCGATCGAGCGGCACGACATATTCGGCGAGCGCGTGCGTATGCATCGACACCTCCGGATGGTCGTGCGCTCCGTAGATGGCGGCGCCTTCGACACAGATCGTGCGGTAGCAGAGCGCCGCGCCTTCGGCGGAGCACGCGACGATCCCGATGTGGAGGCCGCGCCGGCTCAAGGCACGAGCGTGCTGGCGGGAGCGACTTTCGCGAAAGCGCCGTTCAACGCGGCGAGATAGGCGGCCTGGACGTCACCGGCCGCGACCTGCACCCCGTTGAAGGTGAGTGTCCTCGTGGCGCACGCATCCTGCGCAAGCGAGCAGGAGAAGCCGTGATCGGACGCCGCGCGCGTGGAAGTGTCCACGCACATGTGCGTCATCATCCCGGCGATCACGAGGTTGGTGACGCCCGCGCCGCGCAGGTGCTCGAGCAGCGGCGTCTGCCGGAACGCGTTCGGAAAATTCTTCCGGAAGATCGTCTCGCCTTCGACGGGGCGAACCGTTTCGTGGATCTCGACGCCCCGCGTATCCGGCAGGAAGAACGTCGCGCCCGGACGGATCGAAAGATGCTGGATGTGGATCACGGGCGACGACTTCGCGCGGAAGGCGGCGAGAAGTCTTCCCGCGTGCCGGCCCGCCTCGTCCGCTCCGGCGAGCTCCATCGCGCCGCCGGGAAAATAATCGTTCTGGATGTCGATGATGAGCAGCGCGGTCGAGCTCACTTGGCGTCCTTCAGCACCTTCTCCATGGCGTCGGCCTGGGCCTTCTCCACGTCCTTGCGCGTGGTGTAGCGCAGCTTGTCGGGATCGCCGGTCGCCGCGGCGGGCGCGGGCTCGGCCGCCTCGGTGTTGCGCGCCGGCGACGGAGCCTCGACGAACTGCTTCTCCACGCCGGTTCCCTTCGCCTGCTCGATGCGGCGCGAGGCGAGCGCGAACGTGGAACCCTCTGGCGCCGCGTGAGGCGTGATGACGATCCCCACGAGCCTTCCGTAGTCGTCGAATATCGCCGCACCATTGGGAAGCGGCGCGGCCGCTTTCACCTCGAGCGCGGGTCCCTGCGCGTCCTGCACGCCGCGGGCGCCGCTCACCTGACGCATCTCGGGGCGCCCGCCCGCGTTCACGAATACGGCCTGGAGCTTGTCGGCGGGCGCCGGGACGTCGCCGCGAAACTTGAGGCCCGGCTTCGCGCCCTTCGCCTTGAAGACGCAGACGTCCAGCGTGTCGTTGGTGTTGGCGAGCTCGGCGGTGGCGGAGTCGTCGCCGGATTTCGCCGTGACCACCATGCCGGCCGCGAGTCCTTCGCACGTCGAGACGAGCTTGCCGTCCTGAACGGCGATCGCGGTGCCGAGATCGCGCACCTCGCCGGACATGAGCGCGCCCTGCAGGTTCCAGAGCTGCGGACCGACCGCGGCGAGGAGCGCCTCGGGCGCGAGGGGCTTGGGCTTCGCTTCCTCCGCGAGCTCGCGGGAATGCCACATCGAGTAGCCCACGACGAGCGCCGCGATGATCGCCACGGCGGCCACGCCGATCTTGATGGGCTTGTGCTTCTCGTTCTTCCCCATGAGCGCGCGCCGGCGAAGCACCGCGTCGTACTCGTCGCGTTTGTCCGGGTTGGAAAGCGTCTCGAAGGCGACCTTCGCCTGCGCCAGGAGCCGCGGATTCGGCGCCGCGTCTTCCTTCTGCTGGTCGGCCTGGAGCCGGTTGTACGCGCGGGTGATCTCGGTCATCTTGGCGTTCGCCTTCACGCCGAGGACGTCGTAGAGCGTCCTTTCGATCTCAGCCATCGGAACCTTCCCTTCCCTGGAGAAGTTGGCGATTATCGCACCGGAATCTTTCGAATGAATACGTGGGTCGCGCGCTCGCCGGTGACTGATTTTTCCACCTCGTATCCGAGGACCGGCAGGTCGATGTCGCGGAAGAGGTTCTCGCCGTTGCCGAGCAGCACGGGCCGGACCGCGAGATGCATCTCGTCGATGAGGCGCTCGCGCAGGTACTGGCGGACCGTCCCGACGCCGCCGCCGATGCGCACGTCCTTCTCGCCGGCGGCGGCCCTCGCCTTCTCGAGCGCGGACTGGATCCCGTCGGTGACGAAGTGGAAAGTCGTTCCGCCCTTCATCTCGATCGGATCGCGCGCGTGATGCGTGAGCACGAACGTGGGCACGTGATACGGCGGCTCGTCGCCCCACCAGCCCTTCCAGCTCTCGTCGGGCCACGGGCCGCGAACGGGCCCGAACATGTTGCGGCCGAGGATCCACGCGCCGACGTTCTCGAATCCCTTCAGCGCCATCCCGTTGTCGATTCCCTTCTCGCCCGCGCCCGTGCCGTGCATGCGCTGGAACACGTCCGTGGGAAAGAACCACTCGAAGATCGCGCCGCCGCCCACGCCGAGCGGATTCTGGAGATCCTGGTTGGGCCCCGCGCTGTAGCCGTCGAGGGAAACGCCGAACGATTGGACGCGCACTTTCGGCATCAGGGCGCCTTCTTCTCGGTGAGAAAGTTCTGCCGCTCCTTGGGATTGGCCTCGAGGAAATCGTAGACCAGCTCCTTCACGTCACCCTGGGCCGCGAGCGGGTCCAGCGACGGCGACGTGTACACGAGCTTCAGGAACTTGTTCTTGAATCCCGTGACCAGGACCCACGTCGCCATCGGACCGCCGGTGCCGTCGGGCGCGGTGTAGGTCCACGAGTAGACCGCCACCCGCACCTTCGCGAC
>DATGGI010000057.1:0-5922 GCA_035308545.1 Usitatibacter sp.
GGATCCCGGCCTGCGCCGGGATGACAAGCTTCCCGCCCACATGGCCGAGACGCTCCGCGATTCGCTTTTCTACGTCGTGCCGCGCATCTCGCCCGACGGGGCGGAGGCGGTGATCAAGTCGGGGCGTTACGTGCGTTCGAGCCCGGTCGACGAGCGCCTGCACAAGGGTCACGCGTATTGGGAGTCGAGCGACATCGACGGCAACGGCTTCATGGGCATCATGCGGGTCCAGAGCGACGACGGCGAGCTGGTCGCGCTCGAGGGCTACCCGAACGTGCTCGTGCCGCGCGGCCCCGAGGATCCGCCGCCGTACTACAAGGTGTATCCCGAGGGGACCATCGCCAACTACGACGGGCGCCGCATTCCCGATCCCTATTTCCTCTCGGACAACCAGTACGACTTCAACCGCAACTTCCCCTACAGCTGGGCGCCGGAGCACGAGCAGGAGGGCGCCGGCCACTATCCGGGCAGCGCGCCCGAGACTCGCGCCATCATGGATTTCGCATCGGCGCACCCGAACATCTTCGCGTGGCTGAACCTGCACACCTTCGGCGGCGTGCTGATCCGCCCGCTCGGCGACAAGGGCGACGACAAGATGGACCAGGGCGACCTCGCGGTGTATCGCCAGGTCGAGGCGTGGATGACGCAATTCACGGGCTACCCCACGGTGAGCGGTTTCCACGAATTCCTCTACGTGCCCGAGCGTCCGCTGAAGGGCGACATGACCGACTACGCGTACCACCAGCGCGGAGCGCTCGCGTACGTGATCGAGCTCTGGGACCTTTTCACGCAGCTCGGCATCGAGCGCAAGAAGCCGTTCGTGGACGTGTACGCGCGCCTCGAGCGCAAGGACTACCTCGCGCTCGCGAAATGGGACCAGGAAGTGAACAAGGGCCGCGTCTTCATGCCGTGGAAGAAGGCGAAGCATCCGCAGCTCGGCGAAGTCGAGGTCGGTGGTTTCGACATGCGCGTGGGAATCTCCAATCCGCCCTACGAGAAACTCGCGCAGGTGTGCGAGTCGCAGGCATCGGCGTTCCTGCGCGTCGCGGCGCTCGTCCCTCGCGTCGCGGTGGAGGTCGTGAAGAAGGAGAAGGTCGCCGCCGACCTCACGCGCGTCGAGATCCGCGTGGCCAACCGCGGCTATCTCGGAACGTATGGCCTCGCCTCGGCGCGCAAGCTTCCTTTCTCCGAGCCTTTGCGCGTCTCCGCGAAAGGCGATGGCGTGAAGCTCGTCGCGCCCGCGGAGTCCGTCGTGGAAGTGGGGCACCTGGATGGGTGGGGGCAGGGCCTGTACGCGGGCGCCAACGTCTTCTTCCCGTGGACGCGCGGCAACGTGCACGAGAAGTTCGTGACGCTCGTGGCCCAGGGCAAGGGACGCCTCGAGGTGAAGGTCTCGAGCGTGCGCGTGGGCGACTACACGCTCGCAGTGGATATCTAGGAGCCGACATGAGACTCGCCCTCGCGATTTTCGCCGCCGCGCTTCTCGCCGGCGGTTGCGTTCATGCAGTGCACCACGGCGGGCACTACGCGGACGCCGCGCAACACCCCCACAAGAACCAGGTCGTGATCCAGGTGAGCGACAACGATCCGGGCCGCTGGAACCTCGCGCTCAACAACGCGAAGAACCTCCAGTCCGACCTCGGCGCCGACAACGTGCAGATTGAGATCGTCGCCTACGGCCCGGGCCTCGCGATGCTGAAGGTGGGATCGCCGGTGGCGCCGCGCATCGACGAGTCGGTGCTCTCGGGCATGACGATCTCCGCGTGCGAGAACACGATGGCCAACCAGAACGTGAAGCGCGGCGAGATCCTCCCGGGCGTGAGCTTCGTGCCGGCGGGTGTCGTCGAGATCATGCGCAAGCAGCAAGAAGGCTGGGCGTACCTGCGCCCCTGATCACCGAATCCGAAACGATTCCGAGCGACGTCCAACCGATCTCATGCACATCGACCCCATGGCCCCCATGACCCGAATCCTTCGCCCCAGCCTCCTCGTCGCGCTCGCCGCGGTCGCGTTCGCGAGCTTTTCCGCACCGGCCCTCGCGGACGCACCGAAGCAATTTCCCGTCCGCGACTTCTTCGCCAATCCCGAGCGCGCCTACTTCCGCCTGAGCGCCGACGGCAAGACGCTGGGATTCATGCAGCCGGTGGCGGAAGCCCCCGGGCAGCAGCGGCGCCTCAACGTTTTCGTGCAGCCGCTCGACGGCAGCAAGCCGGTGGGTGAACCGCGGCAGCTCACGCACGAGACGGCTCGCGACATCAACATCTACTACTGGAAGGGCAGCGACCGCATCCTCTACACGAAGGACTTCGGCGGCGACGAGAACTTCCACGTGGTGATGGTCGACGTGAAGACCGGGAAGATCACGGACCTCACGCCCTTCGACAAGGTGCGTGCGGCGATCACGGACGACCTGCCGAACGACCCGGACCACATCCTCATCGAGCACAACAAGCGCAATGCCGAGGTGTTCGACGTCTTCCGGGTGGACCTGCGCACGGGCCAATCGACGCTCGTGGCGGAGAATCCCGGCGACATCCTCGGATGGCAGACGGACCACAAGGGCCGTGTGCTCATGGCCGTTCGCACCAAGGGTCTCGACTCGGAGCTGCTCTATCGCCCCGAGGAAAAGGGCGAGTTCAAGACGATCGCCACCACCGACTACAAAACGCGGCTCGATCCCGCGTTCTTCACGGAGGACGGCAAAAAGGTCTACATGATCAGCAACCGCGGCCGCGACAAGACCGCGCTCGTGCTCATGGATCCCTCCAAGCCCGCGGCCGAAGAGGTTGTCTACGAAGATCCGCTGGTGGACGTCGACGGCCCGGCCTGGTCGGATGCGCGCAAGCGCCTCGCGATGGTGACCTACCCGAGCGAGAAGACCGTGCGCAAGTGCTTCGACCCGTACTGCGACAAGGTCTTCGGCGACCTCGAGTCGAAGCTTCCCGGAATGGAGGTCACGCTCCAGAACTCCAACAAGGCCGAGGACAAGTTCATCGTCGCCGCGTCGAACGACCGCACGCCGGGCGCGCGCTACATCTACGACGCGAAGGCCGGCACGCTCGTGAAGCTGGGAGACATCAACACCAAGATTCCCGAGACGGCGATGTCGGTCATGAAGCCGATCACGTACCAGGCCCGCGACGGGCTCACGATCCACGGTTACCTCACGCTGCCCCAGGGCAAGGAGCCCAGGAACCTCGCATGCATCGTGAACCCGCACGGCGGTCCGTGGGCGCGCGACGCGTGGGGCTACAACCCCGAAGTTCAATTCCTCGCCAACCGCGGCTACTGCGTGCTGCAGATGAATTTCCGCAGCTCCACGGGCTATGGCCGGACGTTCTGGGAGGCGGGCTTCGGCCAGTGGGGCCTCAAGATGCAGGACGACATCACCGACGGCGTGAAGTGGCTCGTCTCGCAGGGCATCGCCGACCCGAAGCGCATCGGCATCTACGGCGGAAGCTACGGCGGCTATGCCACGCTCGCAGGCGTCACGTTCACGCCGGATCTCTACGCGGCCGCCGTGGACTACGTGGGAGTCGCGAACATGTTCACGTTCATGAAGACGATCCCGCCCTACTGGAAGCCGCTGATGCCCAAGTTCTACGAGATGGTCGGCAATCCGGAGAAGGACAAGGAGCGGCTCGCCGCGACCTCGCCCGTGATGCATGCCGATCGGATCAAGACGCCGCTATTCGTGGCGCAGGGCGCGCGCGACCCGCGCGTCAACAAGGACGAGAGCGACCAGATGGTCGCCGCGCTCAAGAAGCGGGGCGTCGACGTCCAGTACATGGTGAAGGACAACGAGGGCCACGGTTTCCGGAACGAGGAAAACCAGTTCGAGTTCTACGAAGCGATGGAGAAATTCCTCACGGCGCACATGGCGCCGTGAGTGTCACCCCGGCGGTGCTTGCCGCGGCGTGCTTCTTAGGCCGGGGGCCGGGGCCCGATCACCAATACCTGCGGTAGTACGGCCCGTGATAGTACCCATAGCGCACCGGGCCGTAGTAGTAAGGGCGGGGCGCGTAGTACGCCGGCGCCGGGTAGTAGGCCGGTGCGTAGGCGGGGGCTGGCGCATATCCAGCTCCGGGCGCATATCCAGGTGCGGGCGCATATGCGGGTGCCGGCGCATATGCGGGAGCCGGCGCGTAGGAATATGGCCCGGGTCCGTAGTAGCGCGGTCCGTAGTAGTACGGCGTGGTCGAGCCGACCGCGGCTCCGAACACCGCGCCTACGGCAGCACCAGGCGGGCCGCCGACGGCCGCGCCGATGGCTCCACCGACCAGGGCTCCCGCTATCGGATCAGCCGAAGCGCGGGTCGAAATCGTGAGGGCGGAAGCACCAAGCGCCGCCATTGCTATCCAAAGGGTTGCCTTGCGCATAGTCCCTCCTCCTAGAATCACGGAATGTCTCCTCCTAACGCGACCGGCGCGAAAGCGTTGACACGAGCCCTCCGGGGCGCGGGGATCTCCCGCATTTTCACCCTTTCGGGCAACCACATCATGCCTGTGTTCGACGCGGCGCTCGACGCCGGGATCGAGTTGATCCACGTGCGCCACGAGGCCGCGGCTGTCCACATGGCCGATGCCTGGGCGCGCCTCACGGGCGAGCCGGGCATCGCGATGGTGACCGGGGGACCGGGCCACGCGAACGCGGTCGGCGCGCTCTACACCGCCGCGATGGCCGAATCTCCCGTGGTGCTCCTTTCGGGTC
Source organism: Usitatibacter sp. (assembly GCA_035308545.1). GTDB lineage: Bacteria > Pseudomonadota > Gammaproteobacteria > Burkholderiales > Usitatibacteraceae > Usitatibacter. The sequence continues at coordinate 4,711 of DATGGI010000057.1, forward strand.
ATGCGCCGCGGCGCGAGCAGGGCATGGGCGCCTTCCAGGAAATGGCCCAGGGCGACATCGCCGCCCCGCTGACGAAGGCGTCGTGGACCAACAGGGGCGCCGACCTCGTGGTCTCGGATGTCGCGCGCGCCCTTGCCATCGCGAGGCTCGGGCGCCCGGGTCCCGTGCACCTGAGCCTTCCCAGTGATTGCCTCGAAGCCACGATTGAGACCGAGAGAAGCGAAGCCGTCGACATCACGCCTCCGGCGCCCGATTTCAACGCGGCCGCGATCGTTTCGCGATTGCGCGGCGCGAAGCGCGCGCTCGTCCTCACCGGTCCCGTGACGCTCACGAAGCGGGGCCGCGCGCGGACCGCGGCCCTCGAAGCGGCGCTCGGCATTCCCGTGGTCGGCATGGAAAGTCCGCGGGGCATCGCCGATCCGAGCCTCGGCGCCTTTGCGCAAGCGCTCGCGCAGGCCGACGTTGTCGTGCTGCTGGGCAAGCGTCCCGATTTCACGCTGAAGTTCGGAAAGCCGCCCGCCTTCGCGTCCGGCTGCGAGATCCTCGAGATCTCTGTGAACCGCGATGTGTTCGCGGCGATCGAGTCGCTCTCGGCCGCGGCTCGCGCCGAGCCGCCCGTGAAGAACCAGTGGCTCTCCGAAGTCCATGCGGCGATCGCGTATCGGCCGGCCGCGTGGAACCACGCGACCTCGGCGATTCCGGGACGCATGCATCCGGTCCAGGCGCTGCGCCCGCTTCAGGCGCTCCTCGACGCGCATCCCGATTCCGTGTTCGTGTCGGACGGCGGCGAGATCGGCCAGTGGGCGCAAGCGTGCCTCAGCGCGCCGAATCGCGTGATCAACGGCGTGGCGGGATCGATCGGCGCGGCGCTTCCGTTCGCCGTCGCGGCGCGCGTTGCGAAACCCGGTGTTCCGATCATCGCGGTGATGGGAGACGGGACCTTCGGCTTCCATCCGGCGGAGATCGATACGGCCGTGCGCTACGGCCTTCCCTTCGTCGCGATCGTCGGCAACGACGCGCGATGGAACGCCGAGTACCAGATCCAGCTTCGCGAATACGGGCCCGGCCGCACCGTCGGAACGGAGCTCCTTCCCGCGCGCTACGACAAGGTGGCCGAGGGATTCGGCGGCTACGGCGAGCTCGTCACGGATCCGGCGCAGCTTCTCGCCGCGGCGCAACGCGCGATCGCGTCGAACCTGCCCGCCGTCTTGA
>DATGGI010000058.1:0-2979 GCA_035308545.1 Usitatibacter sp.
CCTTCGGCATCGATCCCCAGGTCGTGTTCACCGCGCTCGCGCAGCAGAACGCAGTCTCCGCGACGGGCAGCTTCGAGACGCCAACCGACCGGATCTACCTGCGGGCGACAGGCTCGCTGGATTCCGTCGAGGCCGTGAAGGCGATCGCGATCCGCGCGAACGGGCGTCTCTTCCAGCTGGGCGACATCGCGTCAGTCCACCGCGGCTTCGCCGATCCGCCGCAACCGCGCATTCGCTACATGGGCAAGCCCGCCCTCGGCATCGCCGTCTCCATGGTGCCGCGCGGCGACATCATCGCGCTCGGCCACGCACTCGACGAGCAAGTCGAGCGCATCGAGAAGGAGCTGCCGGTCGGCCTCGAGCTCGACCGCGTGAACGACCAGCCCTCGACCGTGAAGCGGTCGATCTCGGAATTCACGCATTCGCTCGCCGAGGCCGTGACGATCGTCCTCGCCGTGAGCTTCCTCACGCTGGGCTTGCGCACCGGGCTCATCGTCGCGCTCTCGATCCCGCTCACGCTCGCGGTCACGTTCCTCTTCATGTTCGCGATGGGCATCGACCTGCACAAGATCTCGCTGGGCGCGCTCATCATCGCGCTGGGGCTGCTCGTGGACGACGCGATCATCTCCGTTGAAATGATGGTCGTGAAGATGGAGCAAGGCTGGGAGCGCGTGAAGGCGGCGAGCTTCGCCTATCGCAGCACCGCCATGCCCATGCTCACGGGAACCGTCGTGACCGCGGCGGGATTCCTCCCGATCGGGCTCGCCCGCTCGTCCACCGGCGAATACACATTCTCGATCTTCGCGGTGACGACGCTCGCGCTCCTCATCTCCTGGATCGTCTCCGTGGTGTTCGTGCCCTACCTCGGCTACAAGCTGCTGCCCGATTACAGGCAGGGCGGCGCGCACCTGGACGAGGAAGCGGTGTACCGCAAGCCGTTCTACCTTCGTTTCCGCGCGATCGTGACCTGGTGCGTGGAGCATCGCTGGAAAGTGATCGCGATCACCGCGGGCATCTTCCTCACCTCGGTCGTGGGCTTCCGCTTCGTGCAGCAGCAGTTCTTCCCCGCGGCGAGCCGTCCCGAGCTGATCGTGGACCTGCGCCTGCCCGAAGGCGCCTCGATCCCCGCGACCGAGGAGCAGGTGAAGAAGCTCGAGAAGTTCCTCCTCACCGATCCGTCGGTGAAGGACCGCATCGACAACTTCGTGAGCTACGTGGGAAGCGGCAGCCCGCGCTTCTACCTGCCCTTCGACCAGCAGCTCGTGAACGCGAACTTCGGCCAGTTCATCGTGAACACGAAGAGCAACCAGGACCGCGAGGTCGTGCGCTCGCGCCTGTTGAGGCTCTTCGACGAGGAGTTCCCGGAGCTTCGCGGCCGCGTGAACCGCCTCGAGAACGGGCCGCCCGTGGGCTATCCCGTCCAATTCCGTGTCGTGGGAGAAGACAAGCAGCGCATTCGAGCCATCGCGAGCGACGTCGCCGCCGCGATGCGCGACAACAAGTGGACGCGCGACGTGAACTTCGACTGGGACGAGCCTTCGAAGGTCATTCGCCTCGAAATCGACCAGAACCGCGCGCGCGTGCTGGGCATCTCGAGCCAGGAGCTTTCGCAGTTCGTGAACACGGTGCTCTCCGGACTGGCCGTCACGACCTATCGCGAGCGTGACAAGTCCGTCGACGTGGTCGTCCGTGGCGCGCGCGATGAGCGCGTGTACATGAGCCTGCTCAAGGATCTCGCCGTGCCCGTCGGCAACGGCCACAGCGTTCCGCTAGCGCAGATCGCCACCGTGACCTACGGCCTCGAGCAGGGCGTGTACTGGCGCCGCGACCGCCTCCCCGCGATCACGGTGAGGAGCGATCTCAACGACGGCATCCAGGCGCCGGTCGTGAGCCAGCAGCTGAACGAGAAGATCGACGCGATCCGCGCGACGCTTCCCGTGGGCTATCGCATCGAGACGGGTGGCGCGATCGAGGATGCCGGCAAGGGCCAGCAATCGATCGCCGTCGTCGCGCCCGTGATGATCCTCGTGATGGTCACGGCGCTCATGCTGCAGCTGCAGAGCTTCTCGAAACTCGCGCTCGTGCTCCTCACGGCGCCGCTGGGCCTCATCGGCGTGGCGGCCGCGCTCCTCATCTTCAACGTGCCGTTCGGTTTCGTCGCGATGCTGGGCACGATCGCGCTGGCCGGAATGATCATGCGCAACTCCGTGATCCTCGTGGACCAGATCGACCACGACATCGAATCGGGCAGTGAACCGGCCGATGCGATCGTCGATGCGACAGTGCGGCGCTTCCGCCCGATCATGCTCACCGCGGCGGCTGCCGTGCTCGCGATGATTCCGCTCACGCGAAGCGCGTTCTATGGACCGATGGCGGTGGCGATCATGGGCGGACTGGTCGTGGCGACCGTGCTCACGCTGCTCTTCCTGCCCGCGCTCTACGCGGCGTGGTTCCGCGTGCCGCGCGCGACGTCGACCGAAGAGCGCAACACTCCCGCGAAGGTCGCCGTGATGGGGGCATGAGGCGCGACGACTTCATGTTCAGCGCTCCAGGGGAGGCGTGTCCCGCCAGTGAGGATGGACGTGGTCCATCCATGTCGACCAGCGGCGCTGCAACTCGTTGAAGGGTTCGTCGACCGCGTCGCCGAAGTCGCGCAGCACCAACGGAAATCCGTGCCGCCGGCGCAGGACGATCACATCGCGGCTGGAGTACGACATCGAAGTTGGCGACCAATATTGGGGAACCAGGTTCATGTCGACGATATCCGCGTATCGCACCACGACGTTCCAAGCCTGGTACTCGGCGACCAGGTCGGAATGGCGAATCCGCACCCGGACGAGCCTTCCGCACCAAAGACCCGCCCCCACCAGGGTTGCCACGGCAACGATGCCCAGCCATGTGCCCGGCGGGATCTGATCGCGCGTGCGGTGAGCCTGCGTGGCGCGATACTCGAGCAGGCCGATGCTCCAGAAGACGATC
>DATGGI010000059.1:0-2432 GCA_035308545.1 Usitatibacter sp.
GTCCGTGTTTGCAGGCGTCGGCGAGCGCACCCGCGAGGGCAACGATTTTTATCACGAGATGATCGAGTCGGGCGTCATCGACAAGGAGAATCTGCAGAACTCCAAGGTGGCGATGGTCTACGGACAGATGAACGAGCCGCCCGGCAACCGCCTGCGCGTCGCGCTCACGGGCCTCACGATGGCCGAGCGTTTCCGCGACGAGGGCCGCGACATCCTTCTCTTCATCGACAACATCTACCGCTTCACGCTCGCGGGCACCGAAGTGTCGGCGCTGCTGGGCCGCATGCCTTCCGCGGTGGGCTACCAGCCGACGCTCGCCGAGGAGATGGGCCGCCTGCAGGAGCGCATCACCTCCACGAAGAAGGGCTCGATCACGTCCATCCAGGCGGTGTACGTGCCCGCGGACGACCTCACGGATCCGTCGCCGGCCACGACCTTCGGCCACCTTGACGCGACCGTGGTGCTCTCGCGCGACATCGCCGCGCTCGGCATCTATCCGTCGGTGGACCCGCTCGACTCCACCTCGCGCCAGGTGGACCCGAACGTCGTGGGCGAGGAACACTACAACTGCACCCGCGCGGTGCAGGCGATCCTGCAGCGCTACAAGGAGCTTCGCGACATCATCGCGATCCTGGGCATGGACGAGCTCTCGCCCGAGGACAAGCTCGCGGTGGGACGCGCGCGCAAGATCCAGCGCTTCCTGTCGCAACCTTTCCACGTGGCCGAGGTCTTCACGGGATCCCCGGGCAAATACGTGACGCTCAAGGACACCATCAAGGGCTTCAACATGATCGTGAACGGCGAGTGCGACGCGCTGCCCGAACAGGCGTTCTACATGGTCGGCACGATCGAGGAAGCCCAGGCGAAGGCGAAGACGCTGCAATAAGGCGAGAGCACATGGCCAAGACCCTTCAAGTCGACATCGTGAGCGCGGAGCAGGAGATCTACTCCGGCCCCGCCGACATGGTGATCGCGCCCGGCGAGGGCGGCGAGCTCGGTATCCTGCCGGAGCACGTGCCGCTGCTCACCCGCGTGAAGCCGGGCACCGTGCGCATCCAGAAATCGGGCGCGGAAGAGGAAGTGATCTACGTTTCGGGCGGCATGATGGAAGTGCAGCCCGATCGCGTGACGATCCTCGCCGACTCCTCGGTGCGCGCCCACGACCTCGACGAGGCCAAGGCGATGGAAGCGATGCGCGTGGCCAAGGAAGCGATGGAAAACCGGGCGGGCGATATCGATGTCGCCAAGGCGCAGGGAGAATTCGCGCAGTACGCCGCGCAGATCGCCGCCATCCGCAAGCTGCGCAACCGCCACTGACACCCGCCGTTTCACTGCAGGTCGTCATCCTGGCCGCGGGCCAGGGCAAGCGCATGCGCTCGGACCTCGCGAAGGTCCTGCATCCCCTCGCGGGCCGCCCGCTGCTGTCCCACGTGATCGACACCGCGCGCCATCTCACTCCCGCGCGGCTCTGCATCGTCGTCGGCCACGGCGCGCAGGAAGTGCGCGAGCGCGTCCAGGACACGACGATCGAGTGGGTCGTCCAGGAACGCCAGCTCGGCACCGGCCACGCCGTGATGCAGGCGATGCCCCGCCTCGAGGGCAACGCGACGGTCCTCATCCTCTACGGCGACGTGCCGCTCATCGCGCCGGGAACGCTCCGATCACTCGTCGATGCCGCATCGTCGGGACACCTGGCATTGCTCACCCAGGAGGTCGACGATCCCAAGGGTTATGGCCGCATCGTCCGCGATGGAAGCGGGCGCGTCGCGCGCATCGTGGAGGAGAAGGATGCGAGCAGCGAAGAGCGCGCCATCCGCGAAGTGAATACGGGCATCATCGCCGCGCCGCGGGCGAAGCTCGCCCAATGGCTCGCCCGCCTCGGCAATGACAACGCGCAGGGCGAGTATTATCTGACCGACATCGTCGCGCTCGCCGTGGCCGACGGCGTGCCCGTGGAGGTGCGCCATCCCGCGTCGGCGAGCGAATGCCTCGGAGTCAACAGCAAGGTCGAGCTCGCCGCGCTGGAGCGGCGTTACCAGATGAACCAAGCCGCGCGCCTCCTCGAAGCCGGCGTCACTCTCGCGGATCCCGCGCGCATCGACGTTCGCGGGAACCTCGAGTGCGGGCGCGACGTCTCCATCGACGTGAACTGCATCTTCGAAGGCCACGTGGTGCTCGCCAACGGCGTGCGCATCGGCGCGAATTGCATCCTTCGCGACGTGACGCTCGGCAAGGCGACCGAGGTGAAGCCGTTCACGATGATCGAGGAGGCGACGATCGGTGCGAATGCGCGCATCGGCCCCTACGCCCGGATCCGTCCCGACACGAAGCTCGCCGACGACGTGCACGTCGGAAACTTCGTCGAGGTGAAGGCGAGCACGTTCGGCCGCGGCAGCAAGGCGAACCACCTCGCCTACGTGGGCGATTCGACC
>DATGGI010000060.1:0-7458 GCA_035308545.1 Usitatibacter sp.
CGACTCGCAGCTGCCGCGCACGGGTGTCGGCGTCGATTGGGAGCGCCGCCTCGCGATGGCCCTCATCACGGGCGCCGACTACGGCACCCGCTCCTCCACGGTGCTCACGGTGGACGCGAAGGGAACCTCGCGCTTCGAGGAACACGTCCTCGGGCCCAGGGGCGAAGTGGCCGGCATCACGGTGGACGGCGAGCCCGCGCGGCATGCACCAACTCCGCTCAGCCAATCCGTGTAACAGCGGCTCGTAGCCGCGTCCTCTCACCGGCGCGGGGCCGTTCACCCAAGATCAGGGGGCCGATTCTCCTCGGCACACAGGGAGGCCCTCCAACATGAAACGCCGCAAATTCCTCGCGGGAACGGCTGCCGCCGTCGCGAGCGCCGCCGCCGTCACTCAAGCCGTCGCCCAGGCACCCGCGTTGCCCAATATCCGCTGGCGCCTCGCGTCGAGCTTTCCGAAGAGCCTCGACACGATCTACGGCGGCGCGGAGCTGATCGCCAAGCGCGTCGAGCAGTTGACCAGCGGCAAGTTCCAGATCCAGGTGTTCGCCGCCGGCGAGATCGTCCCCGCGTTCGGCGTGGTGGATGCGATCCAGGCCGGCACCGTCGAGTGCGTGCATACGGCGAGCTATTACTTCGTCGGCAAGAACCGCACGTTCGCATTCGACACGACGATTCCCTTCGGCCTGAACCAGCGCCAGCAGAACGCATGGATCTACTACGGCGGCGGCCTCGAGCTCGTGCGCAACTTCTTCCGCGACTACGGCATCATCTCGTTCCCCGCGGGCAACACCGGCGTGCAGATGGGCGGATGGTGGCGCAAGGAGGTGAATACGGTGGCGGATCTCAAGGGCGTGAAGATCCGCATCGCGGGACTCGGGGGCGAAGTGATGTCGCGCCTGGGCGCGGTGCCGCAGCAGCTCGCGGGCGGCGACATCTATCCCGCGCTCGAGCGCGGCGCCATCGACGCGGCCGAGTGGATCGGGCCCTACGACGACGAGAAGCTCGGCTTCTACAAGATCGCGCCGAACTACTACTACCCGGGATGGTGGGAGAGCAACTCGATGTACTCGCTCTACGTCGCCACGAAGGAGTGGGACAAGCTGCCCGCCGAGTACAAGGCGGCGATCGAGTGCGCCTCGGCCGAAGCCAACGTGGACATGATGGCGAAGTACGACTTCAAGAACCTCGACGCGATCGAGCGCCTCGTGGCCAACGGCGTGAAACTGCATTCCTTCAACAACGAGATGATGAAGGCCGCGCTCACGGCCGCGCACGAACTCTACGAGGAGGAATCGGCGAAGAATCCCTCGTGGAAGAAGATCTACGAGCCGTGGAAGAAATTCCGCGCGCGCGAGTTCCTGTGGCATCGCGCGGCGGAATTCCGGTACGAGAACTTCGCCTACTCCAATCCGCTCGGCTGAAGTCCCCGCGGCGCTAGAAGCGCATCAGCAGGCTCAGCGATACGAGGTCGGTGCTGGCCTCGCCCGTGGTGCCCGTGTCGCCCACGGCGAAGGCCTTGCCCATCTTGTCGAAGCGCTCGTACTCCAGGCGCAGCGCCGTGTTGGGCTGGAAGGCCCATTCGCCGCCGACGCCGTAGTGCGCGACTGTCTTGCTCACCGAGTTGCTCTTCGATGTCACGGTCGGATCGCTCACGAAGACGAGGCTGCCGCTCACCGTGGCATCGCCGCGCACGCGGCTCGCGAAGGCGCCGGCGCGCGCGAACACCGAGAAGCCCCGCGCGAAGTTTCCGCGCACGAGCCCGTCGAGGCCGAATCCATCCACCCGGCGCTTCATGTCGAAAGTGCCGGGAAGTCCCGCCGACGCGCTCACCGTGTTGGTGACGAGGTGGGTGCGGCCGAGATCCGCGTAGTAAGCCTCCAGCGCGAAGATGTCGTTCACCTGCCAGCCGCCGAACGCTTTGAACGCGCCGTCGCTGTCGTCGAACGTGCTGCCCGTCGCGCTGCCGTTCACGATCGCCGATTCGCGCTGGTCCACGATGTCGTCGGACGTCTTCGACTTTCCGCCGCCGAATCCGACGTACCACTGCGGCGCCTGCTGTGCCGCCGCGGGAATTGCGATGAGCGCGGCCGCGGCCGCGCCGATCGCGTGCTTGCGATTCAATTGCATGCTGCCTCCGAAAGATTGTGTTTAGGGTTCGTCTTCGATCATCGCCGAACCCGCAGCCGCGCGCGCGAGGCGGTCGTTCACCGCTTCCCATTCCGGGGTGGGCGGTGGCGCCTCGACGAGGATGCGTTTCGCTCCCGCGTCGTCGAGCTTGCGTAGGTTGGCGTACAGGTCGTGCGCATAAAGTGCCGGGTCGTCGGCTGCGACGATCCAGAAAGTGGCTTTCGAGCCCATCGACGGCTCGCGGCGGGCGAGCACGGCGACGTTGGCGAAATTGCGGACGTCCGCGTCGAGGCTCGCGGGACTCATCAGCGTGAGCGAGGTCTGCGGCGCGTAGTGGGCCGCGAGAGTGCCCGAGGCACGCGGCGAATGTTGGTCCCGATCGCGCGGCTCCACCCCGATCGCGTTGGCGATCTGCTTGCGCGTGATGGCGCCCGGGCGCAGCAACACCGGCGCGCCACGCGAGAGATCCACGATCGTCGACTCGAGCCCGACTTCGCAGGCGCCGCCATCGAGGACGGGAAGGCCGGCGCCGAACTCATCGCGAACGTGTTGCGCCGTCGTGGGGCTCACGTGGCCGAACTTGTTCGCCGAGGGCGCGGCGATGGCGCCGCTGCCGATCCGCTCGAACTCGCGCAGCAGTTCCTGCGCCATGGGATGCGACGGGCAGCGCAGCCCCACGCTCTCCTGCCCGCCCGTCACGATGAGCGGCACGCGGCTCGAGCGCTTCACGATCAGCGTGAGCGGGCCCGGCCAGAATTTCTCCGCGAGGATGATCGCCATGTCGGGCACGTCGCTTCCCCAATCGCGAAGCCCGTGGGTTCCCGCGACGTGCACGATGACCGGATGATTGGCCGGACGCCCCTTCAGCTCGAAGATTTTTCCGACGGCGGCGGGGTTCGCGGCGTCGGCACCGAGGCCGTAGACCGTTTCCGTGGGAAAAACGACCGTTTTTCCCTCTGCGAGGAGCTTTGCCGCGGCACCGACGTCCATCTCCGAATGGTACAAGGACTAGCGTTGGTTACGCATCGCCCGTTTCAGCTCCGTGAGGTCGATGCGCCGCTCCTTGAGGAAGCGAGCCCGCGCTTCGCGCAACGGATCGCGGGCACCGGATCTCGGCGCGATGCCGAGATACGCCGCCTGCCCGTTCTCCTCGGAGACCTCGAGGAAGGCGAAGAAACACGCGGTCGCGAAACCCGCGGGGTCCTCGCGCCCGAGATACGCGAGGATCGAATCCGCGTCGGGGAGGACCGAGACGAGGACCGCCGAGGCCTGCAACGCGAATGACGAAGTCGGAAGCGCGTTCAGCTTGCGCGCCACGTCGGCGCGGTCCGCGACCGTCGCCTGCGGGGACAACGCGCGCATCGACGGCGCGAGGTCGAACGTATCGCTCTGCCCCGGACCGGCCATCAGCAGCACGATGATCGCCATGTCCTCGGGCTTGAGCGCGCCGGAGAATTTCCGTCCGGATTCGAGGAGCGCGACCTGCGCCGCGAGCCAGCGTTGCGCCCACGCCTGGAGGACGAGATTGTCGTTGCCCATCGCGCCCGGCGGCAGCGTGGGCACCGGTTTCACGAGCTTGCGGTACTCCGCGAGCGCGCCCTTCGCATCGCGCATGTCGTATTGCAACGTGTCCGCGATTCCGAATCCCGCGATCTCGCTGCCCTTGGCGCGCGCCGTCTCGTAGATCTCGATCGCCTCGCGCGGATGCTTCTGGCGGAAGCGCACGAAGTTCGCGAGGTCGATGCGGAGCGCGGTCAGCGAGTTGACCTCCAGGTTCTTCGCCTGGAACGTATCCGGATAGGACGCCGCGAGCTTCGCCGCGGCATCGAGGTATTCGCGCATCGCGCTCACGTAGCCGTCGGGGCTCGTCGCCTTGACCTTGCGTGCCTCCTCGAGATCGCGGTTGAGGAGGTTCAAGTGAGTCTGGAATTCACTTTCGTTCCTGGCGGCGGCCTTGTCGGCGGCGAACTTGCCGGGATTGGCGATCTTTTCGTCGAGCGTCGTGGACGCATAGCCGTATTGGGGATCCGCCATGCGTCCTTCGTTGTGCGCCTTCTCGACCGCGGCGCGCGCCTGTTTCCACACGTCCAGCGACCCCGTCTCGACGAGCGCGTGGATCGCGCCCGGATACGTGGCCGCATCGCCGAGGAGGACGATCGCATCGGGCACCGCGGCGAGATCGTTGCGCTTCGAAAGCCACGTGACGGCGTAGGTGCGGGTGTCTTCGGGGAGCGCCGCGCGCATTCGCGCGTAGGGAATCGCAACGGTCGCGGGAAACTGCGACAGGATCATGCCGATATTGCGCGATTCGTTCACGACCTCCGTCGTTGGCGGCGCGCGTTTGAGCACGGCCAGGCGCGACAGGAGCGCGTCGGCCGCTTGCTGGTTCTGGATCGACCCGAGCGCGAAGGCCTCGTTGCCGGGCTTGCCGGGCGGCCTCGCGTCGAGGATGGATGAGAGGACGGGCACGGCGGGCGCGTACTTGCGCTCGCCGAGGTTGCCGACAACCGAGTTGAGCCACTGCCCGGTCGGCGCGTCGGGCGCGCCGAGCCACTGGGTCAATGCCGCATCGGCGCCCGGCGCGGAGGAGCGCAGCATCGCGCCGCCGAGGTTTTCGCCGCGATTGCGGGGCTTGCCGGAACGATGTTCCGCGAGCATCCGGTCGAAGAGCTCGCGCGATTGGCAGGTGAAGAAATTCGCGCACAGGCCCCAGAGTCTCGGGCCCACGTCGTCGTCGGCGTAGTAGCGCAGCATCATCGCCTCGATGTCCTTCGGTATCGGGACACGCTTGTTTCCCTGCTGCGTATAAACGCGAACACCGCCCTGGTCGAACGCGACTACGTAGGCCGCAAGCAGGTCCCAGTTGCGCGTCTTGATGATCGTCTCGAGGCCCTCGGCACTCTGCTCGCGTCCGAGCTTCTGCGCGAGCTCCTTCGCCTGAGCATTGGAGTTGGCGGGCGGCGCCGGCTGCGCCGCCGCTCCCGCGCAAGCCAACGTGGACAGGAGCATCGCGAGCAGTCGTCTCATTTCACCTCCGCCACCCGCAGGCCGCGCGCTTGCATGTACCTTCGCGCCGCCACGGCGAGCGGGTTGGGTTGGCCGGGCGCCGCCATGCCCGGAAGGAGCTTGGCGACGCCATCGTCGAGGGCGCCGTCGCGGCCATGGGATTCGTGATACGCAACGGTGCCAAGCGCGATCGTCGTCCAGAAGCCGCTCGGATCGTGACGCGCGAACGCGGAAAGAATCGCGGCGGGATCGCCGATCGCGCTGATCTCGCGCATGGCGATCAGGAGGGAGATCCGCGACGCGGGAAATTGCGCGACCCACGGCGCCTGTTCCGGGCGCGATGCGTTGCGAAGGATCTCGGCGACCTTCGGCCAGTCGTCGCGAGTGAGCGCATTGTTCGTGAGCCCCACGGAGCCGTATCCCGGCGTGGAGGCCGTCACCTTCGCCGACGACAGCGCGTGGAAGTATGTCGAAACGTCGGAATGCGAGAGCTGGACGAAGGACCAGAACCCGGTGATCGCGGGCTCGGTGACACGGCCGCGGAAAGGCCGGCCGCTGCGAAGATATCCGATTTCCGCCGCGAACCAGGACCTCCAGAACTCGTTCATGTTGTCGCCGGGCACCGGCGTTCCGAAGGGCTTCGTCGGTCCGTTCGTCTCGCTGGCCATGGCGAGCGCGGCCTCGAAGGCGCGAATCGCGGCGGCCTTGTCGCCAAGGTGCTCGAGCGTATCGGCGAGCGCCATCGTCCCGAACCCGTCGCGGTCCCTTGCCGCTTTCTCCAGGAACGTCACCGCCGCCTTCGGATCGTTCGCCGTCAGCAGCGCGTAGAGCCCCAGGTTCGTGTAGTCGCGGGCGACTTCGTAGTTGGCGGCAGGATCCTTGAGGCTCGTGGCGAATGCATCGAGCTTGGCGAGGTACTTCGCCTGCGCTTCGACATATCGCGCCGGCTCCGTCCGCAACCGCGCCGCCTCGTTCGATTCCTGGTAGAGCGCTCCGCGCTGCGCGTTCAGCGCCCGCATCACTTCCTCTTTTCGGTTGCTCGCCGCCCTGGTTTCGGGATTCGCGAGCGCGGCATCCAGCTCGGAGCGCGCGCGCTTGTATGCGCCGTCGGTAAGCTTGCCCTCGCCGTGCATACGCTCGATTCCATCGCTCGTCCTGCGCCAGACCTCTGGCGAGTTGTAGTGAAGGAGGATGTTGAGCGTGGGGCCATAGCCGTTGCCGCGATCGTCCGCGGCGAGCGCCGCGATCAGCGGATCGACCGCGCCCGGGTACCTGCGCTGGCCGAGGAACTGGAGCGCCGCATTGCCGGAGTACGGCGTCACGGGAAATTTCGGCGCCAGTCGAAGAATGGCCTCGTCGATCCCCGGCTGGTCCGTGCGAAGGATGTATTCGAACACCGGGTCCCGGTTCTGGTACGTCGCCTGCGCGACCGCGTAGAACTTGTCGAAGAGCGCGCGCGTCTGGTATCGAATCGCCATCGCCCGCAACGCGGCGCCCACGCGGGGATCGTCGAAGTTCCTCACGACGAGCGACTCGATCGCGGGCGGCAGCGGATCGGCGCGGGACATGCCGCGGGAAAAACTCGACACGAGGTTCGGATCGCCCAGCGCGATGATCCGCTCGAGGCCCGCCGCGTCGTTGGCCCTGCCCATCTGCGCAGCGCCGTCCGCCGAGACGCTCGACGTGAGCAGGTTCTTCTCGGCTTCGGTGAGCGCTGCGTTCGCGAGCAGCGAGAGACCCGCGAGAAGAACGGCGAGGAGGATCCTCATGGCAAGGTGGGCTCGATCGTGAAACCCTTCACGGGCTTCGTGAATTGCGGTCTTTCCTGGGACACCGCAATCGCGTGTTGCGCCGCAGGCGCCCTCTGGACCTCGACGCCGCGATGGTTCGCCGCGTAGATCGCGCGGGCGACGTCGGAGTTCGCATCGAAGCACAGGTCCGCCTGCAAGTCGGGCGTGAGCGTTGCGCACTGGAACTGGAAGCTGCGGAACATCGCTTCCTGGAGCACGAGCGCCTCCGCGCGGTCTCCCAGCGCGAGTTGGGCGTCGATTTCCTTGCGGCGCGCGCGCAGCTCGGCGAGAACGGCTTCGCGCGGCCCATCGAGCCGCGTTACGCTGAGCGTGGCGCCCTTCTCGTCCCATCGGACGTCGGCGCTGCGTTGATAGCCCGGCAGATACGCGCGAACCAGGGGCATCACGGAGGGATCGATTTCCCAGCCGGTGACCTGCGGACCCGGGAGTATCCACGGCGACACCGCGAATCCCCGCGAATCCATCGTCGCGCTGGACAGCGTCTGCACGACGCGGCGTGTCCCGGCCGCCCCAT
>DATGGI010000061.1:0-8962 GCA_035308545.1 Usitatibacter sp.
GGCCCAGAGCTGGATCGCGACGTCCTGTCCCGCCTTGAAGCGCGCGAGCTGGCCTTCGGGCGCGTTCACCACGACTTCGCTTTCGCCCGCGTGCGCGAGCTTCAGCACCGGCTGTCCCGCGGCCACGACCTGTCCCGGTTCGCCGGAGACCGAGACGATCACGCCGTCGGCATCCGCTGTGAGGTTCGCGTAGTTGGCCTGGTTCGAGGAGATCGCGGCTTGCGAGCGCGCCTGTTCCACCTTCGCCTGCGCGGCGGTGAAGACGTTCTGCTTGGAATCGAACGCCGACTGGCTGATGAATTTCTTCGCGAGGAGATCCTGGTAGCGCGCGAGCTCGGATTTCGCGAGCGTGTAGTCGGCCTCGGCCGACGCGAGCTGCGCGCTCGCGCCCTGGGCGGCGAGCTTCGTGTCCTCGGGATCCAGGCGCGCGAGCACCTGGCCTTTCGTCACGCGCGCTCCGGCATCGACGAGGCGCGACACGATCTTTCCGGAGATGCGGAACCCGAGATCCGTCTCGTAGCGCGCGCGAAGCTCGCCCGAATAGACGTCGCGGGCCGCGGCCGCGCCCGGCATCACGCGCTGGGCGACGACGGGGCGCACGGTTTCCGTGGTGGTTTTCTGGGTCCCGCAGGCGGCGAGCACAACCGCGACTGCGACGAGCAAGGCCTGGGTCTTCATAGCAATCCTTCCCACAGCGCGCGAAGCGCGATCTCGATTTCCTTCTCGTAGTCCCGCTTGAGCAGCGCGAGCTCCGGCCGCTCCAGCGCCTTCACGAACCGCTCGTTCGGATGCAGCAGCTGCCACAGGCCGCAGATCAGCCCGTAGCTGTGGAGCAGGATGCGCACGCCGCCGCCTTCGCCGAGCGCGGGGAAGTGGCGCTCGAGGCCGGCGCCCGCGGTCTTGAGCGTCTGCGCGACGCCGATCTTGAACGCGACCGCGGAATCGAACGGAGTCTCCCGTTCCATCTGCGCGAAGCAATGGCTCGAGAGCGCGAGATAGCCCGGCACGCGGATCATGTGGCTGCGCGTCACGGCGAAGATGTCGTCGAAGGTGAGCGGTCCGGCCCCGGAGAGCTTCTTCATGAGCGCCGTGAAGAAATGCGTGACATGCCGCTGGTGGAGCTCGAGCAGCATGTCTTCCTTGGTGGGGAAGTAGAGATAGACCGTGCCCTTGGCGAGGCCGGCCATGTCCGCGACCTCGGACACGTTGGGCATCCGGTCCGGATGCTTGAGGTAGAGCTTCTCGACCGCGTCGAGGAGCTCCTGCTTTCTTTCTTCCTTGTCCTCTACCGCGAGGGCGCGCTGTGCGGGGGGCATAACTGACTCCGGGTCATTTCGCGGAAAAGATAAATGACCGCGGGTCAGTTGTCAATAGGCGTTGCATCGGTAATGGCCAGGCTCAGGCAACTGTGTGGCGCGACACATCCCGAAAGGCGCCGGCCCGATAACCTTCGGCTCATACCTATAACGATTTCACATGGCGAGGAAAAAATGTGCGCGTGGCCCGGGGTCAGGAGTGCGGTAGCCGGCGCAGCCTTGTTGCTGTGCGCGATGGCCGTTCCGCCGGCGCAAGCGGCCACCACGTGGAAGGTCCAGATCTGGGGCTCCAAGCGCGCTTCGATCGTGCCGTTCGAGTGGTACGCCGAGCAGGTCGCGGCGAAGACCGGCGGCCAGATGAAGATCGATATCGCCTACGACAAGGGCAAGGTGACGGATGCCGTGCCGCTGCTCCAGTCCGGCGGCGCGGACGGAGCCTTCATCTGCACGCAGTTCTTCGTCGAGAAGATGCGGCTTCTCTCGATCCTGGACCTCCCGATGATCAGCCCCGAGAGCATGGCCACTCTGGGCCGCGTCGAGCTCGCGCTCGCGGACCATCCGGCCGTCGAGGCGGAGCTGCGCAAATCGAACGTGAAGATGCTGCTGCCCGCGGTGCTGCCGCAGTACCAGTTCATGGGCACGAAGCGCCTCGCGTCGATCGACGACTTCAGCGGAGCGAGGGTGCGCATCTCGCCGGAGATGGGACGCGTCCTCGAGGAGTATGGCGCCAAGGTGATCAAGACCTCGACCGCCGAAGCCGCGGGCGCGTTGAAGGAAGGCAAGCTCGACCTCGTGGCGTTGCCCTATCCCTACGCATTCGTCGCCAACAAGGTCGATGACGCATCCCGGTACGTGACCGACACGATCTCGCTGGGCGCGCCGCTTTGCTATCTCGGCGTGAGCCAGAAATCCTGGGATGCGCTGCCTCCCAACGTGAAGAAGACGATGGAAGAGCTGCGCCAGCCCGCGGTCGACCGGTTCGAGAAGACCTACGCCGCGGACGATGCCGCGCAGATCACCGGATTCAAGTCGAAGGGCCTGGAGTTCGTCGCCTTCAATCCGGCCGACCGCACGCGCCTCGTCGCGAAGTCCATCAAGGTCTGGAACGCGTGGATCGAGGAACGCGAGAAGGAAGGCCTGCCCGGCCGCGACGTCTTCATATTCATGCAGGGAAAGATGCGCGAATATGGCCGCAAGTAATCTCCTGCGGCGCATCACCGACCTCAACACGGGCGCCAAGCTCGCGCTGTCGTTCGGGCTCATGGCCGCGCTCATCGCGCTCGTGGGCCTCGTGGGGATCCGCGGCATGGCGAGCATGCGCGAGAACAGCGTGGCCCTGCACGAGAAGGAAGCGCTCGGCGTCTTCCACATCGAGGAAGCGGCGATCGACCTCATCGCCACGCAGGGCGCGGTGCGCGGTGCGCTCCTGGACGAGGCCGCCGACAAGTGGAGTGCGGAAGTGCGCAAGCGCGACGCCCATTTCCGCGACGAATTCGCGAAGTATCGCGTGACAGTCACGAATCCCGACGACCTCGCCCGGTCGAAGCGCGTGGAAACGCTCTTCAACGAGCTGCGCGAGGTGCAGGACATGGTGCTGCAGCTCGTGAAGGAAGGAAAGAGCGCCCAGGCGCGCAGCATGTGGCCGAACCTCGATCCGTTGCTCGAGGTCGTGTCGGGCGCCCTCGACGACCTGTCGGACCACAAGGTCGCCGACATGGAGAAGACGGCCAAGCAGACCTGGGCGAGCTACGCCGAGAAGACCACGATCGTCGGGAGCGTGATCCTCGCCGCCATCACCTCGGCCGCGTTGCTCGGCATCCTGATCACCGGCCTCATCGCGCGTCCCCTGCGCGGCGCGGCGCGAGTGCTCGAATCCGTGGCGGCGGGCGATCTCACGCAGCGCATGGAAGAGACCGGCGGCCACGACGAAGTGGGACGCATGGGTCTCGCGCTCAACCAGGCGCTTGAAAGCATGAACGAGGCGCTGTTCGACGTGAACAACGCGGCCGAGCGCACTGCGGGCGCGTCGCGCCAGATGGCGCAAGCGGCCATGCAGCTTTCGGCGGGCACCCAGGAGCAGGCGACCGGACACGAGGAAGCCGCGGCGTCGCTCGAGGAGATCACGGCGACGCTCAAGACCGCGACCGGGCATACGCGCAAGGCGAGCGAGTTCGCGGCGGCCTCTCGCCAGATGGCGGAAAAGGGCGGACACGTGGTGGCCTCGACCGTGAAGGCCATGAGCGAGATCGACGCGTCGTCGCGGCGCATCGCCGACATCACGTCGACGATCGATGCCATCGCATTCCAGACCAACCTGCTCGCGCTGAATGCCGCCGTGGAAGCGGCGCGCGCGGGCGAACACGGCCGCGGCTTCGCCGTGGTGGCGGCCGAGGTGCGCGGGCTCGCGCAGCGTTCCGCGGAAGCCGCGAAGGAAGTCCGCCAGCTCATCCAGGATTCCGCCGAGAAGGTCCGCGCGGGTTCATCGCTCGTGGGACAGTCTGGCGCCACGCTCGGCGAGATCATCGAATCGGCCAAGAGGCTCACGGCGCTGATCGACGACATCGCGGCCGCGAGTCGTGCCCAGTCCGCGGGCGTGGACGAGGTGAACGGCGCCATCGCGCAGATGGAAGGGCTCACGCAGTCCAATGCCGCGCAGACCGAGGAGATCACCGCGACTTCCGATTCGCTCGCCGCGCAGGCCGAGCACCTGCACGAGCTGGTGGGGCGCTTCAGGCTCTCAAAGGTCGAGACCCATGTAACGCGTGCCGGCAATCGGATTGAAGGTGTACGGCTCGATGTCGCGGAATCCCAGCGCCTCGTACATCGCCTGGGCCGCCTTCATGGCCGGTAGCGTGTCGAGCACGAGTCGCCTGTAGCCGAGCGACCTCGCGTCGGCGATGAGCGTGTTCGCGAGCGCCAACCCGTAGCCCAGGCCGCGATGTTGCGGTCGGACGTAGAGGCGCTTCATCTCGGCGGCGGCCTCGTCGCAGGCACGAAGCCCCGCGCAGCACGCACCCTCTCCCGACGAGATTCCGAGATAGAGACGCCCGCGAGGCGGCGCGTAGGCGCCGGGCAATGTCGCGAGCTCCGATTCGAAGTTCTGGAAGCAGAGATCCGTGCCGATGGATTGCTGGTACTCACGGAAGAGCTCGCGCACGAGATCGAGCTCCGCGGGCGTCCCGGGACTTGCGAGTACCAGGGCCGTCATTTCGCCTTGTGGCCCTCGAACAACATCAGTCGCGAATCCACCGCGCCTTGCGCTTCCCGAGAAAGGCCGCGAAGCCTTCGCGCGCCTCGTCGGTGGCCCGCACCCGCGCGATCGTCTGCGCGGTGAGCTCGCGCACTTCCGTGTCGATTCCGGCCGCGGCGAGGCGCGGGTAGAGCGACTTGATCTCCGCCAGGGCGCCCGGACCGCTCGCGTCGAGCGCTTTCGTGAGCGCATCGACCGCATCGTCGAGGCGATCGTCGTCCACCACTTCGTGCACGAGGCCGATCGCCATCGCTTCACGGGCGCTGATCTGCGCGGCGGAGAGCGCAAGGCGCTTCGCGTGGCGCACGCCCACGGCGGCGATGAGGTGCGGCGCGATCGCCGACGGGATGATTCCGACGCGCGCCTCGCTCACGGCGAAGCGGGCGTTCTCGCCGGCGATGGCGAAATCGCACGCGCAAACGAGGCCCACGCCTCCACCCATGCACGCACCCTGCACGCGTGCGACGGTGGGCTTGGGGCACGAGGCGATGCGATGGATCATCGCGACGAAGCGCCGCGCATCGTCGAGGTTCGCGGCCTCCGTGGCTTCGCTCTGGCGTTTCATCCAGGCGAGGTCGGCGCCCGCTGAGAACGCCTTGCCCTGGCTCGCGAGCACGACGCTGCGCACGGCGGCATCCGAGGATGCGTCCGAGAACGCGCGATCGAGCTCCGCGATCATCGCCTCGTCGAATGCGTTGCGGACTTCGGGGCGCGCCATCTCGATGCGGAGCACGCCCCCGGCGCGGTGTTCGATCGCGAGCGTCGCCATGGTCAGCCGAAGCGGACGTACTCGAAGTCGAGCGGGTGGCGATCGATGCCGGAGGCCGGCGGCGCGATCCAGCCCGCGAACTTGCCGGGCTCGACCACGCGGCGCATGAGCGAGGCGACGAAGGCGCGGTCCGAATCCGTCGGCAGCCATGAATCCACGTTGGCGTTCCACTCCGCCTCGCCGATCACCTCGCCGCGCGGGCTGATGCGCAGGCTTGCGAGCGTCCCGATCCGGCGATTGAATGCCTTGTGGGGAAGCTCGAACCGGCAAGGAATGCCAGTCTTCTCGACGCGCTTGTTCCAGCGGCCGACGCCGCCCACCGAGTCGTCCACGAAATCATCGCGGAGCACCTCGTTCAGTGCGTTCAGCATCGGCACGCGCCGCGGCCCGAGGTGGCCGTCCTTCACTTCGAGCACTTCGTACGTGTCGCCGCGCAGGCGATGATCGTCGTCGCGCTTGGCTTCGTCGAAGCGTCCCTTGAGCCCCGACGCGTAGAACGTCGCGGCGTTGCTCGATTCGTCGGCGCCGAAGAGGTCGAGCGTCACGCTGTAGTGGAAATTCAGGTAGCGCTGGATCGTCGGAAGGTCGATCACGCCGGCCGCGCGTAGCTTTCCCACGTCGTCGGTCTTCAGTTCGTTCATCAGTTCGCACGTGCGCTGGATCACGCGCGAGATTCCCGCTTCGCCCACGAACATGTGGTGCGCTTCCTCGGTGAGCATGAAGCGCGTGGTGCGGGCGAGCGGATCGAATCCCGACTCGGCGAGCGCCTTCAGCTGGAACTTGCCGTCGCGGTCGGTGAAGTGCGTGAACATGAAGAATGCGAGCCAGTCGGGCGTGCGCTCGTTGAAGGCGCCGAGGATGCGCGGATTGTCCGCGTCGCCGGAACGCCGTTCGAGGAGCGCCTCGGCCTCTTCGCGGCCGTCGCGGCCGAAGTGGCGGTGCAGGAGATACACCATCGCCCACAGGTGGCGGCCCTCTTCGACATTGATCTGGAAGAGGTTGCGCAGGTCGTACATGCTGGGCGCGGTGAGCCCGAGGTGGCGTTGCTGCTCGACCGACGCGGGTTCCGTGTCGCCCTGCGTGACGATGATGCGGCGCAGGTTCGCGCGATGCTCGCCCGGCACTTCCTGCCAGGCGTCTTCGCCGAGGTGGTCGCCGAAGTGGATCTTGCGTTCGTCGGCGCCGGGTGCGAGGAAGATGCCCCAGCGATAATCCGGCATCTTCACGTAGTCGAAGTGCGCCCAGCCGTCGGATTCGACACTCACCGCGGTGCGCAGGTAGACGTCGTACGCATGCGAGCCCTCGGGCCCCATCTCGCGCCACCAGTCCACGAAGTTGGGCTGCCACTGCTCCAGCGCGCGCTGCAACGCCCGGTCGCCGGCGAGGTTCACGTTGTTGGGGATCTTCTCGTTGTAGTCGATGCTCATACGCGATCCCAATCGAATGCAGGCTTCACGCCCTTGCCGTACACCTTGAGCGCGCCCTTGTCGCCCACGGCGTTGGGCCGCTGGAAGATCCAGTTCTGCCAGGCCGTGAGTCGCCCGAAGATCCGAGTCTCCATGGTCTCATGGCCTCCGAACCGGAGGTTCGCTTCCATTCCGGTGAGCGCATCGGGCGACATCGAGGCGCGCTCCTCGATGGCGATGCGAATCTCGTCGGCCCAGTCGATGTCGTCGGGCGCGGTGGTCACGAGGCCCAGCGCGAACGCCGCCTTCGGGTCGAGCGGATTGCCGATGTGCTCGCGCACGGCGCTGAGGGTTTCGTCATCGTCGTAGAAGCGTTGCGCCAGGCGCGAGCGGCCGTTCACCATCGGATACGCGCCGAAATTCATCTCCGAGAGCGTGATGGCGGGCGCACCCTTGGGCGCGTCGAGCATGTAGGCGCGGTCGGCGGCGAAGGCGAGCTCCGCGAGCGTGCCCGCGAAGCACGAGCCCGGCTCGATGAGCGCGTAGAGCGTGCGCGACGACACGTCGAGGCGTGCGAGCGTGCGGCGGATGAATCCGATCACCTCGCGTACGAATCCGTTCGCCGATCGCGCCTTGAGGGTGGCGTCGCAGGCGAGCACGTGGGCCGCGTCGCCTTCCGTCTTCAGGATCCAGGTGCCGACCTCCAGCTCGTTGGTGCGCATGGAGAGGATCGCGTCGTCGAGCTCGCGGGCCATGGCGAGCGGCCACCACGCGGCGCCGGCGGCTTCGATCGCCTCGATCTGCGTCGCCTGGGGCGAAGATGGCGCCCTCACGGTGAAGGTCGCGAGGCGCCGCGCGCGGTCGATGGAGACCTTCACGTGCGAGTACTCGAGGCCATCCTCGACGTCCGCGCGCCCGAGCGGCGTGAGCGCCACCGGCTTCGCGTCCGCCTGGCGCCCGATGGATTCGGCCACCTTGTCGGCGCGCTCCCTCACGGTCGCCGCGAATTGCGCGGGCTTGGCGATCGCGTCGACGAGCTTCCAGTCGAGCGCGCGCTGCCCGCGCACGCCTTCGGCCGTCGTGCAGAAGATGTCCGCGTGATCGTGCCTCACGTGGCGCTTGTCGGTGATTCGCGTGAGGCCGCCCGTTCCCGGCAGGACGCCGAGGAGCGGAACCTCGGGCAGGGACACCGCCGAAGAGCGGTCGTCCACCAGCACGATCTGGTCGCAGGCGAGCGCGAGCTCGTAGCCGCCACCGGCGCAGGTGCCGTTGATCGCGGCGATGAATTTCAGCCCCGAGTGGCGCGAGGAATCCTCGATGCCGTTGCGCGTCTCGTTGGTGAACTTGCAGAAATTCACCTTCCACGCATGGCCCGACGACCCGAGCATGAAGATGTTGGCGCCCGAGCAGAAGATGCGGTCCTTGGCGCTGGTGACGATGACGGCGCGGACTTCGGGATGCTCGAAGCGGATGCGATTCAGCGCGTCGGCGAGCTCGATGTCCACGCCCAGGTCGTAGGAATTGAGCTTGAGCTTGTAGCCGGGCACCAATCCGCCGTCCTCGGCCACGTCCATGGAAAGCGTGGCGATGGCACCGTCGAAGGAGAGCTTCCAGTGGCGGTAGCGGGACGGATCGGTGCGGAAGTCGACGCGCGGAGTGGATTCCATGCCTTATGATGCCTCAACATGATCGCGAGCCTGCCACCCCCACCGGGCGAACGGTTCAACTTCGCCCAGCACCTTCTCGAGCGCAACCGGACGCGCGCGGGGAAGGCCGCCTACATCGACGACCAGGGCATCTTGAGCTACGGCGAGCTCGACGAGCGCGTGCGCCGGATGGCGTCCGCCCTGGTCGCGAAAGGGCTGCGCCGCGAGGAGCGCGTGCTGCTCCTCATGCACGACAACAACGACTGGCCCGTGGCATTCCTGGGCGCCCTCTACGCCGGCATCGTCCCGGTCGCCGTGAACACACTCCTTTCGGGCGACGACTACGCTTACATCCTCTCGCATTGCCGCGCGCAGGCGGCGCTCGTTTCCCCGGCGCTGTTGCCGGTGCTCGAGAAAGCCATGGCCCAGGCGCCCCACGAGGTGAAGTTCACGTGGGCATCGCCGTTGAACGCGGAGATTGCCGGGCATGAGCCGATGGCGGCGTCCGCGCCGACGCGCTGCGACGACATCGCGTTCTGGCTCTACACCTCGGGCTCGACCGGCAAGCCCAAGGG
>DATGGI010000062.1:0-4559 GCA_035308545.1 Usitatibacter sp.
ATCGCCGTTCCCAGAACTGGCTGTAGAACTTGAGCAGGCCGTAGTTCGCCCCGAGCCACAGCAACATCGAGAAGGCGAGGAGGATCACCACGCCCCACGTGATGCGCTTCCATCCCAGGTGGCCGCGCACGTCGAGAGCGAGGTTCCACGCTGCGACGATCCAGCCGCCCACGAAGGCCACGATCGAGAGCAACTGGCTCAGGAACAGGAACGTGTCGAGCTTCGGCGTGAGGTTCTGCAGCGCGGCTACGAAGAGCCCGAGCCACGCGATGGTGGCCGCGAACGTGAGGATCGCGAACACGCGGCCCGAGCGGATCGCGAGCACTTTGCCGCGCGAGAGCACACGCGGATTGGCGACGGCACGCCGCGCGATCGCGGTCGCGGGCCAGCCGAGCAAGCCGACGAGGATGAGCAGGAGCGCGAGCCCCACGAGCGGAAGCGCGAGTCCCGCGCCCGGAAGGCCCGTCTCGGGCTCGAAGGAGAACGCGGGCGCGATCATGTCGGTGCTCCAGGACACGATCTTGCCGTTCTCCACCTTCGCCTGCAGCTTGTCGTGGCCGCCCACCTCCTGCCAGAGGAAGGGCTTCACCTCGCGGTAGCGGACCGGAAAGCCCAGGAGCGACTGGGTGATCGTATCGTCCGCGTTGGCCGTGATCGTGGTCGCGCCCGCGAGCGTGGCGAGCGAGATGAAGGTCGAGTCGGCGCGGCGCGTGGTCTTGTAGCGCCCGGCGATCATCTTCGCGTGCTCCTTGGCGGTCTGCGGGTCCACGGCCGCGACGGTCTCGTCACGCGGGAAATAGCGGTCCGCGAACTCCGGGACCACGAACATGCGAAGGCGCGCGCCCATGCCGCCGCGGCCGCCGCCATTCACCGACATGAAGAAGCCCACTTTCTCCGCCGGGAAGATCAGGAGCTCGGAGTGGAAATAGACCGTGTCGCCCCCGTGGGCGATCGCGCGGTGGCCATTGACCTTCTGCTCGTAGAAGCCGAGATCGCTGCCGTTCAAGTCCGGGAAGGACTGCAGGACGAACTCGTGCATCTGCTTCGCGGTCTCGGGTTTGAGCAGCCCCGCGCCGTCGTTCAGGTGCGCGATCATGAACTTCGCCATGTCGTCCGCCGTGGACGAAAGGGCTCCCGCGGCCGGCATGCTGATGATCTCGAAGCCGTCACCGGGGTTGTCGACGTCCTTGTATCCGAGGGACATGTTCGCGCGCATGGCTTCCGGCAGCGGCTGGCGGAAGGTCGAGTTCTTCATGCCGAGCGGCGTGAAGATGTGGTGCTCGAGGTAGTCCTCGAACTTCTCGCCGGAGACGCGCTGCACGATGTAGCCCGCGAGCGAGGTGGCGTAGTTCGAGTAGCCGACCACGGTCCCGGGCGGATAGATCCGCGGCGGGATGTACTTCTTCACCGTCTGCTCGTCGGTCGGTCCGGGTCCCTGGAAGGTGATGAGGTCCTTCACGACTTCCTCGAATCCGGTGCGGTGCGTCATGATGTTGCGCATCGTGATCGGCTTGCCCTCGTACGCCGGGATCTCGAAGTCGAGGTACTTGTTCACGTCGGTGTCGAGATCGATCTTTCCGGCTTCGACCTGCTGCATCACCGCGGTCCACGTGAAGAGCTTCGACACGGAACCCGGGCGGAAGAGGGTGGTGCGCGCATCGACCGGCTTGAGTTTCGCCATGTCCGCGTACCCGTAGCCCTTTTCGAAGAGGACCGCGCCATCCTTCACGATCGAGACCGTGACGCCGGGCGTGCCCGTGACGTGCAGCGCCGTCGGCATGAGGCCGTCGAGCCACGCTTCGAGATCGCTCGCGGTCATGGGCTTCGCCTCGCGGGGGGTCGCTTGCTGCGCGAGGCAGGGCGTCGCGAGGCCCATGCACACGAGTGCCGCCGTTGCGATTCCGAAGAGCCGGGCGTTGAGTGCCTTCATCATGAGTGCCTCCTTCAAATGTCGTTCAGTGCCTGAAAGTGTCGTTCAATGCCTGAAGCGTTCCACGGAGAGCGCGTCGAGGCGCACGCCATGCGCTGCCACGTCGATCGGCATCGGTTCGCCGCATGCGAGCGCCGCCGCGATCCGCCCGAGCGCAGGTGATGTCTGGATTCCGTACCCGCCCTGGCCCACGAGCCAGAAGAATCCCTTGATGCTATCGTCGAAGCCGAGCGCCGGCGTGCGGTCGCTCGTGAAGACGCGCAATCCGGCCCAGCGCCGCGTCACGTGCTCCACGCGCAGTGTCGTGGCGCGCTCGAAGCGATCCACCGCGATGGCGACGTCGAGCTCTTCGGGCTGGACATCGCAGGGCGGGCTTTCATGCTCGTCGGCCGGCGACAGGAGCAGGGCGCCCGCCTCGGGCTTGAAATAGAACTCCTCGTCGACGTCGATCGCGACGGGCCACCGCGTGACGTCGGCACCTGCGGGCGCTTCCACGCGCATTGCGGTACGGCGCAGCGGCTTGAGTCCGATGGGGCGCACGCCGGCGAGCGAGGCGAATTCGTCTCCCCAGGCTCCCGCGCAGTTGACGACCACCGGCGCGAAGAATGTTTCCTGCGCGGTCGACACGTGCCACACGCCGCCGCCGTTGGTGCGGGCTTCGCGAACGGGCGCGCCGAGGACGATCCGGCCGCCGAGCGAGCGAGTGCGCCGGAGGAAGGCCTGGTGCAGCTCGTGCACGTCGATATCCGCCGATTCCGGATCGAGCGCCGCGGAGTGGAGATAGCCCGGCCGGAAGATGGGGACCATCGATGCGGCGCGGTTTCCGTCGAGGAGCTGCGTGCCCTCCTTCACGTCCTCGTCCGCGCGCATCCGCTCGAGCGAAGCGGACTGGTCCGCGCGCGCGAAATAAAGCGTCGGACGCGGCGACACGAGCGGATGGATCGCGAAATCGGACGGCGGACGGAACAGGAACTCGTGGCTCGCGCGCGTGAGGGCGCGGATGGCCGCGTTGCCGTAGATCTTCGAATAGAGCGCCGCCGAACGGCCGGTGGTGTGGTATCCCGCGTGCTCTTCCATGTCGAGGACCGCCACGGATCCACGCTCGGCGAGGACCGCGGCGACCGAAGCGCCGGCGATGCCGGCGCCGACGACGACGAAATCGACCTTATGGGAACTCGACATGCGCGGCCTCGAAGTGCACGGCGCATGTTATTTCAAATAGAAACTTTTTTCCAGTATGGAAAATTTGTGGTCAACGGTGGCGCGCCTTCCCCCGGCGCGGGCGGGGCGGCGTTTCGGGGGTTTCCTGGTTCGCCGCATGCCTTTCGGACGCGCCCATGAAGGCCGCGATCACGCTCTCGTCGCGGCCGCGCGGCGCGCAGGACACCACCACGCGGCAGGGCGGATGGGAGGCGTTCAGGTACGCGTGCCCCATCTCGCTGTCGAAGTACATGGAATCGCCGGCCGCCAGGCGCAGCGGCGCGTAGAGCTCGCTGTGGAACTCGAGCTCGCCCGAGATCACGTGCACGAACTCCTCGCCCGGGTGGCGGATGAGGCCGCCGAATTCCTCGCGGAACTCCTCCATCGTGCTCGCCCGCAGCTCCACGACGATCGGGGTCATGCGCTTGTTCAGGAGCTCGGTGGCGAGATAGGTCTGGCGGTAGCTGCGCGTTTCCACGAGCTGGCCTTCGCCCGCCCGCTGCACGACGCGCCGCCCGCGCAGCAGTCCCGTCGCAGTTCCGTCATGATGCGGCGCGGGCTCGAGGAGCTCGGCCATGTCGACGCCGAGGGCCTTGCTGATGGACAGGAGCTTGTCGAAGGAAAGCGAGACGCGGCCCTTCTCGATTTTCGAGAGCGTGGACACGGCCATTCCGGTGCGCCGGCCCACCTCGTTCAGGGTGAGCCCGAGCTTCTTGCGGATGCCGCGGATGGTGTCGCCGGGAGTGGGCCTCGTTTCGATGGCTGGGCTGCTGGCGGGACGCGCGCTCATGCCGGAAGTCTACCCTTTTATTGCCGCGAATGGAGTTGTCTCGACGAGCTTGTAATTTCTAAAAAAGAAATTTACTATCCGAACAAGAAATTTATATCCCCAGGGAGGATATATGGACCTGCATCGCTTGATTGCCCGTTCTTCCGGTTTGCGTCCGCTCCTCCTTCCCATGCTCGTGGCCGCCGCGGCGGGTGCGAGCGGGTCCGCGGCCGGCCAAACCCCACCGGCTGCGGACTCGACTTCAACCACCACGACCACAACTACAACCACTACGAAGAAAGACGCGGCCGCCAACGCCGCGGCACAGCCGCTGGAAGCGATCACGGTCACCGGCACACGCCGCCGCGAGCCGGTGCGTGATGTTCCGGTGCAACTGAACACGATCCCGGCCGATGATCTCGAGCAATCGGGCGCGAAGTCGCTGGTCGACTATCTCGCCACGCAACCGGGCATCGACCTGAGTTCCGGGGGCGGCCCGGGCCTGAGCAGCGTCACGATCCGCGGCGTGTCCACGGGAGCCGCCACGATCGCGACGGTGGGTGTGTACGTCGACGACGTGCCATTCGGCTCGAGCACCGCATACGCGATCGGCTCCGGCAGCCAGCTCGACATGGGCTTGCTCGACCTGAACCGCGTCGA
>DATGGI010000063.1:0-11708 GCA_035308545.1 Usitatibacter sp.
CGGATAGAAGTCGAAATGGATGACGCCGCGGTTGCGCAGCCACTCGCTGCACGCGCTTCCGCGCTTGGCGGCGACCATCATGCCGCGCACGCTCGCCGCGTCGACGATGCCCGAGAGGCCGTGGCTGAAATAAAGCCGCGCTTCCGCGTCGTCGTGTCCCTCCGAGAACTCGAACTGCCCGTCGCGCCCCTCGGTGCTCGCGATGGCGTCGATCACGTCGGCGTGGCCCGCGCGGACGCTTTCCTGCGCCGAAGACCAGTCGGCGCCGCGGACCTCGACGGGGACCCCGGTGCGTTCCGACCAGAGTTGCCATCGATCCTTGACGATTCCCTGGAGCGTCCCGTCGTCAGCGTGGAAGAGATACGGCGGATAGTGGTCGTCGGTCACGACGACGAGCGAGGACACGCCTGCCTGCGTCGCGGCCGGCAATGCGGGTGCCGGCGCGAGGAGCGCGCAGAGCAATGCTGCGACCATGGCGATGCCGACGCGTGACACTTTCGAAAGACTCCTTCAGGCGGCGTGCGCGCGGCACGAGACGATCGACTCATCGCCGACGATCTTGCGCAGGCATTCGCGCAAGTGCGCGAGGCTGCCCGCGCCGTACATGAGGAAACCGAGCCGTCCGCCGCCGTTCGGGGCGAGGGCGAGCTCGATGTCGTCCACGCGACCGAGTCCCGCGACCTTCGAGACCAGCGGCATGAATGAATTGCGCCGCGGGAAGCGCGCGGGATCCAGGCTCAGTTGCACCAGGTACGCGGGCCCGTCGAGCGCATGCGTCCTACTCGTGTGCGTGACGCCGGATTTCATGGGATGCGCTCCTTCAGGAAAAGATGGGCTCGGCGGCTTCGCCGAGCGCTTCCCGGACCGTCTCGATGCGTCGACGGGCCCGGGCGAGCAGCTCCATCGCGAGGTGCAGCGATTCGGCCGCGTCGGCGCGGTCGTGGAGCAGGGCGCGGATGCGCTCCATGTCCGACTCCGACGCTTCGAGCGCCAGGGCCATGCCCAGCGCGAGCTCGTAGGTGATGCGGGGCATCATGCCGCCAGTGCCTCGGGCTCGAGGCCCGGGGCGAGGAGCAGCGCGGCGATGTCCGCCACGATCAGCATCCGTCCCTCCACCGGCGCGATGCCACGGATGAAGCTCGAGTCGATGGACCCGTGCAGCTGCGGCGCGGGACGGATCTGCTCGGGAAGCAGCGACATCACGTCGCTCACCGCGTCCACGACCACGCCCGTGAGGCGCTCCTCGATGCTGAGGATGATCACGACGGTGGAAGCGTCCACGCCGCGCGGCAGCTTGAACTTCATGCGCAGGTCCAGGATCGGGACGATGACGCCGCGCAGGTTGATGACTCCCATCACGAAGTCGGCCGCGTCCGCGATGCGCGTCACCGGCTCATGCGCGCGGATCTCACGCACCTGCAGGATGTCGATCGCGTACTCTTCCTGGCCGAGGCGGAACGTGAGGAACTCCTCGCGCGCGCCCAGGGTTTCGTTGGCGTTCATCAGAACTCCTTCCATTCTTCTTCGATGCGGGACGAGGCGGCCTTGTTCGCAAGGCGCGGATTGTTCGCCTTGGGAAACGCGCGCGCCTGGGGTCCGCGCAAGGCGCCGTGAGCAGGCGCCGCGGCGAGCGCGGGAACCGGCTTGCGGTCGGCGAGGCGGAAGACGGCGACGGCCTCGGACATCTCGACCGCGAGGCTGCGCAGGGATTCGGAGGCCGCCGTCGATTCCTCGACGAGCGCCGCGTTCTGCTGGGTGACCTTGTCGAGCTGGCTCACCGCGGCGTTGGCCTGGGAGATGCCCGAGCTCTGCTCGGCGGTCGCGGTGGCGATCTCGTTGATGAGCTGCGAGACGCGGTTCACGCTCGACACGATCTCGTTCATCGTCGTGCCGGCGCCGCCGGCGAGCTTCGAGCCGTCCTCGACGCGTTGGACCGATTCGGTGATGAGGCCCTTGATCTCGCGCGCCGCATCGGCGGAGCGTTGGGCGAGGTTGCGGACTTCCGCAGCGACCACCGCGAAGCCGCGGCCCTGCTCGCCGGCGCGCGCCGCTTCCACCGCCGCGTTCAGCGCGAGGATGTTGGTCTGGAACGCGATCGAGTCGATCACGCCGATGATGTCGGAGATCTTGTGGGAGCTCGCCTGGATGCCTTCCATCGTCTTCACCACCTCGCCCACGACGTCGCCGCCCTTCCGGGCGACTTCCTTGGCGTTGGCGGCGAGCTCGTTGGCCTGCATGGCGCTCTGGGCGTTCTGGCTCACGGTGGCCGTCATCTCCTCGATGGAGGCGGCGGTTTCCTCGAGGTTCGAGGCCTGTTCTTCGGTGCGCGACGACAGATCCGTGTTGCCCGCGGCGATCTGCGAGGAGGCGACAGTGACCTTCTCGGCGGATTCGCGAACGCGGTCGACGATGTCGGCGAGTGAGCCGTTCATCTCGGCGAGCGACGAGAGGAGCTGGCCCAGCTCGTCCTGGTTCCCGGCCTCGATCTTCGTGCTGAGGTCGCCGGCGGCTACCGTGCGGGCCACTTCAGTCGCGCGTTTGAGGCGGCGCACGATCGACAGGATCGTCGTCACGCCCCACGCGGTGCTCACGACGATCGTGAAGATGGCGAGCATGAGGAGTCCCGCGAGCAGCGTGGTCTTGGTGTGGTCGGCCTGGGCCATGGCGGCGTCGTCGAGCGCGTCGCCCTGCTGCTGGATCTTCTTCACGATGTCGGCGAAGTGGTCGGTGGCGGCGCGGTCCATGCCGCGCACAGCCTTGTCCACTTCCAGCGCGCTCGTGGCCTTGGCGCCGTCATACAGCTTGAGCGCCTCCATGTAGCGGTGGTCGAGGTCGGCGTGCTCGCCCTGCAGGTCGTTCGCAAGCGCCGCCGGCAGCGCGAGCTTGTCGAGCATCGGCGCGAGGTTCGCGAGCTCTTCCTTGACCGTGGCGCTGCGCTCGTTGAATCCCTTGAGGTACTTGTTGAAGAGCTCCGGGTCGCTGCCGCGGATCAGGAGGTCCTTCCATTCCTGGACCTGGAACTTGAATTCGATCTGGGCCCGGCGCGCGAGGTCGCTGGCGGCTTCCACGCGGTTCTGGGTGTTGATGACCGCCTCGAGCTGCGCGCTCTGGCTCCTCAGCGCGTAGTAGGCATAGCCTGCCGCGACCAGCAGCAGCAGGTTGACGAACGCGAGCAGGATGGCAAGCCGCGCGCGGACCGACAGATTCGCAAGACCCATGATGCTCCCCTTTATCGAAAGAGCACGCATGATGAGCGAACGGGACCGCGCCGGTAATCGGCTCGATGACCCAGTACTTTAGTCTGGGGTCGCGGAAAACCCGCGGGCGCTAGGTCTTGATGCCGAGCCTGGATGCGGCGAGGACGGCCTGGACGCGAGTGGTCACGTTCAGCGCCTTGAATACGGCCGCCACATGGTTCTTCACGGTGCTCTCGGCGAGGTTGAGCTCGCGGCAGATCACCTTGTTGGATTTTCCCGCGAGCAGGAGCGCGAGCACGTCGGCCTGCCGCGGCGTGATTCCCAGGCGGGCCGCGACGTCGGCGGCGAAATCGGCCTGGGGCATGGGCGCCACGCGTTCGGGGCCGATCGCTTCCCGCGGAAGGTAGGTCCCGCCCGAAAGCACGAGGCGCAGCGCGTTGAGTATCACTTCGCTCGTGGACGACTTCGGGATATAGCCCAGGGCGCCCTGGTCGATCGCCGAGCGCACCAGCGCAGGATCGTCCTCTCCCGACATCATCACGACGGGCAGCCCCGGAAAACGCTTCTGCCACTGGGCGAGGCCCGCGAATCCCGAAGTGCCGGGCATGCGCACGTCGAGCAGCACGAGGTCCAGGTCCGGATGCTTCGTCACCGTGACCGTGGCCGCGTCGAAATTCTCGGCCTCGAAGATCTCCACGGGCTCTTCGGATCCGTGCGCGGGCAGGCGTTCCAGCACGGGCCGCATTCCTTCGCGGATCAGGTGGTGGTCGTCGACGATGAGGATCTTCACGAGGCTATTCCCCGGCCGCGCGCAGGGGTTCGCCGGCGGCGTTGTGCTCGCGCCAGACCGCTCCGAGGAGCGAGCGAAGGCGCGCGGGCCGCAGCGGCTTGTGCATCAGGTGCAATTGCGCGGCTTCCGCGGCGGTGAGGACCTCCGGCGCGATGTCGCCGGTGATCACGATGCCCGCCGCGTCGGGGAACCGCCGGCGCACCCGCTGGATCACGGCGATGCCGTTCTCGTTGCCGGGCAGCCGGTAGTCGGCGAGGATCGCGTGGGGCTCGATGGCGGCCTTCGCGAGGGCGCGGTCCACGTCGACCCCGTTCACCGCCACCGCGACTCGGCATCCCCAGCCCTCGAGGAGCACGGTCATCGCGCCGCGGATCTCGTTCTCGTCCTCGACGATGAGCACGGCGAGGCCCTCGAGGGCGTCGGCGGCGCGCGCACGCTCGCTGGTGCGCACCTGGGAGGGATCGCCGTAAGGCACGACCATCGAGAACACGGACCCGCGGCCCACGCGCGACTGCACTCGCACCGGATGCCCGAGAAGCCGTCCCGTGCGCTCCACGATGGCGAGGCCCAATCCGAGGCCCTGCTCGCGGTCGCGCTGCGGATTGGCGAGCTGGTGGAACTCGCGGAAGATGTCGTCGAACTTCTCCTCCGGGATGCCGATCCCCGTGTCCCACACCTCGATCAGCAATCCTTCCTTGCGCCGGCGGCATCCCACGAGCACGCCGCCCTTGTGCGTGTAACGCAGCGCGTTGTTGAGCAGGTTCACGAGGATCCGATAGAGCAGGATCGGGTCCGTCTCGATCACGGCGGACGAGCGCCGCACGCGGAAGGAGAGGTTCTTCTGGCTCGCCGAATAGGCGAACGAGCTGCGGACGCGATCGAGCACCTGCGTGACCGGGAACGACGACACCTGCGGCTTGACCGTGCCCGCGTCGAAGCGCGAGATGTCGAGGAGCTCGTTCAGCAGCGCCGACATCGCGATCACCGAGGTGCGGATGCTCTCGACGATGCGGCGCACGCCGGGCTCATGCACGCGCTCCTGGAGGCTCTCCACCAGCAGCACGACGGCCTGCATGGGCTGGCGAAGGTCGTGGCTCGCCGCGGCGAGGAAGCGCGTCTTGGAAAGGTTGGCTTCGGCGAGCGCCTCCTTCTGGACCAGCATGTCGGTGAGCAGCCTCGCGTT
This sequence comes from Usitatibacter sp., assembly GCA_035308545.1. Taxonomy (GTDB): domain Bacteria; phylum Pseudomonadota; class Gammaproteobacteria; order Burkholderiales; family Usitatibacteraceae; genus Usitatibacter. The sequence continues at coordinate 5,171 of DATGGI010000063.1, forward strand.
CTCGAGGCGCTTCGCGATCGAGTCCTTCATCAGCTGGTTGGAGCGCCGCCCGGTGACCGTGACGATGAGCAGGAAGAGCGCGCCCATGCCGCCCAGCACGTGGTAGATCGGGTCCTGCTGCAGCGCGGCCGCGAACACGTTGGGCACGAGCGCGAAAAGCATCCACGCGGCGTAGGCGGGCTCGTATCGAGCGTGGTCGGCGGCCTGGTACGTTGCGAAGACCACCACGATGAAGAAGATCGCGAGCGCGTTCTCGTGATGCCCGGGCGCGAGGACCAGGGTCGCGGTGCCGACCACACCCCATGCGAGGCCGCCCAGCGCATGGCCCCCGATCGCGAATTGCATGCGTTCGCGCACGTCCGCGGTATTCCGGATGGGCGCGTCATAGGCGTAGGAAAGCGCGAGCCTCGAGGCGCTCGTGGCGAGATACGCGGCGAACCAACCGAGGACGAGGCCCGCGGGCATCGTGCCCCAGATGAGCCACATCGCCATCAGGCCGAAAGGCACCGAGGCGACGAGCGAGCGGCGATAGTCGGCGAAGTGCGCGCCGAGGATCTCGGCGAGGACGGGGTCGTTGGGGTTGAAATCTTCGCGCGCCAAAGGCACGCGGCCCTAGCTGAGGGCCGCCTTCTGCCAGGCTGGATGGGTTCCTTCACGCACGCGCGAATTGGCGGACACATGCTGGCGCAGGAATTCCATCTGGTCGGCCAGGATGCGGCGGTTGGCGAGGATCAGGAACTCGGCGCGGTTCGGTATGTAAGGGGCGTATAGCAGCTGCATGTGCGCTTCTTCGGGAGTGCGGCTGCCCTTTTTCTGGTTGCAGGCCCGGCAAGCGGCGACGACGTTCATCCAGGTGTCGCGCCCGCCCCGGGACATGGGCAGGATGTGGTCGCACGTAAGGCGCAGCGGCGAGAAGTGCCCGCCGCAGAATGCGCAGATGAAGCGGTCGCGGTTGAAGAGCTCGCGATTGTTGAGCGGGGGAACCTGGTGGAATCCCTTGATGGCGAGCGCCTTGCCGCGGATGGCGACGATCGAGTTGGCCGTGATGTGGGATCGTTCGCCGGTGCGCTGGCAACGTCCTCCCCACACCGTGAAGGCTTCACGGCCGGTTTCCCAGGCGACCCGCTCCTTGGCGTAGTACCAGACCGCCTGCTGCCAGGTGACCCAGCGGTGGGGCACGCCATGTTGGTCGAGCGTCAGGATCAGTGGAAGACTTCGGTTCACCGCCGTCGCTTTTTGCCAGTCAAATCGGCAACTTGGATAATGGTGTTCAGAACCTGGGATAAATTTACCATACCGGGGAGGGACGATGAATCTCGATCGTGTGACGGCGGGGCGGGACCTGGCGAACGACTTCAACGTGATCGTCGAGATCCCCATGAACGCCGATCCCATCAAGTACGAGATCGACAAGGAGACGGGGGCCCTTTTCGTGGACCGGTTCGTCCAGACGGCCATGCACTATCCCTGCAACTACGGGTACATCCCGAATACGCTCTCGGGCGACGGCGATCCGGTGGACGTGTTGGTGATCACTCCCTTCGCGCTCATGCCGGGGGTGGTCGTCCGCTGCCGGCCCATCGGCCTGCTGAAGATGGTGGACGAGGCGGGCGTGGACACGAAACTCCTCGCGGTGCCCATCGACAAGCTCACGCCCCTTTACCGCGACATCCAGGCTCCGCGCGACCTGCCGGAAGTGACGCTCGCGCAGATCACGCACTTCTTCGCCCACTACAAGGACCTGGAGCCGGGCAAGTTCGTGAAGGTCGAGGGCTGGGGCGGTCCCGAAGAGGCGAAGAAGGAGATCGCCGATGGCGTGAAGGCGTTCAAGAAGAAGGCGCGGGCGAAGTAGTGGAGCTCGTGCGCCCCGGGATGGAATACCTGCCCAGCTATCGCGCGGCGCTCGGCCGCGGCTGGTCGGCCGACAACGTGCGCAAGATGGTGGCCGTGCGCGAGGAGCTGGATGCCATCGAGAAGGACGCGTTGGCGTTCGTCGCGCTGCTCACGGATCGCGAGGCCATCGGGCCGCCCGTGACGTTACCCGATGGCTCGCAGGTCCCACGCCTGCCGGGATATCGCATGTGGATGTGGGATGGCGAGTTCTGCGGCTCGATCGGCTTCCGCTGGCGGCCGGGCACGTCGGACCTGCCGCCCCACGTGCTGGGCCATATCGGCTACGCCGTCGTGCCGTGGAAGCAGCGCCGCGGCTACGCGACGCGAGCGCTGGCGCTGATGCTCGAGCATGCGCGCGACGAGGGCCTCGAGCACGTGGATCTCACGACGGACGAGGACAACGTCCCCTCGCAGAGGGTGATGCTCGCGAACGGCGCGGTGTTCGTCGAGCGCTTCCTGAAACCGCCCAGCCAGGGCGGCACGCCGAGCCTGCGCTTCCGCATCGCGCTGGCGTAAGCTGGGAAGCCATGAGACTCATCGCACTCATGCTCGCCTTCGCATCGCTGGCCGCCGCCGCCAATGAGTGCACCGTGAATTCCGGTTCGCAGGCCCGCGCGCTCGTGGAGCTCTACACCTCCGAGGGCTGCTCGACCTGCCCGCCCGCCGACCACTGGATCTCCGAGCTTGCCGCGCGCGGCGACAAGCGGATCGTGCCGGTCGCCTTCCACGTGACCTATTGGGACTACATCGGCTGGAAGGATCGCTTCGCCGACTCGCGATACACCGAGCGCCAGCGCGACATCGCGAAATCCCAGGACTCCGACATGGTCTTCACGCCGCAGGTGGTGATCGACGGTCGCGACTTCCGGCGATGGCCCGTGCGCGGCGACTTCGAGAGCGCGATCGCGGAGATCGCGGCGTCCCCCGCGCCGGCCAGCATCGAGATCCGGTCGAAACCCTACGCCGACCACGGCGTCGAAGGAAGCGCTTCGGTGAAATCCGCAGCGAAGAACGTCGGGCTGTACGTCGTGCTCACGCAGGATGGGCTATCGAGCAAGGTCACGCGCGGCGAGAACCGGGGCGAGACGCTCCATCACAACGCCGTGGTGCGCGATTTCGCGGATCTCGGGGCGGGCGATGGCAGCTTTCGCTTCAAGCCCCAGGACGATTGGGACCTCGCGCACATGTCACTCGTCGCGTTCGCGCAGGACACGAAGACCGGCCGCGTGCTGCAGGCCCTCTCTACGCCGATCTGCCGCTAGCCGGAGCGATCACGGGTGGCGAGGGCCGGCGCACGCCGAGCCACGCGAGCAATGCCAGCGCGCCACCGATGAGCAGCATCCCCGCGATCTCGAGCGCGGGCGGACGCTCGCCGAGCTGGACCGCGGAGGTGAGCACCGAAACCACCGGAATGCCCAGGGAATTGAGGCCCGCGATTCCCGCCGGCGTGCGCGCGAGGAGATAGGTCCAGAGCCACCAGCCGATGCCCGTCGCGACGATCGACGAGAAGGCGAGGGCGGCGATGAATTCCGCGGTCCATTGGACGCCCGCGTGCGGATGCAGCGCCGCCGGGACGGAGAGAGCCACGAATCCGAAGAGCAGTTGCCACGCCGTGAAGAGCAGCGGATCGACGCCTTTTGTCGGCCAACGCTTGGAGATCACCGACGCGAATGCCCACACCATGCCGGCCAGCACCGCGAGAAGGCTTCCCGCGAGGCTCTCGAGCCGCCACGGCGAGACGATGAGCACGAGGCCCGCGAAGGCGAGCGCCACCGCGAACCACTGGGCGCCGCGCATGCGTTCGCGAAGGATGAAGTGCGCGAACACGATCATCCAGAAGGGCATGGTGAAGACGAGGACCGACGTGCGCCCGCTGCCCGAGACCATCAGCGCGAAATTCGAGAGCAGCACGAAGAGCGCGACCTGCACGACTCCCAGCACGACCGCCATTCGATAGGCCGGCAGCCCGATCGGGCGCCGCTGGAGTTTCACGATGACGAAGAGCAGCGCCGCGCCGATGCCCACGCGCAGCGCGGCGAAGTCGAACGGATGGGCGTAGCTCAACGCCACCTTCATGGCGACCCACGAATAGCCCCAGATGAGGATCATCGCGGCGAGCGCCACCGCGGGCGCGGAAGCGTGGCCCTTCACGACGCGGTCGCGGCCGAGGGGAGCTTGCGGACCTCCATCGCGGGACCGTCGAGGGATTTCCAATGCAGCTCGCCGTGGCCGAGGCTTTCGATCTGCGCGACGACCAGCGCGTCGAATCCTCCCCCGGGCGAGGGCGCCGCGTTCACGATGGTTCCCGCCGCCTGGTCGCCGAACTCCTTGCTGTACACCGCCTGCCCGGGCTGCGGCCGTTCCGCGCCGGCAATGTGCGCGAGCGCCATGCGGCGCTTGAGGATGCCGCGATATTGCGTGCGGGCGACGATCTCCTGGCCCGGGTAGCAGCCCTTCTTGAAGCTCACGCCGCCCACGAGGTCGAAGTTCGCCATCTGGGGCACGAACGCTTCCTGGGTCGCGGCAACCACGACGGGAATGCCGGCGTGGATCAATTCGAGGTCCCACGGGTCGCGCGAGCCACGCGGAAAGTCCGATGCGATCGTCGCGGGACCGAAGGCGACGAAGCGGCCTTCGTCGAGCGCGAGGCAGGTCGCGCCATCCTTCTCGATGGCCGTCATCGGGGCCGGGACGGCGCCCCAGCGTTTGCGAATGAGGGACGATGCGCCTTCGCCCGCGATGCCGATGCGCGCGACGTCGTCGCCCACTGCCGCGATGCGCACTTTCGAGCGCAGCACGAACATCGACAGGCGCATCGCGAAAGCGGGCGCGATTTCCGCCGGGAGCATGAGGAGGAAGCCATCGGTACGGCGCAGCAGCAGGAACGTCGCGACGAGGCGGCCCTTCGCGGTGCACCAGCCGCTCCATTGCGCCCTTCCGGCCGCGAGGGCTTCGACGTCGCTCGTGAACTGCCCTTGGAGGAATTCACGCGCGTCGTCTCCCGTCACGGCGAGCAGTGCGTTGTCGGAAAGGTCGGCGGCGAATGCGGAGGGCATGGAGTCCAAGATGGATGCGCGAAGCGGAGAACACAAGTATAGCGATGCCTCGGTTGAGATTCGCATCGTGCCCTCATGCATTTCCGTCATGCTCGTCATGCTCGCGGCGGGGGCAACGCTCGCCGTGATCGCGGTCACGCCGGTTTTCGATGCCGCGCGGATCCTCGCGGCCACCTGGGTCGCATGCGCGGCGATCGAGGCCACGCATTCGCGCGCGCTGCTTCGCGGCCGGCGCGGCGTTCGCTCGCTTCGCATCCGCGGCCGTGCGATCGACGTGCAGGATGACCTCGGCCGATGGCGCGCGGGCACGGTGCGCGCGGGTTCGTTCGTCGCGCCATGGCTCACGATCGTGCGATGGCGGCCCGAGGGCGCATGGATCGATCGCGCCGTGCCGATCCTCCCGGGCATGGCCGATCCCGGCGACCTCAGGCGCCTCCGGGTGATCCTGCGGTGGGCCTGAGACTCGGGAGTCTTCGCGGTTGCTCTATACTCGCGCCCTCGCCTTTGGAGGAATCCGCCTTGAAACCTTCCGTCACAAAACGCCTCGCGATGGCCGCGTTCGCCGCGGCTGCGGCGAGCGCCTTCGCCCTCGACTATCCCGCCACCGAGAAGAAGCCCGTCTCCGACACCTTCTTCGGCCAGGCCGTGACCGAGGACTACCGCTGGCTCGAAAACGGCAAGGACCCGGCGGTGAAGGCGTGGGGCGAGGCGCAGATGAAGCTCACGCGGTCGCAGCTCGACGCGTTGCCGATCCGGCCGGCCCTGCAGAAGCGCCTGAAGGAGCTCTACTCGACCTCGCCGGTGCGCTACTTCGACATGCAGCAGCGCGGCAGCTTCTTCGCGATGAAGCGCCAGCCGCCGAAGAACCAGCCCTTCCTCGTCGTGATGAAGAGCGCCGGCGACCGCAAGAGCGAGCGCGTGCTCATCGATCCGAACACGCTGGACAAGGGCGGCACCACCGCCATCGACTGGTACGTGCCTTCGCTCGACGGCAAGTACCTCGCCGTATCGCTTTCGAAGAACGGAAGCGAGGATGGCTCCGCGCATGTGATCGACGTGGCCACGGGCAAGGAGCTCGGCGACGTCGTGCCGCGCGTGCAGTGGCCCACGGGCGGAGGAAGCCTCGCGTGGGACGCGAAAGGCACGGGCTTCTTCTACACGCGCTATCCGCAGGGCCAGGAACGCGCGGCCGAGGACATGAACTTCTACCAGCAGGTGTATTTCCACAAGCTGGGCACGGCGCCTTCGACCGACACCTACGTGATCGGCAAGGAGTTCCCCCGCATCGCGGAGACACGCCTGGAATCCACGCGCGACGGAAAGTACGTCCTCGCCTCCGTGGCCAATGGCGATGGCGGCGAGTTCTCCTACTACCTGCGCAACGAGGCGGGCCAGTGGACGAAGGTCGCCGACAACGCCGACAAGATCCGCGCCATGGAGCTCGGATTCGACGGCAACCTCTACGCGCTTTCCCTCAAGGACGCGTTGCGCGGCAAGGTGCTCTCGATCCCGATGGCCAGGCCCGAGCTCGCGAGCGCAAAAGTCGTCGTCTCCGAAGGCGAAGCGACGATCGAGGACATCGCCCCCGC
>DATGGI010000064.1:0-11669 GCA_035308545.1 Usitatibacter sp.
CGCCGCCGCGACGAGGATGACGAAGGCAACGGTGACACGAGTACGAGTCATGGCGTGTCATGTTAAACCATCACCTTCTGCGTGAACGTCCGCTCTTCGGAGAGTATGAAGCGCTTTTCCTGCGCGAAGGCGAAATTTCCCCGCGCCGCGGGATCGGCCCTGAGCTTCGCGCGGTAGGCCTCGTATGCGGCGAGGCTCGGGAACGAGATGAGTCCCCAGGCGACGTCGTTCGTGCCCTCGTGCGGCAGGAAGTAGCCCACGAGGTCGCCGCCGCATTTCGGGATGATCTCGAGCCAGTTGCGCGCGTACGCCTCGAATTCGGCGCGCTGGAACGGGTCGATCCGGTAACGGATGAAGCAGGTGATCGTCATGGCGCCAATTGTGTGGGTTTGTCATCGATAATGGTTCGCCATGGAGCGAACCATGCCGGTATCTCCCCGAAGTACAATGGACCCATGAAAGACGGACCCAACATCGTCACGATCGCGGCCCTGATCGGCGACCGCGCGCGCTCGGAGATGCTCACCGCGCTCCTCGGGGGCCAGGCGCTCACGGCGACCGAGCTCGCGGAAGTGGCGGAAGTGAACAAGGCCACGGCGAGCGCGCACCTTTCGCGCCTGGTCGACGCGAAGCTCCTCGCCGTCGAGAAGCAGGGACGGCACCGTTATTTCCGCCTCGCCGACGACGATGTGGCGCAATTGATGGAAAGCCTGCTGGGCGTGGCGTATCGCGCGGGAGCGCTGCGGCTGCGCTCCAGCCCGCGGGAGCCCGATCTTCGCAAGGCGCGCGTCTGCTACGACCATCTCGCCGGCGACCTGGGCGTGATCATGTTCGACGCCTTCAAGAAGCGCCGCTGGATCGCGCACGACGAATCCGGTCTCACGCTGTCGCGGTCGGGCGCCCGGTTCTGCCGCGAGATGGGCGTCGACGTGGACGCCGCGACGCAAAGCCGCCGCCCGATGTGCCGCACGTGCCTCGATTGGAGCGCGCGGCGCCACCACCTCGCGGGACAGGTCGGCGCGCAGTTGCTGCAACGATGCTACGAGATGGGGTGGGCGAAGCGCCGGCGCGGCACGCGCATCGTGGATTTCACGCCGCGCGGCGAGCGCGAGTTCCGCAGGATCTTCGAGGGATGACTCAGGCCGGCAGGCGATAGATCCTGCGCGGGTTGTCGAGACCGAACGCGCGCCGCAACTCCGCCGGCAGCTCGTTGAAGAGCGCGACGATTCCCTGCCATCGCTGCACCGCGTCGCCCGGCATTGGGTAGTGCTGGTCGGAGCCCATCACGAAGCGCTCGGGGAAATCGCCGAACAGCGAGAGCCACTCGGGCTTCACCTTGCCGCTCGCGCCCTCGGTGAGCGGCGAGTTGAGGCCGGGATTCCGCGGATCGATCTTGAGCTCCATGAAGAGGTTCGGATGCGCCGACAGGAGAAGCCGGCAGAGCCGCGGCGTGCGCAATCCGGTGTTGTCCCATCCGCCATGCGCCCACACGAGTCTCGCGCGCTCGTTGTGCGTGAGGAGGCGTTCGAAAGGCGCGATGTTGCCCTGCGTCGCTTCCATGTGAAGCGTGATCGGCATTCGCGCATCCGCGGCGATGTCCATGAGCAGTACGAGCAATGGATGATCCGGCGGAAGCGATTGGATGGAAGGCGTGGACTCCGACGGTTTGTGTTCCGCCGCGAGCTCGCCGAATCCCGCGGCTCCCAGCTTCTCGATCTCGAGCGCGCGGGCACGGAAGCGCGCCTCCAGCTCGGCGCTCACGCTTCCGGCTTTCACGGCCTCCTGGATCATCGGGTTCAGCGTGCCGCCGCCTCCGAGCGTCGCGACCTTCCCCGGGAAATTCCTCGCGGCCGCCTGGATCTCCTCGATGTCGAAGGAGAGCGCGCTGCGCTCGGGGAATGGCGACGGAAGGAAAAGATACATCGCCGCGTTCTCGATGGGCATCGCGCGGACCGCGTCCTCGATGGAGCGCTCGCCGGCCGCCTTGTCCATGTGGACGTGGCAGTCCATGAAGGGCGAGAGGGCCGCATTCGGCCGCTGGAGCAGGGGACGCAACGCGCGAATGTCCTTCACGGTCTCGATGGAGAGCACGGCATCGATCAATCGCTTCGCCTGGCTCGCGCCGAGCACGGGCTCGGTGAGGTCGCGGCACTTCTCGACCACTTCGGCGCGCGACATCGGATTGCGCACCGTGCCGCGGACCGCCTCGACGCGCTCGGCTAGCCTCGTTCCATCGCTGAACGCGATCTCGACCACGGTCACGCGCACCGGCAGCAGCTTCGCGAGCTCCTCGTCGGGGATGAGCTGCACCTTCGCGCGCTCGCGAAGCACCGCCGCATCCTGCATGCGCGCCTTGTCGTGCGCGGCCTGGAACGACGCCGTCCCGTCGAGCAGCATCACGGCAACCATGTGTTGGAGGCAGATGTCGGGGATATCGCGGTTGTCGACGACCGCGGCCGTGCTCGGCGCGAGCCGCACCGTCACGCGTTCGACCTGCGAGGATTCGAACGGGCGGCGCTTGCGGATCGCCTCCACCGCATCGAGCGGCGCCTGGATCGGCGAGCCCACGGTCCATCGCTTGATGTCGGTATTCGCGATCTCGTAGCGTTCGCCGAGCTTGTCGGAGACTTTCGAAAGATCGGCGTCCGGCGCGTACGCGAGGAAGAAATTGTCGGCGCCGGTGAAGATGTCGTTCACGCCGTTCCAGCCGTCCTGCACGAGGAGGGCGGCCGTGACGCCGTTGCGCGCCGGCATTCCGGCGAAGACGAATGCCTTCTCGATGTGATCCTTGTCGCGCTGCCAGGCCGCGATCCCGGCCGACTGTTGCGAGGTGTAGTCGAGGAGCCAGCGCATCTGCTGGGCGTCGAGGCTCGCGGCGCAGCCGGCCGCCGCCGCGGCGCCGAACACTCCGCCGATCGCGTGCGTGCTCTTGTGGCTTTCGTAGCTGAACCGGGGACCGCCCATGGCGATGGCCACGCGCGGACCCACGTCGTAACCGAGCGCGACCGCCCGCAGGAAGTGCGCGCCGTCGATGCCGAATTCCTCGCCCGCCGCGAGCGCCGCCGGAACCACCGCGCACCCCGGGTGCGAGCGCGATCGCTCATGCGAGTCGTCGGTCTCGTCGGAGTGCGCCATCACGCCATTGGCGAGGGCCGCGCCCGGTGCGTCGGCCGTGAGCGCCGAAGCCACGATCGTCGCGCGGCCCCGGCTCATCCTCGATCGCGCGAAGCGAAGCGCGGCCTGGCCCGGCGCGAGCTGCGAGCCCGAGACCATCGCCGCGATCGTGTCGAGCAGGTGGTGCTTCGCGGCCTCCTCGACATCGGCGGGCAGCGGCGCGTGCGCGGCGTTGCTCATGTATGTGCTGAGGGCCGTCATCTCCGGGCTTGCAGAAGCTTCGGGGCCGGACGCGCGAGCCGGCAACCAGCCCACACTTGCGAGAGCGGAAAGTGCGAGGAAGGGGCGCCGATTCATCACCGCGCCATTCTAAATCGGAACGCGGGCCTACAGCCGGCCCGCGATTCCGAGCCGGGTATCGATGCGCGTTTCGAGGAAGTGGCTCGCCAGGGAGAGCGGCCAGCAAAGGGCGAAGTAGAGCGCCGCCACCAGCGGATAGACGATCATCGGCTGGAAGGTGACGTTCACCATGAGCTGGCCTGCCCGCGTGAGCTCGACGAACCCGATGATCGCGGCGATCGACGTGTTCTTGATCAGTTGCACGAGGAAGCCGACGGTGGGCGGAATCGCGATCCGCATCGCCTGGGGCAGGATCACGTAGCGCAGTTGCTGGGAGTAGGTGAGCGACAGGCACGCGGCGGCTTCCCATTGCGTCCGCGGAATCGCTTCGATCGAACCGCGCCAGATCTCGCCGAGGAATGCGCCCGAATAGAGCGTGAATGCGAGCGTGACGGCCGGCCACGCTTCGATCTGCAACCCGAGCACGGCCGCGGCCCCGTAGTAGAAGACGAAGAGCTGCAGGAGCACGGGCGTGCCCTGGAAGAACTGGATGTACCCCGCCGCCGCGAATCGCACGAAACGATTGGGCATCGTTCGCAACAACGCGATCGCGAACCCGACCAAGGCGCCGGCGGTGATCGCGACGACCGAGAGCAGCAATGTCCATCGCACCGCCGCGACGACGAAGAGCAGCTCTTCGGCGCCGAAGGTCCGGCTCAAACCGCGGGCCTCGTGAGCCGCGGCCGCACGAACGTCACCCAATAGACTCCGGTGAACAGGGCCCGGAAGCCCAGGGCCATGCCGAGGTAGAGCGCCATCGAGGCGAAGTAGAACTCGAACGGACGAAACGTGGTCGACTGGAGGGAGTTCGCGACGGCCGTGAGCTCCACGGCCGAAATCGCCGACACCACGCTCGAACCCAGCATGAGGAGGATGAACTGGCTCGCCAGCGCCGGATACGCCACCTTGATCGCCGGAAAGAGCATCACGTGGCGGAACACCTGGTAACGCGTGAGCCCCAGCGCCCGCGCCGCGTCGATCTGCCCGCGTCCGATCGACTCCAGCCCTGATCGCAGGATCTCGGCTCCGTACGCGGCGAAGTTCACGACCATCGCGACGAGCGCCGCCTGGTTCGCGTCGAGCGACAGGCCCGTCGCGGGAAGCGAGAAGTAGATGATGAACACCTGCACCAGGAACGGTGTGTTGCGAATGGCCTCGATGTAGGCCGCGATCGCCCAACGAACCGCGGCGGGACCCGTGGTCTTCGCATATGCGCACGCCGTCGCGGCGAGCAGGCCGATGCCCATCGCCATCGCCGACAGGCGGATCGTGAGCCACGCGCCCTCGACCAGTTCTCGCCAATGCTCCCAGACGACGTTGAAGTGGAAGGCGTAATGCACTGGCTCAGAAGGTCGGAAGGACCGGCAACTCCACCCCCGTGTACTTCTTGTAGATCGCCGCGAGGTTTCCGTTGTTCTTGTTGACGAAGATCCACGTGTTGATCCATTGGCGCAGCTCGAAATCGTTCTGCCGGACGATCGGGCCGTAGAAAGCCGTGGTCACGAGGAGCTTGTTTTCCAGGTGCTTGCCCGGGTTGGCGTCGGAGACCGTCTTCTCTGCGAACGCGGTCATCGCCGCGGCATCCACCTGCCCCGAGAGCAATGCCTGCACGGTCGAGGCGAGATCGTCGAACCAGACGATCTTCGTGCCCTCCGGCGCCATCTTCGGCACCGTCGCTTCCTCGAGCGTGGCGCGAGTGATGCCGACGCGCTTGCCCGCGAGGTCGGCCGGACTCGAGATCTTCACGCCCTGCGGCCCGAAGATCGTGATCGAGAGCGCGCCGTTGGGATGGCAGTACATCACGGCCTTCGCGCGCTCGGTCGTGACGGAGATCGAGGCGATCGTCACATCCGCGCGCCCGGCAAGCAGCGCGGGTATGCGGCCCGTCGAGGGAACCTGCACGAACTCGAGCTCGGCGCCCAGGTCCTTGGCCAGCAAGCGCGCCACGGCAACGTCCGAGCCGTCGGGCTGCCCGGCCTTGTCGAGGACGCCGAAAGGCGGGTTGGCGACATCGATGGCCACGCGGATCTTCTTGCTCGCGAGGATCTTCTCGAGTGTGTTCTGCGCATCGGCGGTCGTGGGTGCGAGCAGCGCCACGGCGGAAAGCGCCGTTGCGATCAGGCCGATCAATCCCGTTCTCATGGGCAACTCCTCCTAGGTCTTGTTGGGATGCGAATCGCGTGCTATCGCGGCGAGCGCCGCCGCGTCGAACTGCAGCTTGATGAGGCGCACATGCTCGGACATCGCGCGTGCCGCCGCCTTCACGTCATGGCTCGCGATCGCGCGGTAGATCCGCTCGTGCTCGGCGAGCGCCTTCTGCGATCGCCCCGCCTCGCAGACGCGCGCGAGCTTGTGCAGCCGGATGATGTCCGGCGTGATGAGGCCGATGAGCGTGGCGAGGACCGGATTCTGGGTGGCGTTCGCGATGGCGAGGTGGAACATGAGGTCCTCCTCGACGGCGGGCTTGCCCAGCTTCGCCTCCGCGCGGAACGCCTCGAGCGCATCGCGTATCGCCGTGATCGACTTGCGCGTCGCGCGTTGCGCGGCGAGTTGCGCCGAGTAGAGCTCCAGGATGCCGCGCGTCTCGGTGAGCGCCTCGATGTCGTCGCGGTCGAGGTCGAGGAGATTCGAAATCAGCCGTTCGAGGGCGCCGGAGCCGAGGCTCGCCACCACGGTGCCGCTCTGGGGAATCGTCTGCAGGACACCGTGGAATTCGAGGCGCCGAAGGGCGTCGCGAACGTGGCCCCTTCCGACCCCGAACTGGTTGGCGAGCTCGCGCTCCGACGGCAGCCGGTCGCCGGCCTTGAGCGCGCCCTCGAGCAGCAGCTTGCGGATCTGGCGCATGATCAGGTCCGCCGGCTTGGTGAGCTGGATGGGGCTCAACCTCTCGACGATCGAGGCGTTCCTGGCCATGGGGGTGCGCCAACTGGTTAACCAGTGACTAGCTTATCAGTCTGGCGCCCCCCGTCAAGCAACCGCCGCGCGCCCCTCCGGGCGCTACTCGGGCTGTCCCTTGCCCGTGGTGATGAGGTTCTTCAGGCTCGTGTCGATGTAGTAGTCCCATCCGCCGGAGCACGCCTCGAAGCACTCGAACGACGGGACGAGGCCTTCGTGCGTGAAGGTGAGCTCGGTCTTGCGGCCCTTCTTCGCGATGTCGAAGACGACCTTCGTGCCTTTCCACTCGTGCTTGTCCTTCACGAAGTTGAGCGATGCGTCGAGCACGAGCCAGACGACACGCTTGTCGGGCACGACCTCGACGAGGCGTTGCCTGCTCTCGTGGATGTCCTGGTAGCGGAACGTGAACTCGTCGCCGAGGTTCGCGGATTTTCCCTTGAGGGACTTCGACCACCAGCCGCGCACGTTGGTGACGGCGCCGAAGACTTCTTCCGGGGATTGGGTCACCGCGAACGAGGTGCTGAAACTGCCATTCTTCATCGTCGATCTCCTATCGCTTCGCGAAGCGTTGCTCGAGCCCGCTCGTGAGCTGCGCCCAGCCGCCCTCGTGCGCGCGGCCCAGCTCGTCGTCGGGGATGTTCGCGTGGGTGAGCGAAAAGAGCGTTTCATCGCCCTTCGGATGCAGCGTCACCGTGACCACCGACTCCATGCCGCGCGTGTTGTAGGACATCCAGTCGAGCTGGATCTTCTTGCCGCGCTCGAGTGTCGCGAAGCGGCCGAAGTGCGCACGCTCCGGCGGCCAGCCCTTGCCGGCGAGAACGTGCAGGAAATACCAGAGGCCGCCCACGCGCGGGTTCCAGTCGAGGCGCTTCGATCCGTGCCAGGGGTTGCACGGCAGGTTCGGATCCAGCCACGCGTCGTAGACCTCCTCGGGGGAGGCGGCGATGGTTCGGTTGAGCGTGAGCTCGTAGGTGCGGAACTTCGGTTCGTTCATTTGCTCCTCTTCGCCTTGAAGTAATGCTGCAGTTTGTCGAGTTCCCGTGTCCAGAAGCGCTCGTAGTGGCGCACCCATTGCGAGACTTCGCGCAACGGCGCCCCCCGGAATTCGATGAAGTGCTCGCGGCCGACCACCTCGCGCCGGACGAGCCCCGCATCCTCGAGGACCTTCAGGTGCTTGGAGACGGCGTTGAGCGACATCTCGAAAGGCTCGGCGATCTCGGTCACGCGCTGGGGGCCCTTCGCCAGGCGATCCAGGATCGCCCTGCGGGAGGGGTGGGAGATCGCACCGAGGATGTTGCTCAGGTTGTCCATGCGTTTCATTCAACCAGATGGTTGAATGTATGTCAAGGGGAACTTTTCACGGGAGCTTTTCTCCTATGGACGAGGAGGTGGCCCATGAAAATCGTTTCGAGTCGGACTGCGGGAAGGATGCTTGTAGGATTCGCGGCAGCCGTCGGATTGGCTTGCGCCACGCTTGCCATCGCGCAGGCGCCGACGATCGCGATCAACGTGAAGAACAACACCGGCCAGGACTACGTGGTCCACGTCTACGAGCTGTTCGCCGGCGAGAACCGCGAGGTGCGGGGTTCTCCGATCACGCTGGCGTCCAAGGAGACTTCGAAGTCGCTCATCGTGCGCACCGGGCCCACCGGCACCGCCACGATCTCCTACGAGTGCGAGACGGGGCCCTCGAAAGCCAACATCGACGTTTCGACGGGGCAGGTCATCTCGATCGACGACTAGGTTTCCCAGGCGATCTTCTCGATCGCCTCGGTGCGCGTATGTACATTGAGCCGCAGGAAAAGCTGCTTGATGTGGTACGCCACGGTGTTAGGGGACACGCCCATGCGCGCGGAGATCTCGTGATTGCTCCGGCCCAGCGCGATCTGGAGCGCGATTTCCCTCTGCTGGGGTGAGAGCGGCTGATGCCCCATCGCCTCGACGAATCGAAGGATCATCGGGACCTGCCGCCGCACCCGCAGGCCGATGCGCGCCTCGCCCCGATGGCCGTCGCTCAGGCGATAGCCGCGGATCACGAAGCGTCCCCAGATGGAATCGAGCGTGAGCACCGGGGGCGCGACGTCGCCGGCGCCCGAAGTGAGGCGGGCGCAAAGCGTCTTGATCGCCCGGGTAGCTCCCTCGTTCACCGAAGCCCGCAGCATCTGTGGCTGGATGTCGCGCGTGGTCGCCAGCAGCAGGAGCTGGAGTCCCTTGTCCGAGGCGAAGTGGATGGTCCCGCCGCAATCGGCCACGATCATCGCTTCCTCATCGGAATCCTCGTAAGCGAGCGCGAGCGGATCTCCCGGCGATGGCGCTCCCCGCTCGGCCACGGCCTGCGCGACGTAGTGCATGACGCTCGCCAGGTCCGCGCGGTCCCGGGGCCCGAAGGGACCGTGTTCCACATGTCGATAGAGTCGCAGCTGGCCGAGCGCGCCGGCGTTCGTGCGGGCCAGGGCGCAAAGGACGTGGTCGCCCGCTGCGCCGTCGACCCGCGTCGTCGCGATTTCATCGGGCGATTCCGCGCAGGCGAGGATCGACGCGCGCAGCGCGATCTCGAATCCATCCCCTGAAATATCGTGCAAGCCGGGCGCAAGCTCCGGCGGCGGAAGGCTCTCGGCGTAGATGTTGCGAACGCTTCCACGGGCGTCGACCCACACGAAGCCCGCCAGGTCGCTGGGGACGAGCTCCCGCAGCGCCGGCAGCAGCGGGACCATGAGCATTTCAGCAGGCAGCCCGAGACAGCACAGCTGCCGTATGCGTGCGCGCACCGAAGACCGCTTCATTTTTATGACTCCCTTATGGGAGCCAACCTACACCCGGCAGCGAAGCGCGCTTTGAAAGTTTCCTAAAACTTCGTGTCGCAGGTCTTCGCCAGGGGCCCGTCGATGTACTCGTTGAGCTCCTGGCCTTCCTTGAGCGTGAGCTTGGGGCCCAGGGTGCGCAGGTGCTCGGTCTCCTCCGCCTTCAGTTGCTGGAGCCCCTTGCTCTCCTCCTCGATCTGGGTCCGGAGGTAGTCGTACTCCGGCGAATCGGGCTTCGCCTTCGCGAGCTTCTGGAGCATCCGGATCAACGGACAGGTGGATTCCGCGACCTTGCGCGCGGAGGCCTTCGCGAGCTCGAGGCTCTGGGGATCCGCGGCAGCGGTCGAGGAGAGCGAGACGGCGATCGCGATGAGCAGGGGGCGCGTATTCATGGCGCCCCGATGATACCTGCTACGATATTCGCATGGTCCCCTTCTCTCCCGAAATGCTCGGCGTCCTCGCGATCTGGTCGCTCGCCGTCGTAAGTCCCGGTCCCGCATTCCTCGTCCTGAGCCAGGTCGCGGCCGGCCGCTCGCGCACCGCGGCCATGGGCGTATCGCTCGGAATCGCGATCGTGGCGGTCACTTATGCGGCGCTCACCATGTATGGATTGGCGGTCGTCGTCGCGCAAGTCGGCTGGCTCGCCGCGGCGCTGCGGATCGCCGGCGCGCTCTATCTCATCTATCTCGGGCTCTCGCTTTTTCGCTCAGGCGGCGAAGCGCAGCCGGAAGCCGTTCAGGCGCAGGGCTCCGCTCATTTCGTCTCCGGAGTCCGCACGGGACTGCTCACGGCCGCGGGCAACCCGAAGGCGATCGCTTTTTTCCTCAGCCTCTTCGCGGCGGTGCTGCCGCACGATCTCACATCCACCGCGAAGGTCGAGCTCCTCGCCGCGGGATTCGCGATCGAGATGTCCTGGTACGTCCTGGTGGCCTCGGTGCTCTCGACGCGTTGGGTGCGCAAGCAGTATTCGAAGGCGCGGGCGACGATCGATCGCGTCCTCGGCAGCGCGCTCGTGCTCGCCGGCGTCCGGATGTCCGGACAATGACCCGTTCCGTCAAGGAAAAGCGCGCCGACTTCCAGGCGTTGCACGAGCAGGGCTGCTTCGTGATCCCCAATCCGTTCGACGTGGGCAGCGCGAAGATGCTCGCGTCGATGGGATTCAAGGCGCTCGCGTCGACGAGCTCGGGATTCGCGTGGACGCAGGGCAAGGCCGACAGCCACGTCTCGCGCGACGACGTGCTCGCGCACCTTCGGTCCCTGGTCGCGGCGACCGATCTTCCCGTCAATGCCGATTTCGAGGCGGGCTACGCGTCCAGCCCGCAGGGCGTCGCGCAAAGCGTGCGCCTCGCGATCGACACGGGAGTCGCGGGACTCTCGATCGAGGACGCGACCTACGACGAGAGCAATCCCCTGCGCTCGATCGAAGACGCGGTGGCGCGCCTTCGCGCCGCGCGCGCCGCGATCGATGAAAGCCGCAGCGGCGTGCTCCTCGTGGGCCGCGCGGAGAACTTCATCTGCGGCCGCCCGGATCTCGACGACACCATCGCGCGATTGAAAGCGTATTCGGCGGCGGGCGCGGATTGCCTCTATTCGCCCGGCATTCGCACGAAGGAGCAGATCAGCGCCGTCGTGAAGGCGGTCGCCCCGAAGCCCGTGAACCTCCTCATCGGTTGGGCGGGCGAGCTCACGGTGGCCGATGCCGAGGCGCTCGGCGTGCGGCGGATCAGCGTGGGTGGCGCGCTGGCGCGTTCCGCCTGGGGTGGGTTCATGAGGACGGCGAAACTCATCGCGGAGCAGGGCAAATTCGACGGATTCACCAGCGCCATGTCGGGATTCGAGTTGAACAAACTCTTCGGTGGATAGCTCCCGCGCCTCCGCCCGCATCATCGTCACGGGTGGCACGTTCGACAAACGCTACGACGCAATCAAGGGCGAGCTCAATTTCTCGGAAACGCACTTGCCCGCGCTGCTCGCCCAGGCGCGCGTCAAGTTGCCGCTCGAGCTCGACATCCGCCTCCTCATCGACAGCCTGCAGATGACCGACGCGCACCGGCAGAGCGTGCTCGATGCGTGCCGCGAATCGGCCGAGCGCGCGATCGTCGTGGTGCACGGCACCGACACGATGGTCGAGACCGCGCAGGTCGTGGGGCGCGCCGCGCTCGACAAGACAGTCGTCTTCACGGGCGCGATGGTCCCGTATTCCGTGCAGGATTCCGACGCGCCCTTCAACCTGGGATTCGCGCTGTCCGCATCGTTGACGTTGCCGCGCGGCGCCTACGTCGCGATGAACGCGCAGATCTTCCCGTGGGACGACGTGATGAAGGACAAGAAGGAAGGCATGTTCAAGCGGCGGAGCGCGTAAGTGGCGCGCGCGATCGGTATCGAGTCCCTCTGGGAGCTCGATCGCGTGGGCAGCGTGGCCCTCGCGCCCGACGGGTCGGCCGCGGTCTGCACCGTCAC
>DATGGI010000065.1:0-19726 GCA_035308545.1 Usitatibacter sp.
GGCGGAGGCTACCGGGGGCCCTGGCGCACGTCAACGGCGCGATCACGGACACGTCACCCCAGTCGGCGCGAGACTCGTGACGCAGCTTACGGATGCGACGCAGGTGCGGACCTCGGCGAGCGCTAGAGAGCTCGCTCCGCCCGTCGTGTTCGCGATGGGGCTCAACACCACGCGGTTGAAGTTCGAGCCGGCATCGACGCTGAAGCTCTCTACTTGCGTGGTCAGGCTGCAACTCGGTTTAACGATGGTGTTCTGTAGCGTCGCCACACCTGCGACCACCGTGTAGAACTGCAACTGGACCTGTTCCTGGGACGTCCCGGTCGTATTGAAACTCTCGACCGTGAACGCGAATTGCCTCGCATTCTCAGCGAAGTCGAGCTGCAGGCCGTCTCCTCCGCTCTGCAGGAGCCCGCTGCCGCTTACGCCCCCGATCGCATCGGGATCGCCACCTCCGTGATCGTAGGCGATGTCCTGCGCACCGGAAGAATTGAATGCGCTCACGGTAACGTTGTTGAGTGCGATAGTGGTTTGACCCGTGTCGCTGTGTGGGTTGGATCCCAACGCGGCGGCCAGGGTGTTCTTGTCGAACGTTATCGCGGAGAGAACGGTGTCGGGCCAATTCCGCGGTGCCAGGTTGGCTTTCGTCGCGAGATCGGAGATCGTTCGATATACGAGGAGATCGTCGAAATGGCTCGGGGATGTGTCCTTGGTGTCGATGGCGGAGAACGCCTCGATGTGGAACGGCCCAGTGTCCTTCGTGTTGTCCTTCTCATCGCCGCTCGGCAAGGGGAGTTGCACTCCCGAGGAGGAGTACGAGCCGAGTCCCGACAAGCCGTGGCTGATAAGAACGTACGCCACGTCGTCGTTGCCGAACGCATCCTTCTGCTCGACGCCAAAGTCAAAGAGCTGAAGACCTTTCCCCGCCAGGAACGCCGAGGGAGGTGTCGTACGCAGCGTAGGATCGGGATTGGAAGTAGCCGGCCCCGTTGTTCCGGGCTGGCACAGTCCGCCCACGCCGCCAGTCGCACCAGTGGCGGCTGTCGGAAATGCCTCGTTCGTGTCGCAGTCCGCCATGCTGGCGCCGCCCGCCTGCACCAGGCTTCCTGCGCTCCCGAGGTATACCCGATAGGAGATCTTGTGGCCCCACGCGTCGTACGCGTCACTACGGCTTAGCCCAATCGTCTTCCAGGGAAGTGTGCCTTGGCGATATTGGCAATCCGCCAACCCGGAGGTGATTTCGACACCCACGTCACCAGAGGGATCGGAAGGGTTTGCAGGACACGGTAAACGCATCGTCATGCCCGCGAAAGCATCAAGCGCTGCGGCGGCGCGTTTGAGGCTCGCCATTGTGTTGTTCTGGTCATCTTGCGCCGAGCCCACGCGCGACAGCAGGTTTGCCGCGAGGACGCTCACGGCGACGAGCACGAGGATCACAAGGATCAACGTGCCCGCTGCCCCGCGCTGCGATCCTGGCATCAGTGAGAGCGCGGGCCCAACGCCGCCTTGCTGATCACCGTATAGACGGATGGGCGCGAGATGAGATCGTCGAAATGCGGATTGGTGGAAATCGAGTCGTCTACGTAGTAGGCCCCGGCGGAAGATAGCTGAATAGAATTGCTCGCGTAGTTGAGCAACTCCGGCGCACTGTCGCTCGCGGAGCTGACCGCCAACTGCCCACTGTTCAGGTAACCCCCTCCGCCGGTTGCTCCTGCACTGATCGTCACATAGGCCGCACCCGTCGGGTTGGCGATGCTCGGAGACGCAGCGGGGTCCATCACTACAACGCCGTTAGGAGCTCCTGCGCTTGGAAGGGCGTGGACCTCCAATCCCTTTCCCCTGAGGAAATTCACGGGCGGCGTGCAGGACCCCAGGGACGATGATGCACATCCCGTATTGCAAGCGCCCGCGACGGCGACCGCGCCGCCGACCGGGTCACAAAAAGACATATCCATGCCTCCTGCTACTACCAACTGGGGATCGGTGCGAAACGTGAATCGCCGATACCAGCCATCCGTCGCGTCCTGCTCGGTCAGGCCGAGCGACCGCCATGGCACGACCCCGTTGGTCTGGTTGCAACCTGCCGCCTCGAGGCCCGCGTTGTTGTCGGAGGACTGAAGCGTCCCATCGGCCGGGCACGGCATTCGTTTCTGCGCAGCGACGAACTGGACAATGGCCGCGTCGACTGTCGCAAGCCGCGTCACCGTCAGCGTCTGCTGCTGGCTCGCGGCAATACCTCGCGTCACCGCCGCCGCCATGGTGATGACCACGGCGAGGATGATGAGAACGACGAGAATCTCGACGAGGGTGAAGCCGCGCTGCATGGGCATTCCCCTATGATACCGGGGCCCTACCCTCGCCGGCCTTTCGTCCCCGACGAATGGCCCTGGCTAGCGAGGCTCCACGCGAACGTCCGTCTTCACCGAATTCGCGATGAAGCACTCCTCGTGCGCTTCGTGATGCAGCGCCTGGATCTCCGCCGCGGTCGGGATCTTCTCACCCGAGAACGACACGCGAGGCTTTAACGTCACGTGGGTGATGGCCGTGCGACCTTCCGCGTTCTTCTCCATCACGCCCTCGGCATCGTCCTCGTAGCGGTCCACGCGGAATTTCTTCTTCGCGGCGATCGAGAGGAACCACAACATGTGGCAGCTCGAGAGCGAGGCGATGAACTGCTCTTCGGGATCGACGGCCGTGGGATCCGAGAACGGAGCGCGAACGACCGTCGGTGAGGACGAGCCCGCCAGGACGGCCCCGCCATCGAACTCGATGCGATGCCTTCGGCTATAGCGGTTGTCGGTGAAGACCTCTTCACCGCGCTCCCAAATGACACGGGCGCCGTGACTCACAGGGCGCCCGTGCGGGAAGACTGGCGGAGAGGGAGGGATTCGAACCCCCGGTACGTTTCCGTACAACAGATTTCGAGTCTGCCGCAATCGACCACTCTGCCACCTCTCCGTGGATCGAAGCCCGACATTATAGCGTTTCGAGGCGCTCGAATCGAGTGGCCGGATGGGCCGCGTGAGATAATTCCGCGCGCAGCGCCCCGGTAGCTCAGTGGATAGAGCAGCCCCCTCCTAAGGGGCAGGTCGCACGTTCGATTCGTGTTCGGGGCGCCATCTGCATGCCGGCCGGCTCACCACGCGAGGAGGAGAACATGGCACCGGAACCCATGACTTCGATGCACAAACGCCTGCGGCGTTTTGCGAATGCGGCGGGGCACCTGCTCGTCGACGGCTTCCACTACCTCGCGCTCTTCGCCATCGGCGCCACGATCGTGTGGTCCGCGGTCCACACCTACGCGGACATGGTCGGGGCGGGGCGCGCGAGCATCGACGACATCCTGCTGCTCTTCATCTACCTCGAGCTGGGCGCGATGGTCGGGATCTATTTCACGACCAACCACATGCCGGTGCGCTTCCTGATCTACGTCTCGATCACGGCATTGACCCGGTTGCTGATCGCCGACATCCAGCACGAGCACGTGCCGGGAACGGGCATTCTCATCGTGGCTGGCGGGATCCTGCTCCTGGCGATCGCATCGCTGGTCATCCGCTTCGCTTCCTCGCGGTTTCCATCCGCGCGACCTTCGGCATTGGATCCGGACGCCGAATCAGCGGGCTGAACCTGTCATCGCCTGCGCCCAGAGAGCCTCGTAGGCCTGCGGCTTGGCGAACAGGAATCCCTGCGCCAGGTCGCAAGCCTGGTCTCGAAGGTAGTCGGCCTGCGCCTGGGTCTCGACGCCTTCCGCGACGACCGTGAGGCCGAGCTTGTGCGACAACACGATGATCGCGCCGACGATCGCGCCGGCATCCGCATCGCCAGGCAGGTCCGTGATGAACGAGCGATCGATCTTCACGGTGTCGATCGGAAGGCGCCTGAGGTAGGCAAGGCTCGAGTAACCGATGCCGAAATCATCGACGGCAATCTGGACTCCGAGGTCGCTGATCGCCTTGAGCGCCACGGCGACATCGCTCGCTCCATGCTCGATGAGCGAGTCTTCGGTGATCTCCAGCTCGAGCAATCGGGGATCGAGTCTCGATGAGGCGAGCGCATCTTCGATGGCTTTCACGAACCCCGCGCTCCGCAGCTGGCTCGCCGCCATGTTGACCGACACGCGACAGGGCGCGTGCCGCTGCCATCGCGCCGCGTCCAGGCAGGCCTTTGCAAGAATGCGTTCGCCCAGCGGCACCAGCAGCCCGGTAGCGTCGGCAACCGGGATGAAATCCTTCGGATGCACGAATCCACGCTCCGGATGTTGCCACCGCGCCAACGCCTCGTACCCGATCGTCGCGCCGGTGGCCAGGTCGACCTGTGCCTGGTAGTGGACGACGAACTCGTCGCGCTCGAGACCGCGGCGGATGGCTCCCTCCAGTTCCAGGCGGCTCGCGGCCGCTACGTTCATCCTCTGGGCGAAGTACTGCACGACATTGCGCCCGGCAGCCTTCGCGCTATGCAGCGCGATATCCGCATTGCGGATGAGGAGGCCGGCGGAATCGGCGTCGTCGGGAAAGATCGCCACGCCGATGCTCGCGGTCACGACGAGCTCATGCTTCGCGACGCGAATCGGCTGGGCGACCACCTTGCGAATGCTCTCCGCGATCCTGTCGATCCGGTTCGGTGAGTGGATGCCTGGCACGAGCACGAGGAACTCGTCGCCTCCGGGCCGCGCGACGCTCATGTCGCTGCCTGCAAGGTCCGTCAGGCGTTTGGCGATTGTCCTCAGCACGAGGTTGCCCGCCTCCTGGCCGAGCGAGTCGTTGATTGCCGTGAAGCGGTCGAGGCCCAGCGAAATGACGGCGACACGATCCTTCCAGCGCGCGGCCTCGTCGAGCGTCTCGCGCAGGCTGTCTCCGAAAAGGGCGCGATTCGTGAGATCGGTCAGCGCATCACGGGTCGCAAGGTAGTGAAGGCGTTGCTCGGTGAGCTTTCGCTCGGAAATGTCCACGACCGTGCCGGCAAGGCGCAGCGCGGCTCCGCTCGCATCCCTCTCGACGACGCCGGCGCGGCTGAGCACCCATATCCACCGCCCGTCGCGGCACCGGACGCGATGTTCCATCTCGTAGCGTTCCTCGGTGCCTGAAACCGCCTTGATTCCCAACTCCCAGAGGGCATCGCGATCATCCGGATGGACGAGCTCCAGCAACTCGGCGATCGCCGCGTACGACTCGCCGCGCGGTGCTCCGATCATCTCGCCCCATCCCTCGCTCAAATAGACATTCCGGGTTCGCACGTCGACCTCGAGGAGCGCGAGTCGCGCGCTCTCCAGCGCGCGATCGAGCTTCCTGCGGGTCGCGCGACTCTCGGCGAGGGCGCGACGCCACTCGGTGGCTACCGCGGAGACCAGGATCACGGCGATCGAGATGAGCATCAGGCCCAACTGGAGGTGAATCAACGCCCTGCTCAGCTCGGGGTTCGATGTCGCGATGGGACCGAGGCCTCGCGCCGTGTACCAGAATGCCATCAGCGCGAACAAGGCGAGAGCGAGTGTCCCGCCCGGCAGCGCAAACCGGATCGAGGCCCATATCAGGAATAGCGCGGGCACCATCATCGGCGTGCTGGGCATCCTCAGCCACGGGTTGTCCGCGACCGCGAAGGTGAGATACATCACGACCGCGAGTCCGAGGAGAAGGACCGCCGCTTCCACGCCCCGCTGTGGCGACCACGGCCCCACCGATTCGCGCAAGCCCGATGAGACGGCTACAAGGAGGGGCGCCAGGACGAGCATGCCCACCGTGTTCGACAGGTACCAGATCTGCCACGTCGCCGAGAAATCGCCGCGGTGGATCGTCCAGTCGATCGTGTTGGTGATGAGAATGGCGATGGCCATCACGGCCATGGTGAGCGACAGGAATCGAAAGGCGCCGACCATGGAGCCGATGGCGGGGCGAACGCCGAGGACTGCCGTCACAACCGTCGCCACCAGCCACGGCTCGAAGACGTTGAAAGACGAGTACAGCAGGTTGAGGGCGAGCGGCTTGTTGCTGGCAAACGCGTTGCCGAGAAATACAGCCAGCAGCAGAGACGGCCACGAGCGGCGAGGAAAGCAGAGGAGCGCGCCCAGGGCGAGGCCGTCCGCCGGCCAGATGTACGAAATCCCGCTTGAGCGAACGGGAAGAGCGAGGCTGTAGGAGGCGAGCGACCAGTAAGCCACGCCCACGAGCAGGGCGAAGGTCAGCTCACGATCAGAGAGGCGCTTCATGACGGGGCGACACAAGCGTCACACATACGACGTGCAAGGTCAACACGGCCCCGCGGGGCTGCAACCGCCGGTGGGGATCTACTCTTCCTGGTGGCACATCACGATCGCGAGCGCGGCGACGACTTCCTTCACCCCGGGCTCGTGCGATCCTTCGCCACGCTCCACGAGCAGCGCGAGATCACGGCGAAGCTTGCGTTTGTCGAGTTGCCTTGCGATCGCCACGAGCACGGTCTCGGCGACCTGCGCCATGGCTTGCGGTGAAAATTTCGTATCCATGACGCGCATCGTGCCAATTCGCCCGACGCGTGCCTGTTATGCGCCGCACATTGTGGAGGCGCGAGGAATTACACCAGTAGCTCCCGAGTGACGCATTCCACTTCGTCGAGCGATCCGGGCTCGTCGCCGCGCAGGGGACACAACGCGGAGTCAGCGACCGAGCCCTCATGCGTGAATTCGCCGTCGCGGCGAAGGCGCGGTCCCGAGAGCGATCTCACCCACCAAAGCTTTTCCGCGGGCCGCCACGGGCCCACGACTTCGACGAGCATGCCCAGGTTCGAATCGATCCTGGGACGGACGACGATCGCCAAATCTCCGACCTTGCACTTCATGGCGCCCTCCGGTTGCCGAATTCACGGGATTCACTCGGGAACAATGGACGCAAACCATCATTCCTTTGTGACAATCCGCTCCCGCAAATTCGGCGCTTCCGGAGTGCGCCATTTCACATTTTCGCGCTACGCGCCGTGCCCTTCGCCGCCATGGTGCCCGTGCTTGCCGCGATGGCCCATGTGCAGCTGCTTCATGTCCGCATGCAGCTGCTGCATCGCGGTCTTCACCACGGCCTGGTCGTTCGCGAGCGCGCCCGCGTTGTTGGCGACCTGGTCGTTGTGCAGCGTGGTGAGCGCCGCCTGGAGCGCGGTCGCATCGGCCTGCAGGATGGGCGCCGCGTCGAGGTGCAGCTTGCCCATGTCCATGCGCAACTGGAGGCGCGCAAGCCCCAGGGCGCTGCGGTCGGCCGCGACGTTGGGCGAGCTGGCGGCCTCGTCGGAACGCAGGGTCTCGCCAGCCGCCTTCACGTTGGCCCAGTCCGTCTTCACCGTGGCGAGATCGGCTTGAACGTTCGCGGGAAGCGTTGTCGGCGTGACCGTGGACGTGGCTTGGGCGAACGCACCGGTGGCAGTCAGCAGCGTGGAAAGAATCAATGCCTGTTTCATGGAATCTCCTTTTCAAGTTGTGGCCATCGATGGACAACGGCTCGACAGGGATTGTCCCGGCGGTTCCGCGGAAAAATCCGGCAGGAATTGAATCAAACAGTTTCGGCGCGCCCTCGAATGGCGGATTGTGGAGCCTTGGATACAATTGCTTTCATGTCGCGCCGCTTGCCGGTGTCCCTCGTTTTCGTCCTCGCGACATGCTCCCTCGCGTGGGGCGAGGATGCCGCGCCGGACTGCAAGGCGGGCGACAAGGAATGCATCCAGCGGGTGATCGTCGCGAGTCCCGCCAAGAAAATCGATTTCTGGCGCAGCTCGTTCGACAAGCCCCTCGCGCAGCGTGTCGGTCCCGCGCCGGCCGAAATCGTCCGGCTCCTCACGCTGGACAACCTCTATCACGGCTACCCCGAACGGCCGCGCGTCTCGATCGTGAAGGACGACATGCGTGCCGACGTGATCGCGGCGCTCGAGGCGATTCCCGAACCCGTCAAGCGCCGCCTCGGCGATCGCCTCGCGGGCATCCTCTTCGTGGACGATTTCGGGGGAACGGGATTCACCGACTCCATCATCGATGACCACGGCCGGAAGACGAAGGCCTTCGTGGTGCTCGATCCCGGAGTCCTCGAGAAGCGCACCGCGAATGCGTGGGCGACGTGGAAGGAGAACACGCCGTTCAAGCCCGATGGCCACCACCAGCTCGCGGCCACGATCGAGAAGCCGGCCGACGACACGCGGCGCCAGGCGATCCAGTACATCCTGCTGCACGAGCTGGGGCATGTCCTCGCGGCGGGCGGCCCTTTCCATCCCGACTGGAATCTCGCGATTTCAGCGATACCCGACGAGCGTTATCCCTTCTTCGATCTGTCCTGGTCCGTGGATCGCAGGAACAACGTGTACGCGAGCCGGTTCGACGCGGAGCTGCCCGAGCGCAAGAGCGTGGTGTATTACTTCGGCGCGAAGCTGGATGCCGCGAGCATGGCCACCGTCTACGAGCACCTCGAGCGCACCAACTTCCCGACGCTCTACTCGGCCACCCATCCCGGGGACGATTTCGCCGAATCCTTCGCGAGTTACGTCCACGGAGTGATGATGGGCAAGCCGTTCGAGATCGTCATCTCGAACGACGGCCATGTCGTGAAGCGCTATGGATCGTGCTGGAACGAGGAGCGCTGCGCGGGAAAACGCAGGATCCTCGAGGAATTCCTGCGCTAGCGCCCTACTTGAGCTCCCCGCCGTCGTTGATGCGGCGCGCGAGCTTGCTCAGCACGCGCCCGTTCGGATCGAAGGTCACCGAATACTCGACCATGTAGCCCCAGGTGTCCTTGCCCTCGTAGTCCCAGGCCACGTTGTTCGAGCCGGGGAACCGGGTGATGCGCTTCGGAGCGCCGAGCGAAGCGCGCACCTCGTCGTTCGTCATGCCGGCTTGCACGGCGGCGAAACGCTTGTCGCCCATCGGAGGCTCGGCGTTGCTGGTTCCCGGCGCGGTCGTGCAACCTTGCGCGAGCATGAGGGCCGAAGCGAGCAATGCGGTCGTAAGAGTCGATTTCGCGAATCCCATGGCGGTCTCCTTCCAGGTCACGGCTTCGCCGCGAAGTTCGCGGCCTTCCGCGCCTCCCCCGTGAGCTCGAGGATGTGGAGCCCGGTATTGGCGCGATCCACGATGTAAACATATCCGCGGTCGTCAACTTCCACGTTGTTCGTCTGAATTGCGACCTTGCATTTCTCGGCGGCGCCCGTGCCGAGGCAGCGCTTGTCGGTCGCGTCCGTGACGGCCGGGATGTAATACCCGATCTCCCTGGGATGGTAAGGGTCGCGCACGTCCAGCGCGCGCACGCCGGCGTTGAAGAAGGCGATGAACACGACGCGCTTGTAGTACACCGGCGCCATGCTCTCGTTGGACGAGTGGGAACCGAAGCGCCCTCCCCTCGAGCAGAAATTGCCGCTCGCTTCCGGCACCGTGTAGCTGGAAACGTTGAAGGGTCTCGCTTCGGACGTGATGTCTGCGATCCAGACCATCTGCCGCGGCTCCTGGCATTCGTTCACGAGGGATTCGTCGACGATCAGGGCGAAGTCCCGCTTCGATCCCGCGGCATCCTTGGCGAACTCGGCAACGTCCATGCCCAGCATCGGGAACGTCGTATGCGCGCCGTTGGTGGGCGGCAGGTACAGGCGCCCCACTTCGGGATAGTTGAGGTTCGCGTCGGTCGGTTCCTTCGGGCCACTCAGCAGCTTCTCGCGGTCGACGATCTGCAGGATCCCGCCCTTGTTGGTCCCATAGCCGAAGTAGATGCGATTGCCCTTCGGCCCCGTGGAGATCGGGCCATGCAGCTCCGTGGGAACGGGCTCGACCTTTGAGCCCGGCTGCTGCCCCGCCAGGCCGAACTCGCGGATGAACTTCGGCTTCGCCGGGTCCGACAAGTCGTACACGAGCGTCATGCGCCGCGTGCGCCAGCCATCGATGCCGGAAACGAGATAGGCGATGCCCGAATCGCATTCCCACCAGCTCTTGTGCGTGCCCTTCAGCTTGTTCACGACGTTGGTGAGGAGCGTGGGCTTGGCCGGATTGCTCACGTCCCAGACTTCGTGGGCCGCGTTGCCGAACACGCGCAGCATGTAGACACGCGTCTTGTCGGCGTGCGGCAGCGTCGCGCCATCGCACACTCGCACCATCTGCGCGCCGCCCGATTCGCCCTGGCCCGGCTCGCCGGGAATGTGCGCGAGATAAACGGGCTTCTTCGGATCCGTGACGTCGAGGATCGAGGTGCCGTTGTCCTCGTCCTTGCCGGTGAGCGCGTTCTTCGTCTTGCCCCCGTGGTGCCCCACGTAAAGGATCCAGCGGTCGCCCTGCTTGTGCACGGTAGGCTGGTAGGCGCTCCTCGCCTGGAGCGGATCGCTACCCACGAGCTCCATGTTGCTCTTCTCCGGACCGGCCGGGGCCTGCGCGGCGGCGAGGGTTGCGGCGCATGCGAGTGAAAGGGCGAATGAAACGGCGCGCATCGTGAATCCTCCTGGGTGCGGCTACTGCGTTGCCTTGAGGTAGTAAGTCTCGTCGATGTACTTGTCCGCGGCGCCGTAGGCGGCCGCGGGCTTCGCGAATTCCCGGCGCAGGGCGATCGCGGTTTCGATGCCCGCGCGATCGAGCTTCGCCTTTTTCTGGAAACCTTCGGGACCCGCGAGGAGCACGTCCCACGCCTTGCCGGCGATCTCGTCGCTCGCCTGCGGCAGGTGGGCGCGGTAGATCGCGATCGCCTCGGCCCGATGCGGCGGATCGGCGAGCCACTCGAGCGATTTCAGGTAGGCGCGGAGGAATGCCACCAGCACGTCGGAATTCTCGCGCGCCCAACCGCGCCTCGCGACTCCCGTGAGCGCCTGGTATGGGCCGACCACGTCGATCGCATTGGCGAGCCTCGGGTATCCGCGCGATTCCGGGACGACTTCCAGCGGCGATGTGAGGATCGTCGCGGCGGTGCGTCCCTGCATCAACGCTTCGGCGCGCTGCGCGGTGCCTCCGAGGGGCTCCAACGCGTAGTCGGATTCGCCGAGCCCCCCGCGCTGGAGAATCTTGCGCAGCACGAACGCGTATCCCGTTGTCGCCGCGTCGACGGCGAGCGTCTTGCCCTTGAGATCCGGGATCGCGTGAATGCCGGGTTGCGCCACGAGGCGCACGGCTCCGTATTGGGCCCCCATGAACGCGAAGAAGTCGGGCGGTGTCTCGAGCTTCGCTTCGCCCTGCCCTTCGTCGTACGCCACGACGTTGTCGATCGTCGAGATGGCGATGTCGAACTTGCCTTCGGCGAGCCCGCGGATCTGCATCACGGATCCCGTCGCTGGCGTGAGCCTGACCTCGAGGCCTTCAGCGGCGAAGAAGCCCTTCTCGCTTCCCACCCAGAACGGCCAGTTGAATCCGCCCGGGAAGGTGCACGCTTCGAGCGTGCGTGTCGCGGGCCACGCCGCTCCGGTAAACGCGACGAGGAGCGCGGCTGCAACCCGTGCGAAGCTCATTGCGCTTTGATGCCGGCGGCCTTCACGACCTCGGCCATCCGCGCGACTTCCGCATGCACGAACGCATCGAACGCCGCGGGACTCATCGGCATCGGCTCGGCGCCGAGGACTTCGAGCTTGCCCTTGATCTCGGGCGACGCGAGCGCCTTGAGCGCCTCGGCATTCAGGCGATCCACGATGGCGCGCGGTGTCGCGGCCGGCGCGAAGAGTCCCACCCAGAAGACGTATTGGGAATTGGGATATCCCGCTTCGATTGTCGTCGGCACGTTGGGCAGCTGCGGCGAGCGCGTGGCCGTCCCCACCGCGAGCGGGACGAGGCGATTGTCCTTGATGAGCGGCAGCGCCGAAGAGACGGGCGCGAAGAAATAGTCGATGCGGCCCGTCGCGGTTTCCGTCATCGCCTCCGGCGTTCCCTTGAACGGAATGTGCGTCGCATCGATGTTCGCGGCTTTGCGGAAGATCTCCGCGTTCATGTGCGTGGCGCTGCCGATGCCCGCGGATCCGTAGTTCATCGATCCGGGCTTCGCGTGCGCCTGGTCCACGAGATCCTTCAGCGTCTTCCATCCGCGCGACGGGGAGACGACGAGCACGTTGGGCAGGCTCGCGAGCGAGGTGATGCCCGCGAGATCCTTCTGCGTGTCGTAGGGAAGGTTCGCGTAGATCGCGGGATTCGCCGCGTGCCCGGACGAGTGGACGAGCAACGTATATCCGTCGGGAGCGCTCTTGGCGACTTGTCCCGCGCCGAGCGTCCCGCCCGCGCCGGGGCGATTCTCGATGATGATCGGCTGGCCCAGCGCCCTCGACATCGACTCGGAGACTGTGCGTGCCACGATGTCGGTGCCGCTTCCGGCGGTGAACGGGACGATGATGCGGATCGGCCGCTCGGGCCATTCGGCCTGCGCAAGGCCCGCGGCGAGAGCAAAGAGCGCGAGCGTGATTTTCGCGAGGTGCTTCATGCGTCCTCCTTCAGCTTGGATTCGGTACGAAGGCGAGGCGTTCGGGACTGCCGGAAAGCACCTTGCGATAGGCTTCGGCGGCCTGCTCGAGGCGGAACGTGGATGCGGCGCTCACGGGGAAAGGCCTGAGGGATCCATCTTCGAAGCCGGGCGCCATGGCCTCGAAGATCGCGGCGCAATCGACGGCGGTGAGGGCGAGCGTATCGATGCCGACGTAGGTGTGCATGCCACGATAGAACGTGAAGATGTCGAACGGCACCGCGCGATCGACAGTCGCGATGAAGGCCTGCGTGCCGCGCTTGGCGAGGCTCGCGTTGGCTTCGGCGAAATAGGGGCTGCCCACAGTGTTGAAGACAAACCGCGCGCCCTTCTGTTCCGTTTCTTCGCGGATCACTTCCGAGGGTTTCTCAGCGCCGGAATCGATGTAGACCACCGGCCCGCTCGCGAATCCCCGCGGCGCATCCGCGCGCCGGTCCACCGCGAAGACTTTCGCGCCGTGCTGCGTGGCGATCTGGATCGCGGCCTGCCCCACCTTGCCGCTCGCGCCGAAAATCGCGACCGCATCGCCCTTCGATGGGAATCCTGCCCGGCGAAATCCTTCGTAGGCGGTCACGAACGGAACGCCGACGGTGCCGGCTTCGAGCATCGAGAGCTTGCGCGGCTTGGCGCGGATCGCCGCCGCCGGCAACACGAGCCGTTCCGCGTGGGAGCCGTTTCGCGAGATGCCGACGTCGCCGCCCGACCCCCACACCTCGACGCCGACGAGCGCCTTCGGCCCCTCGATCACGACGCCGGCGAAGTCGCGCCCCGGCGTGCGCGGAAACACGGCGCTCGGCATGATGCCCAGCATCGCCTTCGCGTCGCTCGGGTTGATGCCCGCCGCGCGTACCTCGATCGTCACGTCGCCGGGACTCGGCGCGTTCGAGCCGAACTCCACGAGCGAAACCTGGATTTCCGCAGCCGACGGCGCCTTGGCCGCGATGTTGAGCGCGCGGGGCATCAGCGTTTCGCGAGCCCCAGCATCGCCCGGGCTTCGGCGGCGCTCGCGACCGACGCGCCCAAATCGTCGAGCATGCGCCGCGCCTTCGCCACCAGCTCCGCGTTGCTCTTCGCGAGAACGCCCTTCGACAGGTAGATGTTGTCCTCGAGGCCCACGCGCACGTTGCCGCCGAGCAGCCAGGCTTGCGAGCATCGGGAATTCCGCGCGGCCGATGCCGAACGCGCTCCAGATCGCGCCGGGCGGCAGCAGGCTTTTCGCGTAGAACACGGTTTCCGGCAGGCTCGCGAATCCGTACTTCACGCCCATCACGACCGTGAAAAGGCCGCGGCCCTTGATGGTGCCGTCGGCAACGAGATCGCGCGCGAGGTTCATGTCGCCGCTGTCGAACACCTCGAGCTCCGGAAGCACGCCCGCATCGTTCATCGCCTTCGCCATCTTGCGCACGTTGGCCGGCGTGTTGATGACGACGTCGGCGCCTGAGTTCATCGTATTGAGGTCGAGCGAGCACACGTCGGGCCTGAGCTCCACCACGTGCTTCAGCCGCTCGAGTGGCGGCAGAAGCGTCGTGCCCGGCGCGTATTGCTTGGGATCGTCCTCGCTCGGCACGAAACGCCCGCCCGGCCCCGTCGTGAGGTTGATGATGAGCTGGGAATCGCGCTTGCGGATGCGCTCCATCACGTCGCGATAGAGGTTCACGTCCATCGAGGGACGCCCCGTCTTCGGGTCGCGTACGTGGATGTGCACAGCCGCTGCACCCTCGCCCGCCGCGGCGAGGCATTCGTTGGCGATCTGCTCGGTCGTGATCGGAAGGTGCGGCGTCTGGTCGGGGCGCGTGATGTTGCCCGTGACGGCGCAGGTGATGAACGTCTTTTCGGCCATGAGGATTTCCCTAGAGCGTGCGGCCTCCGTCCACGACGAAGACCTGCCCCGTCGCGAACCGCAGCGTCGTCGCGCACGCCTCGATGGCGGCGGCGACGTCGTCGGGCGTGCCGATGCGCTTCAACGGCGTCGAAGCGGCCGCCTTCGTATTGAACTCGGCCCCGCGCCCCGGCACGAACGAGGAATCGACCACGCCCGGGGACACCGTGAGCACGCGAACCTCGGGCGCCAAAGCGCGCGCGAGCCCCTTTCCGAGCACGTCGAGCCCCGCCTTCGAGGCGGAGTAAGCGAGGTTGCTACCCGTCCCCGAGATTGCCGCGATGGAAGAGACGTTCACGACGAGGCCGTCGCCGCTCGCCTTGAGCAGCGGATGGAACGCGCGAATCGTCGCGAACACGCCGCGCCAGTTCGCCGCGAAGATGGAATCGATGAGCTCGTCCGTGAGCGCATCAAGGTCATTGGCGGGCACGGGCTTCGTGAAGCCCGCGGTGTTCACGAGGATGTGCAGGACCTCCAGCTTTTCCTTCACGGCCTGCGCCGCCTTCGCGAGGCTCTCGGAATCGGTGATCGAGGCGTTCACCGCGAAGTGTCCCGATCCCGGGAGTGACCGGATG
The DNA here is from genome assembly GCA_035308545.1 of Usitatibacter sp. Classification (GTDB taxonomy): domain Bacteria; phylum Pseudomonadota; class Gammaproteobacteria; order Burkholderiales; family Usitatibacteraceae; genus Usitatibacter. The sequence continues at coordinate 14,862 of DATGGI010000065.1, forward strand.
AAGTCGGCGGCTTCGCCATCGGGCCGCCGGTGCAGCACGACAACGCGCGCCCCGAGATCCGCGAAACGCAACGCGCACGCGCGCCCCACCGCACCCAGGCCGCCGGCGATCAATGCATGGCGCCCGTCCAGGCGCGCAACGGGAGCGAAGGTCGTGTCTGTCATGGGATCGGAGCCCTGGGGATGCGACGCTTGCCCGGCTGCATCACGAATTCATAGGCGAGGTTCCAGGAGCCGTCGGACTTGCGCTCGAAGTGCCCGGACAAGCCGGGCGTCACGCCGAATACCACGTCGGATCCGATCGTCTCGTCGTCGTCGGGAAAGACTTGCGTCACGAGCGTCTTGAAGCCCTCCTTCGCGATCATGAAGTGCAGATGCGCCGGACGGTACGGATGACGGTCTTGCGCGCGCAACAGCTCGCCGCACGGTCCATCGACCGGCACCGGGTAGCCCTTGGGCCGCACGGTGCGGAAATGGAATCGCCCTTCGGAGTTGGTCTCGAAACGCCCGCGCAGGTTGTGGTCCGGCTGGCTTTCGTCCTGGTTTTCGTAGAGTCCCACGGGCGAAGCTTGCCAGACATCGACGATGGCGCCGGCGACGGGCTTGCCGTCGAGGCCCTTCACGAAGCCGTGCACCGTGAGCGGCTCGCCGCCGCCCGGATCTCGCGCGATGGATTCGCCGTGGGCGCAAAGTGGCGCCTGCGCGCGCCAGAAAGGTCCCAGCAGCGCCGCGTCGGTCTCGCCCTTGCCCTGTTCGTTGTTGAGCAGCACCACGAGCGACGACAGCCCGAGGAGATCCGAGAGCAGCACCATCTCGTTCTTCTTCTCGCTCGTGGCCTTGCCGATGCGAAGCAGGTAGTCGATGGCGTATTCCCATTCGACTTCCGTGAGCTTCACTTCCCGGGTGAATGCGTGCAGGTGGTTCACGAGCGCGGCCATGATCTCGCGAAGGCGCGGATCCGCCGTGTGCGACATCGCCTTCTGCACGACGGACGTGACGGTATCGGCGCCCTCTACGACGCCATGCGCTCTATTGCTCGTGGCAGGTCGACGGAGGATGGCGGCGAAGCACGATCTCGTCGTTGGCAGGCGCTTTCTCGACGAAACGGATGTTCTGTCGCAGTGCCTCCATGTACGGATTCGTGCCGCCGAAATGTGCGCTCGCGAATTGGTAGGCGCCGCCCAGGTCCTGGTCGAGACGCCGGGACGCGCTCTTGTAGAAGGAAGGCGTCTTGCGAAGCAGGTCGTCGGCCGATTCGAACACGACCACTTCGCCGCCTTCGGTGTGGCGGCGCGTCACGCCGCCCGCGACGAATTCCGGATACAGCCGGTCGCGGCATTTCTCGAGATAACAGCGGTCCGACATCTGCGCGATGATGTCCGCGGAGCCGAGCAGGCTTCCGATCAGCCTGAAGATCGGATCGGGCACGCGGATCTCGTTCACGGGACGCTCGTAGCCGGTGAAGTGGACGATGGAGCCCGCGATCTCCGCGTAGTCCTCCATGCCGATCGTCGGAAGGTAGTCGCGCAGGAATTTCGCGCCGCGCGAGACGTGGACCATCGTGTACTCGGCGCCGTTCGCATGCTTGGTGTCGCCCACGCGCCGGATGTAGCCCATGTCGTGGTAGAGCGCGCAGATCACGCCCAGCTGGTAGAGGCGCTCGCCGATCGCGCGGCCATCGCCGCGCGAGCGCTCATAGCCGTCCAGCAGGCGCGCCATCGCGAGCGTCACGTCGAGGACGTGCTGGAGATCGTGGTACTCGGTATCGCAGCGCTCGAATCCGGGATACTCGCCGCGGTAGAGGCGCACGAGGTCGTCGAAGGCGCGATTCAGCATCGGCGCCTGGTTGCGCGAATAGAGCGTCCGGAAGATGCGAATCACCTCGAGCTTCACGCAGACCGGATCGGTGGTGTTGATCCGGTTGGTGACGTCGAAGTCGCTGCGTCGGAAGTTCATGCGCTCCCTGCCCCGATGCTGCTGTTTTTTATGGGCTTTTGATAACGGCCCGTGTCGCCCTGAATCCCGCAATTGGAACCCATTTGCGGCCCTCCCGCAAGGGGAGTAAGGTTTTCAAAACACCGGAGGAGTCGCGTCCATGGGGACACTGACAGTGGAGAGCGGCGAGGAGATCAAGCGGCGCATCAGCGAGTTGAACCTGGAGCACCGCGACCTGGACAGGGCGATCGAGGCCCTGGAGCTGAACCCGCTTCACGATGAGCTGCAGCTGAAACGCCTGAAGAAACGCAAGCTGATGTTGAAGGACCAGATTTTCATGCTGCAACGGCAGCTGGTCCCCGACATTCCCGCCTAGAAACTACCCCCGCTTCTGGAAGTCCCGGTAGAAGCCGAGCACTCGCGGCACGTAGTTGCGCGTCTCCGCGTAGGGAGGAATGCCATTGCTGCGGATCACGGCATTCTCGCCCGCGTTGTACGCGGCGAGCGCGAGATCCATGCGGCCCTTGAACATCGCGAGGAGGTCGCGAAGGTATTTCGTGCCCGCATGGATGTTCTCGATCGGATCCATCGAGTTCTGCACGCCGTAGCGCTTGGCCGTATCGGGCATGAGCTGCATGAGGCCCTGGGCGCCGGTGCGGGAGACCGCGCGGGGATTGTAGTTCGACTCGGCGGAGATCACGGCGTGCACGAGGCTCGCTTCCACGCCATAGGTCTGGCTCGCGGTCTTGATGATCGCCGCGTAGCGCTGGAGCTCATCGGAAGTCGGCGTGTAGGGTGCTGTCGGCGTGTAGGCCACCGGGTTCAGCGCGCCTTCCTTGCGCAGCAGCTTGTAGCGCGGGTCGAGCCCCTTGATGTTGGTGAAGTGGACGACGCCCTTTTCATCGCGGAACGAAAAGATGTCGGCGAGCGCGGGCGTGGCGATGCACGTGGCCATGGCCACGGCAAAACTACTGATTACCCACCTGGATTGTTTCATCACTCGCACCCTATCACCGGTCCAAACGGCACAAGGAGCGAATTTTACCGGAAATATCAGGGAATTACGGAGGGGCGTTGTTTCTGCGCAACCTGATAAATCAATAGGTTACGTTAAATACTTCAGGCGCAACTCAGGAACAATACCGCTTGATGTTCTCCTGCACCTGGGCCTTGGCGGCATCGCGCTTGTCCCCGGAGAGCGTTTGCAGCTGTTTCTTGTCGTCGTAATAGCGCACCTCGCCCTTGTTGAGCGTATCGAGCTGCTGCTTCTCGTACTTGCAGCGATCGTCCTTCTCCGAGGGCGTCTTGTTGGGTCCATCCTTGTCGGCGGCAAGGCCGGCCTTGAGCTGGTTCTTGCCATCGGCCGGCGGCGCCTTGCCGGGCGTGTCGCCCGGCGCCGACTCGGGACCGGCGGCGGGAGCCTTGATGGTCTTGGTATTGGCATCCGGCGGCGGCTGCTCGCCGTAGTGGACCTGGCCCTTCTCGTCCGTCCACTTGTAGATCTCCGCCTGCGCACCGAGCGCGACGATCGCAACGAGCCATGCGAGCTTTCTCATCGGGAATCCTCCTCGCGATGACTTTAGCATCGCGGAGTGGGCACGGGGAACGCTACTTGCGCGGGCTTGCCGCGATGAAGTCCTTGAGCTCCGCCGCAAGCGCCGCCGAATCCTTGGCGTCCTTGCACTGGATGGCCGAAGTTATCCTCGACTGCATCGGGCCGGGCGAAACCTTCTCCCTGTCGATCGGCTTGCCGGCGCGAGCAGCCTTCACGTTGCTCACGCACGCGACGCCGGAGTTGCATCCGAACGTGAGCCAAGGAACCTTGCGCCGGTTCTCGATGGCGATATCCGGCACGAGATCCGCGACCGCCGCCTGGTCTTCGCGTTCGACCGAATAGTTGCGGCACGCGGGCCCACCCGTGTAGGGCGTGAATTCGTGGCGCTCGACGAAGACGATGCGATCACCCTGGATCGAGATCTCGCGCTGGTCCTTGTCGATGCAGGGATCGCCGGTGGGCGTGTAGCTGTAGGCGCACGCCTTGAGCTTCGCGTTCAGCGGCGCAGGATCGGGAGGAGCCGCGAGGCTCGCCATCGCCGGACACAGCAGCGCAAGGGAAAGGAGGATTCGCATGGTGAGCAAAGTATGCACCTATGCGACGCCTCCGGCAGCGCGCGCGGACGACCATGCCCATTGGAAATTGAACCCGCCAAGATGACCGGTCACGTCGACGCCTTCGCCGATGAAATGGAGGCCCTTCACGTTTCGCGCTTCCATCGTCTCGGGTGAAAGGCCGCGCGTGTCCACGCCGCCGAGCGTCACCTCCGCCTTGTTGTAGCCGAGCGTCCCCGAGGGCTGGAGCTTCCATTCGGCGAGAGAGAGCGCGGCGCGCGCGACAGTCTCGTCGCTCATCTCGGCTATCGGCGTATCAAGCTCGTGGGCCGCGCACCAGTGTTGCGCCACGCGCTTGGGCATGCGTTGCGCGAGGAGCGTCGAGAGCAGCGAGCGCGATCGGCGCTGGCTCGCGAGCCACTTCGGCGCATCCACGTCCGGAAGCAGGTTCACGCGAATCGGCTCGGCCGCGCGCGCTTCCTGCCAGTAGGAAGAGATCTGGAGGATTGCCGGACCCGACAGGCCTCGATGCGTGAAGAGGAGGTTCTCGCGAAAGCGCCCGCCTGCGCAGCGCGCTTCCACGTCCACCGACACGCCCGAGAGCTCGCCGAAATGCCCGAGGAAACGCGGCTCGAAGCCGAGCGGAACGAGCGCGGGCTTCGGGGCCACGATGGCGAGCCCGAACTGCTCGGCCACCTTGTATGCGAAGGGCGTGGCGCCGATCTTCGGGACCGTGAGTCCGCCGCTTGCGATGACGAGCGAATTCGCCGCGACGGGCCCGCGCGACGTCTCCAGGCGAAAGGTGCCGCCGTCATGTCGCAC
>DATGGI010000066.1:0-4345 GCA_035308545.1 Usitatibacter sp.
ATTCCGAAGCCCAGGCGCGTGGAATGGCTCGGCACGCCGGTGCGCAAGGACATCGCGAACATCGCGTCGCCCGACGAGCGTAGCCAGGGGCGCGCGGGCCCGCTTCGCCTGCTCGTCGTGGGCGGCAGCCTCGGCGCGCAGACGATGAACGACCTCATCCTCGCCGCGCTCGCGTCCATGCCCGGGGACAGGCGCCCCGAGGTCGTGCACCAGTCGGGCCAGAAGCTCTACGTGAACCTGCAGCACGCGTATCGCCACGCGCACGTCGAGGCGGAGGTGGTCCCGTTCATCGACGACATGGCGGGCCGCTACGCGTGGTGCGACCTGCTCATCTGCCGCTCGGGCGCCGTCACTGTCGCGGAGATTGCCGCGGCGGGCGTGGCCGCCATCCTCTTCCCCTTGCCGTGGTTCGTGGTCGACGAGCAGACGGCGAACGCCCGCTTCCTCTCGGACCACGGCGCCGGCATCACGCTCGACCAGCTCGCAACGAAACCGGAACAACTCGCGGAGATCCTGCTTGGCCTTGATCGAGATCGACTCGCCGAAATGGCGCGCAAGTCGCGCGCCCTCGGCAAACCCGACGCGACGAAACGATGCGCCGACGTGTGCGTGGAGCTTGCCGATGCGGCATAAGGTGAAGCGCATCCACTTCGTGGGCATCGGCGGATCCGGCATGTCGGGGATCGCCGAGGTGTTCGCGAACCTAGGCTACACGGTCACGGGCTCCGACATCGCGGAGAACGCCGCGGTGCGCCGCCTGAAGCAGATGGGCATCCGCATCGTGGTGGGCCACGCCGCGGAGAACGTCTCCGCGACCGACGCCGTGGTCGTGTCGTCCGCGGTGACCGCCGACAATCCCGAGGTCGTGCGCGCGAGGGAAGCGCGCATCCCCGTCGTGCCGCGCGCGATGATGCTGGCCGAGCTCATGCGCTTCAAGCAGGGCATCGCCATCGCGGGCACGCACGGAAAGACGACCACGACCTCGCTCGTGTCGGCGATCCTCGGCGAAGCGGGCCTCGACCCGACCGTGGTGATCGGCGGGCGCCTCAATTCGATCGGCACCAACGCGCGCCTGGGCAAGGGCGAATTCCTCGTGGCGGAAGCCGACGAGTCCGACGCGTCGTTCCTCTACCTGCAGCCGGTGATCTCGGTGGTCACGAACATCGACGCCGACCACATGGAGACGTACGGCCAGGATTTCGAGAAGCTCAAGTCCACGTTCGTCGAGTTCGTGGGCCACCTGCCGTTCTACGGGCTCGCGGTGCTCTGCAAGGACGATCCCCACGTGCGCGCGATCATGCCGTCGGTCACGCGCCCGATGCTCACCTACGGCAAGGACGACGACGTGGACCTGCGCGCGAGCGACGTGCGCTGGGACGCGGGACGCATGCGATTTCGCGCCGTGTCGGCGCGCAAGGACATCGCGCCGCTCGACGTCATGCTCAACCTTCCCGGCGAGCACAACGTGCTGAATGCACTCGCCGCGATCGCCGTGGGGCGCGAGGTCGGGGCGCCCGACGCGGCCATCGCGAAGGCGCTCGCGGAATTCACGGGCGTGGGCCGGCGATTCCAGCGCTACGGCGACGTGGCGCTCGCGGGCGGCGGGCACTTCACGGTGGTCGACGACTACGGCCACCACCCCGCGGAGATGGCCGCGACGCTCGCGGCCGCGCGGGGCGCCTTTCCCGGCCGCCGCGTGCTCCTCGCTTTCCAGCCGCATCGCTACACGCGCACCCGCGATCTCTTCGAGGACTTCGTGAAGGTGCTCGCGACGGTGGACGAGCTGGTGCTCGCCGACGTGTACCCGGCGGGCGAAGCGCCGATCGTCGGCGCCGACGGGCGTTCACTCGCGCGTTCCGTGCGCCTCACCGGGAAGGTCGAGCCGGTGTTCGTCGAGACGGCCGGCGAGATGCGCGGGGCCGTCCTCGAGCGCGTCCGCGATGGCGACGTCGTCGTCACGATGGGAGCGGGCTCCATCGCGAACCTCGCGCCCGAGCTCGCGGTGGCGAGGAGCTGATGGACATGAGCGAGCGCGCCCACGTGAACCCGTCGCTGCGCGGAGAGATGCGCTCCGGCGAGCCCATGTCGCGGCACGTGAGCTGGCGCGCCGGGGGACTCGCGCGCACCTTCTACCAGCCCGCCGACGTGCTCGACCTCGCGGCGTTCCTGCGTTCGCGCGAGGCCGCGGAGCCCATCCTCTTCGTGGGGTTGGGCAGCAACCTCCTCGTGCGCGACGGCGGTTTCGCGGGCTCGGTTGTCTTCACACATCACGCGCTGATCGGCGTCGAGGTGGAGAGCGAGATCGCGACGCCCCGCGGCACGCTCGCGTTCCGCGCCGCCTGCGGCGTGCCCGCGCCGCATCTCGCGCGTTTCGTCGCCAAGCACGGCGCCGCGGGCGCCGAATGGATGGCGGGCGTCCCGGGCACGGTGGGCGGCGCGCTCGCGATGAACGCGGGCTGCTACGGCGGCGAGACGTGGAACCACGTGATCTCGGTTGAAACCGTCGATCGCGCGGGGACGCTGCGCCACCGCGAGCCGGGCGACTACGACATCGGATATCGCCACGCGAGCCTGCGCGAAGGGACCGAAGAGTGGTTCGTGTCGTGCGTGTTCGCGTTCCAGCCCGGCGAAGAGAAGGCCGCGATGCGCCATATCAAGGAGCTGCTGCAGAAGCGCGTGGCCTCGCAGCCGCTCCAGCTTCCCAACGCAGGGAGCGTGTTTCGCAACCCGCCGGGCGACCACGCGGCACGACTGATCGAGTCGGTGGGACTCAAGGGATTCACGACCGGCGGCGCGCAGGTGTCGCCCAAGCACGCGAACTTCATCGTGAACGTGGACCGCGCGAGTGCGCACGACATCGAGACGCTCATCGACCACGTGCACGCGACGGTGCTGGCGAAAACCGGCGTGGACCTCGTTCGCGAGGTGCGAATCGTGGGGGACCGCGGATGAGCCTGGGACGCGTCGCCGTGCTGATGGGCGGGCCTTCGGCCGAGCGCGAGATCTCGCTCATCTCGGGCCGCGCCGTGCTCGAGGCGCTTCGCGGCGAGAAGGTGGATGCCCATCCCTTCGACCCGGCCGAACGCGAGCTCTTCGACCTGAAGCGCGAGGGATTCCAGCGCGTGTTCATCGCGCTGCACGGACGCTTCGGCGAGGACGGCACGGTGCAGGGCGCCCTCGAGGTGATGCGGATTCCCTACACCGGCAGCGGTGTCATGGGCTCGGCGCTGTCCATGGACAAGTGGCGCACGAAGCTCGTGTGGAGCTCCGCGGGCATTCCCACCCCGCGCTACGAGATGGTGAAGGCGACCGCGGACTGGGAGAAGGTGGCCGAGCGTCTCGGCATGCCGGTGATCATCAAGCCCGCGCGCGAGGGCTCGACGATCGGCCTCACGAAGGTCTCCACGCCCGCGGATTTCCACGCGGCGTTCAAGCTCGCCGCCAGGTACGACGACCTGATCCTCGCCGAGGAATTCATCGCCGGCCAGGAGCTCACCGCTTCGGTCTTCACGGACCCGAAGCGTGGAGAGCTGGTCGCGCTGCCGCTGGTGCGCATCGTGGCACCACAGGGCAACTACGACTACCAGAACAAGTACTTCACCGACGACACGAAATATTTCTGCCCGTCGGGAATCCGCGCCGACACCGAAGACGAGATTCGCGCCCTCACGCTCAAATCCTTCCGCGTGCTGGGCTGCCGCGGCTGGGGCCGTGCCGACGTGATGCTTCGTCCCGACGGCACCTACTCGTTCCTCGAGATGAACACGGCGCCGGGAATGACGGGGCACAGCCTCGTGCCGATCGCCGCGAAGGCGGCGGGCCTTTCGTACGCGGACCTGTGCGTGCGGATCCTGGAAGATGCGCGCCTCGACGGCGGGAGGACGCAATGAACGGCGCGCCGGTGTCCCTTCGCCGCCGCATCGTCACGGCCGGCGCCGCCGCGCTCGCCGTGGCCGCCCTCGCCGGAGCCGCCTGGTACGCGTTCGGTGCGATCTCCTCGCAGCCGATCGAACGCGTCACCTTCGCGGGCGACATGAGCCGGATCGCGCCGGGCGATCTCGAAAGCTTCGCCCATGCCGTGACCGGTGGCGGCGCGGGCACTTCCCTGGAGGCCGTGCGCGAAGCGGCGCGGAAGATTCCCTGGGTGCGAGACGCCTCGGTGCGCCGCCGTTTCCCCGATGCAGTGGAGGTCACGTTCCAGGTGCACGAGCCGCTCGCGCGGTGGAACGACGCCGCGCTCGTGAGCACGCGCGGCGAGGTGTTCTCCGCCGCATTCGAAGGCACGCTGCCCCGCTTTCGCGGGCGCGACAGTTCCGCCGCGCTCATGGCCAGCGAGTACCCCGCG
>DATGGI010000067.1:0-4600 GCA_035308545.1 Usitatibacter sp.
ACGCGCTTGGTACTCGGGCCCGCAAGGTTGCCGTTCGCGCCCCTTTTTGAGTGTCCGCTTTATGTCTTATGAATCAATGGTTTATCGGGCCTCATGAATAGGCGAGCGAGCGCTTCTGAAGCTCAGGCTCGAAAGGCCTGATTTCAGATTCACGCAAGTTTCATAAGTCTGCGCTCAGCGCAACGCAAGTTTCGCTCTTTAGGCTGCAAGCCATAACCGCGCGCCGAGGAGCCCCATGCCCGAATTCTCCGGAATGTCCGAAGCGATCGTTGCGCTCGCCCAGATCATGTTCATCAACGTGATCCTGAGCGGCGACAACGCGGTCGTGATCGCGCTCGCGTGCCGGCGCCTTTCTCCCAGGCACCAGAAGCAGGCCTTCATCTGGGGCAGCGTGGGCGTCGTGGTGCTGATGGTCGTGCTCACCGTGTTCGTGGTCTACCTGCTCTCGCTGCCGTACCTCGAGATCGTGGGCAGCCTCATGCTGCTCTGGATCGGCATCAAGCTCCTCGTCGCCGAGGACGAGGGTGACGGCGAGGATGGCGTCGCGCAGAAGGACACGCTCATGGCGGCGGTGCGCACCATCATCATCGCCGACATGATCATGAGCCTCGACAACGTGCTCGCGATGGCGGCGGCGGCGAAGGGGCACATGTGGATGCTCATCGTCGGCCTCGTGGTGACGGTGCCGGTGATCCTCTTCGGCAGCGCGCTCCTCATGAAGCTCATGGAGCGCTTCCCGATCTTCGTGATGATCGGAGCCGCGCTGATCGGCTGGGTCGCGGGCGAGATGATCGTCACGGATCCGGCGATCAAGGACTGGGTCGAAGCGAACATGTCGTCGCTGCACACGATCGCGCCCGTGGTCTGCGCGGCGCTCGTGATCGGCGTGGGCAAGACCCTCGAGCACATGGCGACGCGCAAGGCCGGCGGCGACATCGCCCTGCCCTAGCGATGGTCGCCCTCTTTCCTGCCGGGGTGAGGAACGTGCTCGTGGTGGCGGGCCGGCTCCTCGACGCGCACGCGACGGCCACGATGCTGTCGGCCCTGCATTCGCGCGAGAGCGTGCGCATCCACCTGCTCGCAGTGCAGCCGTGCCCCTCGGGCTACGCCGCCTCGTTCCTCGATGGCTACGACCTGGAAAGCGCCGCGCACGAACAGCTCGCCGCGCTTCGCGCGGAGCTGGACGCGCTGCAGACGCCCTATCGCACGCACATCTCCACCGGTCCCTGGCTGGACACAATCGCGCGCTACGCGCGCGAGCTGAACTGCCCCGAGGTGATCGTCGGGGACAATCCGAACAGCGTGCTGAATCGCCTCGTATTGCGGCACGATCGCTGGCGCATCGCGTCGTTCCTGCGCAGTGCTTCGCATCCCCAATGAGCGACTCCCGGGCCGAGCTGGAGGAAGTCGAGACGCGGCGCAGCACGCTCTGCGAGTTCTGCATCGAGCATCCGTCGGGCTCGGACGGCCACGCGGGCTTCGCGCAACAGGCCCACAAGATCCCCGTCTCGGACCGCTCCTACGTGCGCCTCGCATGCGTCTTCTGCGGCACGACGTGGGTGCGCCGGCGCCTCAACGCAAAGACGTACGAGTGGCTGCGGCTGGCTGACTAGTCGTCGCCGGGCTCGACCTTGATGACCGAGGGCGGCGTAGCCACACGCGATCTGCCGCGCGAGAGCTTCCTTATCGCGAACCGCACAAGCCATACCGGCGCGCGCCAAAAGAGGAAGCGCATCATGAGGAACGCCCAGACCGCCTCCGGAAAGGTGACGACGCCGGCGGGCAACGCACCCCAGCGGCCGCTGCGCTCGCGGAATTTCCCCAGGAACTCGTCGCGCAGGATCTCGATCGCGTCATAGAACGTCGGCACGACGAGCAACGTGAGCAGCGTGGAGGTGATGGTGCCTCCGATGATCGCCACGGCCATGGGGCGATAGAACTCGCCGCCCTCGCCCAGGCCGATGGCGACGGGCATCATGCCGGCGATGAGCGCGAAGGTCGTCATCAGGATGGGACGCAGGCGCACGCGGCCTGCATGCATCAGCGCCTCCTCGCGATCGACCCCTTGGGACTCCTCCTTGCGCGCGCAGTCGAGCAGAAGGATCGCGTTCTTGGCCACCAGGCCCATCAGCATGATCACGCCGATGAAGCTCATGAGATTCAACGATCCGCCGGTGACCTTGAGCGCCATGACGACGCCGATCAGCGATAGCGGAAGCGACATCATGATCGGCAGCGGCGCGAAGAAGGAACCGAACTGCATCACCAGCACGAGGTACATGAGCGCGATGCCCATGACGAGTGCGATCGCCATCTCGCTGAAGACCTCCTGCTGGTCCCGCGAGGCCCCGCCCAGCGTGATGCCGTAACCGTCGGGGAAATCGATCTGTTTCGCGAGCTTGATGGCATCCGCGGTGATCTCGCCCGAGGCGCGTCCCTCCGCATTGGACGAAACCGCCACCATGCGCTTGCCGTCCATGTGCTGGATCTGGGCAGGCCCCTTGCCCATGCTGATTGTCGCGATCTGGTCGAGCGGCACCATCATGTTGCTGCCGGTGACGGCGATTGGAAGATGCTCGATATTGGAAGCATCGATCCGATCGTCGGGATGCAGCCGCACCGAGACGTCGCGCGACTCCCCGGTGGGATCGATCCAGTCGCCCGCCTCGACGCCCGCGAAGGCCACGCGCAGCGCCTGCGCCGCGTCGTTGACCGAGATGCCGATGGAGTTCGCGAGCCCGCGGTCCATCTCGATCTTCAGCTCGTCCTTGGGCTCCTGCTCGGACAGGCCCACGTCGACGGCGCCGGGAATCTTCTTCATCTTCTCCATGTAGTCGCCGGTGATCGCCATGAGCTTGCGCGAGTCGGGGCCGGAGAACTGGATCTGGACGGGCTTGCGGACGCCGTTGTTGAGGTCGTCCATGACCGTGTATTCGGCACCGACGACCTGTTTCAATTTCTCCCGCAGGTCGGCGGCGAGCTCAGGCGCCTTGCGTTGGCGGTTCGTGCTCTTGCCGACGTCCACGTAGACGCGGCCCCCACCCGCATTGACGACGCTGTTGGTGGCCACGGTCTCCTTCATCGTGCGCGCGAGTTCGGCCGCCTTCTCGACCTTGAGCTTCGCGTACTCGAGGCTCGCCGACGACGGTGTGCGCACATCGACAGCGATCTGCCCGACGTCGCCCGGCGGCAGGAACTCCGACCGGCCGACCGTGACCTGCACTACGATCGCCACAACGAATGTGACCGCGGCGATCACGAACATGGCCACGCGATGGTGAAGCGCCCACGCGATCACGTTGCCGTACCGGTCGGATTGGTGGTCGAACCACTCGTTGAACTTCTTGAGCCATCTGGACAGGCCCTTCTTCTCCTCGTGCGCATAGCCCACCGGATCGCCCCAGTAGGCCGACAGCATCGGGTCGAGCGTGAAGGAGATGAAGAGGCTCACCATCACCGAGCTGGCCACCGTGAGCGCGAAGGGGCGGAACCACTCGCCCGCGCCGCCCCCCATGAAGGCCACGGGAATGAAGACCGCGATGATCGAGAACGTGGTCGCCATGACCGCGAGCCCGATCTCGGACGTGCCGTTCTGCGCCGCGGTGCGGCGATCCTCGCCGAGCTCCATGTGCCTTACGATGTTCTCCCGCACGACGATCGCATCGTCGATCAGGACCCCGATCGCGAGCGACAGGCCCAGCAGCGTCATGAAATTGAGCGTGAAACCACACACCCACACGGCGATGAAGGCCGCGATCACCGAGGTGGGCAGCGACATGGCTGTAATCAGCGTCGAGCGCCACGAATTCAGGAACGCGTACACCACGAAGACCGTCAGGATGGCGCCGTACATGAGCGCCTCGATCACGTTGTAGAGGCTGGACTCCGCGTCCTTGCCGCCGTCGTAGGTGACCTCGAGCTTGGTGCCCTTGGGCAGTGTCTTGCCGATCCCCTCGGCCATTGCACGAATCTTCGACGCGACGGTGACCGTGCTCGCATCGCGCGAGCGCGTGATCGAGATATTCACGTTCGCGTGGCCGTTGCGAAGGCTGAAGCCGGTGAGCTCCGCGAATCCGTCCTCGATGGTTGCAACCTGGCCCAGGCGGACGATCTCGTTGCCGTTTCGCTTGAGCACGATGTCGTTGAACGCCTTGGGTGACTCCAGGCGGCCCACGAGGCGGATGCTCTGCTCGTCGAGAGCGCCTTTCACGCGGCCGACCGGAGCCGTCGTGTTTTGCGCGCGAAGCGCGTTCACCACGTCGGTCACGGAGACGTTGTACTCGCGAAGCCTCTCGGCGCGCAGCAACACCGAGAGCTCACGCACCAGCGACCCGTTCACCTGCACCACGGCGACACCGTCGATGCCCCGGAACTTGTCGGCGAGGACGTCCTCCCCGAGGCGCGAGAGCTCGGCATGCGTCTGCGAGTCCGACGACAGCGCGAGCTGCATGATCGGCTGCGAGTTGGGATCGATCCGGGTGAGGATCGGCTCGCGCATCTCGATCGGCAGTTTGTAGCGCACCGTCGCGATCGCGTTGCGAATCTCGTCGGATGCCTCGACCATGTTCTTCTTGAAGTTGAAGATGATGACGATCTGCGC
>DATGGI010000068.1:0-3649 GCA_035308545.1 Usitatibacter sp.
GCGCTCATCCGCGCGCTGCGCACGCGCAATCGTTTTTCCGCGACATCCGTGGACCAGCTTCCACAGCACGTCGCCAGCCACGCGATGTACGGGCACTACTTCATGTTCCCGATTCCCGACGTCGATCGCACGTCGTATTGGCTGATCCTCGGCGCGAATCCCATCGCGTCCAACGGCAGCATCATGAGCGTGCCCGACGTGGCGAAGCGCCTGAAGGCGATCCGGGAACGCGGCGGCAAGGTGGTCGTGATCGACCCATGCCACACCGAGACGGCGGAAGCGGCGACGCGGCACCACTTCATCCGTCCCGGCACCGATGCGGCATTCCTCGTGGCGTTGATCAACGCGATCCTCGAGCTGGGTCCGCCACGCGTCGAGCGCTATGGCGATCGCCTGGAGGGCCTGGATCGCGCCATCGGGGCATTGCGTCCCTTCGGCGTGGAGCGGGCGGCCTCCGCGACCGGAATCTCCGCGACCGAGATCCGCGCGATCGCGCAGGAATTCCGCGAGGCGCAAGGTGCGGTGGCGTACGGCCGCGTGGGCCTTTGCACGCAGCCCTTCGGAACGACCTGCCAGTGGCTGATCCAGTTGCTCAATCTCGTCACGGGCAACCTGGACGCCGTGGGGGGCGCGATGCTCACGACACCGGCCCTTCCGATGACGGGAGCCGGAACGAAGCCCGGCGGCTTCGGAAGCTTCAAGGCGCGTGTCTCCGGCCGCAATGTGTTCGGCGGGGAATTGCCCGCGTCGGCGATGGCCGACGAGATCGAGACGCCGGGCGAAGGCCAGGTGCGGGCGATGCTCACGATCGCCGGAAATCCCGTGTCCTCCACGCCTAACGGCCGCCGCCTCGACCGCGCTTTCGCGAGCCTCGAATTCATGGCGGCCATCGACATCTACGTGAACGAGACGACCCGGCACGCGCACGTGATCCTGCCGCCCGCCTCGATGCTCTCGCACGAAAACTACGACGCGGTCTTCAACGCGTTCGCGGTGCGCAACGTCGCGCGCCACAATCCCGCTGTGTTTCCGAAGCCCGAGGGCTCCTTGCTCGACTGGGAGATCTACAACGGCATCGGATCGGCCTATGCGAAAGCCGCGGGCGTCGAGTACAAGCCAATGCCGAATCCGATGAAGATCGTCGGCGGAGCGCTGCGGATGGGGCCCTATGGCCAGACCCTCTCGCTCGATTCGCTCATGGCGGCGCCGCATGGCGTGGACCTGGGGCCGCTCGCGCCTTCGCTCCTCGATCGCCTCGAGACACCCGATCGCAAGATCCATTGCGCGCCCGAAACTTTCGTCGCCGATCTCGCGCGCGTCGACCGTGAGATCCTCTCGCGCGCGCAGCCCGCGGACTCGCTCCTGCTCGTGGGGCGGCGCCACCTGCGCAGCAACAATTCGTGGATGCACAACGCCCACCGCCTCGTGAAGGGCCCGCGGCGCGATCACCTGTGGATCCATCCGGACGACGCCTCGCGCAAGGGAATCTCCGATGGCGAGGACGTGATGCTGGGCTCGCGCGTGGGCGAGATTCGCGTCACGGCGCGGGTCACCGATCGCGTGATGCCCGGGGCGGTGTGCCTTCCCCACGGGTTCGGCCAGAAGCGCGACGGCGTGCGCCTTTCGATCGCGGCGACGCTTCCAGGCGCGAGCTACAACGTCGTCGCCGACGAGGCGGCGCTCGATCCACTCTCGGGCAACGCGGCGTTGAACGCATTGCCCGTCTCGGTCCGCAGGGCCGCCGGATAGCGCCATTTCTCCGGAGTAAAATCGCGCGATGAAAAGAATCGCGCTTGTCCTCGCTCCGTTACTGATTGTCACCGCGAACGCGGCGGAGCCGCAGAAGGTCTTTCGCTATGCGTTCCCGGTCGCCGAGACGACGTTCGACCCGCAGCGGGTGATCGACCTCTATTCCAACATCGTGAACCAGGCGATGTTCGACGCGCCGCTCAAGTACGACTACCTCGCGCGGCCGCTCAAGCTCAAGCCCAATACGCTCACGGCCCTGCCGGAGATCAGCGCGGACCACAAGACGTACACGCTGCACGTGAGACCCGGCATCTACTTCGCCGACGATCCCGCGTTCGGCGGCAGGAAGCGCGAGCTCGTGGCGCAGGACTACGTCTACTCGCTGAAGCGCCTCATGGATCCGAAGAACGCGGCCCCGCTTCTGTCCGAAGTCGAGGAATACGTGGTGGGAGCCGCCGACGCGGTCGCGAAGGCACGCAAGGAGAACAGGTTCGACTACGACGCACCGATCGAGGGACTGAAGGTCCTCGACCGCTACACGCTCCAGATCAAGGTGAACGAGCCGTTCTACGTCTGGATCTACAACCTGGCCGATTGCCGAGTGAGCTGCGCGGTCGCCCGCGAGGTGGTCGAACGGTATGGCGACGACACGGGCGCGCATCCCGTGGGAACCGGGGCCTACCGCCTCGCCTTCTGGAAGCGCGCATCGAAGATGGTCTTCGAGAAGAATCCCGGCTACCGCGAGGAATATTTCGACGGCGAGCCGGGCGCGGACGATGCCGAAGGCCAGGCGATCCTCGCGTTGCAGAAGGGCAAGCGCCTGCCGATGGTGGACCGCGTCGAGGTCTACATCATCGAGCAGCAGCAACCGCGCTGGCTCTCTTTCCAGAACGAGGAGATGGATCTCGTCTTCGAGGTGCCCAACGAGTTCGCCAACATCGCGACTCCCAACAACAAGCTCGCGAAGAACCTCGAGCGGCGCGGCATCCGCATGGCGCAGGTGCCCTCGCTCGATCTCACGTATGCGTACTGGAACATGAAGGATCCCACCGTCGGCGGCTACACGCCCGAGAAAGTGGCGCTGCGGCGGGCGCTTTCGCTCTCGTACAAGACGACCGACGAGATCGCGATCATCCGCAAGAACCAGGCGATACCGGCCGATACGCCCTACAGCCCCGGTGTCGCAGGCTACGATCCCAATTTCCACACCACGGCAAGCGAATACGACGTCGCGAAGGCTCGCGCGCTGCTCGACATGTTCGGCTACGTGGATCGCGACGGCGACGGCTACCGCGAGATGCCCGACGGCAAGCCGCTCGTCATCAGGTTCAACTCGACGCCGACCGACCGCGACAACCAGATCGACGAGCTCTGGAAGCGCAGCCTCGACGACATCGGCGTGCGCTTCGAGGTGCGGAAGGCGAAGTGGCCCGACCTCCTCAAGGAGTCGCTCGCCGGCAAGCTCATGATGTGGCAGCTGGGCGGCTCCGCGTCCGCGCCAGATGCCGACACGTGGCTCTCGTCGCTCTACGGGCCCAATTGCGGCGAGAAGGGCAACCAGTCCTGCTTCCAGCTTCCCGAATACGACCGCCTCTACGAGAAGGGACGCGTCATGCCCGACTCACCGGAGCGCACGCGTGTCTACCAGGGAATGGCCAAGCTGATGGCCGCCTACGCGCCCTGGAAGGTCAACACGCACCGCATCCTCACGGACATGTGGTATCCGCAGGTGGTCGGCTACCGGCGCCCCGGCGTGATGAGCAACAACTTCTGGCGCTACATCGACATCGACCCCACCAAAGAAAAAGGGGCTCCGAGGAGCCCCTGAAAGGTCGATTAACGACCTGGGGTCTGCGTTACTTGAATCCGTAGTGGAGGTTCACGTACACGAAGCGCGCGC
>DATGGI010000069.1:0-2399 GCA_035308545.1 Usitatibacter sp.
GTGCCGCACCTCGCCTGCCCCGGCAACCGCCCGAGCACGACCTTCGTGATGCCGAAGCTGGATGCCTTCAACCTCGGCTCGCTCCTCGCCTGCTACGAGCACAAGACCTTCACCGAGGCCACGATCTGGGGCGTGAATCCCTTCGACCAGTTCGGCGTCGAGCTCGGAAAATCAATCGCCGACCACGTGCTGCCCGCCGTGCGCGGCGCCGACGTCCCGCTCCATCCCGCAACCAGGCACCTCCTCGACGTCATCAAGCGCCTCGCTTCGGCATGAGCGACGATTTCAAGCGCCTCGTCGAGTCGTTGCGCACGGCGCTCGCCACGTCGGACGCGAAGGGCGCGATCACGTTCGCCAACGACGCGTTCTCGCGTCTCACGGGACGCGAGCGCTCCGCCCTCGAAGGCATGTCGCTGCCGTCGCTCTTCATCGAGGATGACCGCAAGCGCATCCTGCAGAACATCGTGCGCGTGGGCGAAGGCAAGGCCGCGGCCTCGCTCGTCGACGCGCGCCTCGACTTCAAGCAACGGTGGGTGCAGGTGGCGGTGCAGCCCGCGCTCGGCGCCCGCGACAAGGCCGAAGGCGTCGTGGTGCTCCTGCGCGACATCGGGCCGGAACGCGAGGCCGAAGAGGCGCTGAACCTCTCCGCGGCGCGCCTGCTCGCGCTCACGGAATCGTCGCCCATCGCGACGATGGTCGAAAACGCCACCGGCGAAGTCGAGATCGCGAACGAGGCGCTCTGCCGCCTGCTCGGGCTGAAGAGCGCGCCCCAGTCGCTCGCGGGAGTCTCGGTCACCGACGTGCTTTCGAAGGCCACCGTGAAGAACGCGTCGGCGCTCCTCTCGCGCGAACCGATCCTCGTGGACGACCAGGAAGCGGGCGCGGTGTGGCGCGCGAAGGATACGAAGGCCAAGGCGCCCCAGCGCGGCGGCGTGAAGGACGATGCCGAGATCGCCGTGATCGAGAAGATCGGCATGGAGCTTTCGATCGCGATGGAAGGCATCTCGGCCATCACGATCCGCGCGCAGCAGCTCGAGTTCGATCCCGCGCTCGTGGATCACTTCCAGAGGATCCGCGCGTCCACCGAAACCGCGATCGCGGCCATCGGCGACATCGTCGATTTCTCGAAGGTCTCGGGCGGCGTCGTATTGCACAAGACCCAGTTCGGGCTGCGCGCATCCCTCGCCGACCTCGTCACGCGCCTCGGCCCCAATGCCGAGGAGCACGACTGCCGCCTGCGCATCAAGGTCGAGCAGGACGTGTCCGATTCGCTCGAAGGCGACGTCGAGCGCCTGCTCCTCGTGGTGAAGAACCTCCTCGACAACACGTTCTCGCTCCTGCCGGGGCACGAGGTCCTGCTGGAAGTCACGCCCGAGTACGTGACCGAGGCCGGCATCCAGCTCTCCTTCAGCGTGATCATCGCGACCGATGCCGCGCAGCCCATCTCCGCCGATGCGGGCATGGGTGTCGCGCTCGCCAAATTCATGATCGCGGCGATGGGCGGCAAGCTCGCCGTCGCGACGCGCCTGGGCGCCGACGCGCTCTACTCGTTCACGCTCGAGTTCCCGGTGATGCCGGCCCCGCCCGCGCCGCGGCGCGCGACCTACGTGACGCTCGTGGGCCTGCCCGTGATGGTCGTCTCCGGCGATCCGGACCAGCGCCTGCAGATCACGAACCTGCTGCGCGGCTGGCGCATGATCCCGCTCGAAGCGGACAACGCGGCGATGGCGATGGCGCTCCTCGAGCGCTACCAGTCGGAATCGAGCCCCATCTCGCTCGTGATCCTGTCCAACCGCCTTCCCGTGCAGGATGGGTTCCTCCTCGCATTCCGCATCAAGAACCACGAAAAATTCCGCAGCACCCTCGTGATGATGCTCGCGACCGAAGGCCGCCCCGGCGACGCGATCGCCTGCCGCGAGAACGGCATCGCGGCCTACATGCGCTATCCGATCGGCGACCGGCAGCTGAACGAAGCCATCGTCGCCGTCACCGGCGCGTCGGTGGACGTCGACGAGACGCCCACGCTCGTCACGCGCCACTCGCTTCGCGAGCAGCGCAAGGGCGCGACGATCCTGCTCATCGACCCGAACCGCGAGAGCCAGATCCTCGCCTCGCACATCCTCGGGCGCCAGGATTGCAGCGTGGTCGCCGCGCAGGATCTCGGCGAGGCCACCGCCGCGCTCGACCAGGACATGTACGACATCGTGCTGGTGGACACGAGCCTCGCGGGCCTCGGCGGCGACGACGCCGCGAAGCTGCTGCGCTCGCGCATCGCGCGCGAGGCCGAGAAGGCCGTCTTCGTCGCCGTGAGCCTCGACCATTCGCCGAAGTACCGCGAGGAGAAGCTCAAGGCCGGCTTCAACGCGACGCTCGCCAAGCCCTTCCGCAAGGACGACCTC
>DATGGI010000070.1:0-16719 GCA_035308545.1 Usitatibacter sp.
ACGCTCATCCCGCCGCGCTCCATGATGAGGCCCGCGAGGATGAAGAACGGCACCGCGAGCAGGATGAAATTGCCCGTTCCGTTCACCATGCTCTGCGGGACGACGACGAGCGAGCTCGATCCCGACGTCCACATGTACACCACGGTCGAGAGCAGCAACACGAAGCCCACCGGAACACCCGCGAAGATCGCGACGAAGAAGAGTGCGAGCGCTACGGTGATGGCCCGGTCGCCCACGAAATGGGAAACCCAGGCGTCGTGCGTCGCGATGGCGATCCCCAGCACGACGGCAAAGACGACCGCGACTTTCCACGCATCGTGCCAATGCTCCCGCCACAGGTGGACCATCGCGAAGAGGGCGATCAGCGCCATCCCGAGCGGCAGCGGCATGCCGATGAATGCCGCGGGCACCTGCAGGATCGGCGTGCGCTCGCTCCAGCTCGAAGCGAGGAACTCGATCGACGCCACGCCCACGAGCACGGCCACGAACAACACCAGCACGTCGGCCATGGCGAGGCACACGGCCTTCGCGCGCTTGGGAAGGAAATCGAGCGCGAGGCTCACGACCGCGTGCTCCCGGCGGCGGTAGGCGACGGCGCCGCCTACGAAGGCGAGCGTGGAGAGAGCGAAGCGCGCGACCTCATCGGCCCAGAGAAAGGAGTGATGCAGCCAGACGCGCGCGAGGACATTGGAGAGGACCGCGCACAACTCGCCCAGCAACGCGACCACGACGAGCCCCTGGGCGAGCCTGTCGATCGTTCTCAGCGCGGCCGAATTCTCCTTCATTCATTGCCTGTTAGTATTCGACGCCATGGAAGATTACAGGAAGCTCTTCGATCTCGCGGGAAAGAAGGCGCTCGTGTTCGGCGCGGCTTCCGGGATCGGCAAGGCTTCGGCGGAGGCGCTCGCGTCGATGGGCGCCGAGGTGCACTGCGCCGACATCGACGAAACGAAAGTCCAGGCGACCGCGGCGGGCATCCGCGAAGCGGGCGGCAAGGCGGGCGCATCGCGGGCCGACGCATCGAAGGGCTCCGACATCGTCGCCATGGTCGCGCGCGCGAAGGCGGAGCTGGGCCGCATCGACATCGCCGTGACCACGCCCGGCATCAACATCCGCAAGACGATCTTCGACTACACCGAAGAGGAATTCGACCGCATCGTGAGCCTCAACCTCAAGGGCACTTTCGTGTTCTTCCGGGAGGTGGGGCGCATCATGGTCGCGCAGAAGGGCGGTTCCATCATCGCGTCGTCGTCGATTCGCGCGAGCACGATCGAGCCGGGGCTCGCCGTGTACGGCGCGACGAAGGCAGCGATCTCGCTCCTCGTGAAGGGGTTCGCGTCCGAAGTCGGCGCGCATGGCGTGCGGGTGAACGCGATCGCACCGAGCGTGATCGAGACGCCACTCACCGCGCCCATCAAGGCGAAGCCCGAGATCTACGAGGCTTACGCGAAGCACACGGTGCTGGGCCGCTGGGGCCGGAGCTCCGAAGTGGCCGCCGCCGTGGCATTCCTCGCTTCCGACGCCGCGAGCTACGTGAGCGGCACGACCCTCCTCATCGATGCCGGCTGGACGGGGATCGATGGCCCCCCGACGGGCCTCACACGCACCTAGTGCGGTAATCGGTCGAACCTCCTATGATGTCCCCAGGGACACCCCGGCAAGAGGGTGCCCGGAACCCGCAGGAGGGGTATGGCTTTCGCTTGGCGGGCACGCGCCGGTTCACTCGGGGCCGGCGCCATGCGCATCATGCTCGTGTCGCTTCAGGACGCGATCACCCGGACGGCCATCGGCGCGGCCCGTACCTCCATGCGCCTTGCTTCGATCACGGGGCAGATCCAGCGCACCAACGACGCCCTCACGGAAATGCTCTCCACGGCGGGCGCGCTCAACGACGACATCGGGCGCGTCGCCGGCTCCTCGAGCAGCACGCTCAAATCCGCCGGCGCGATGAAGGAAGTCACGGCCCAAGGGCAGGTGCTGAGCTCGCGGGGCGCTGATTCCGCGAAGCACCTCCGGGACCAGATGCACCTCACGGTGGAGCGCGTGGATCGCCTCATCGAAGCGCTGGGCGGCATGGTGAGCGCGAGCAAGGTCATCGACAGCATCGCCCAGCAGACCCAACTCCTGTCGGTGAATGCCTCCATCGAGGCCGCTCGCGCCGGCGAGCAGGGCCGGGGATTCGCGGTGGTGGCGAAGGAAGTCGGCACGCTCGCCGAGAACACGGCGCGCCACACGCGCGAGATCAAGGTGCTCACGGAGCAACTGGCGGCCGAGCTGGGGCCCGCGCGCGACGCGATGCACCAGAGCAGCCAGCTCGTCGAGGACACGGCAAACGACGCCGTCCAGACGGGAGAAGCGATGCTGCGCCTTGCGAAGCTCGCCGACGACGTGGCCCGCGAGATGCAGGCGATCACGACCTCCGTCGAAGCGCAGCGCGAAGGCATCCAGTCGCTCTTCGCGAGGCTCGAGGGCGCCACGCGTTCGGCCACGACGATTCGCGACGAGGCCGATGCCATGACCAAGGCGACCTTCGGGCTCTCCGAGCTCACGGAGGGAACCTTCCGGCACTTCGGCGCCGTGCCGCTCGACACGACCTTCCATCGCGCGCTGGATTTGAGCCGCGAGCTCGCGATCGATGCGCGCCGGGTCTTCGAGGGCGCGATCGATGGCGGCCGCTGCACCATCGACGACGTCCTCGCGCTCGAGTACCGCGAGATCCGCGGCGCCGACATCCGCAGCCTCGCGCGCCTCTTCGACGTGACGCGCGTTCCCGAGCGCGGCTTCGAGCCGCCCAAGTTCCACACGCGCTACGACGCCGTGGTCGACGTGGACCTCATGCGCGCCATGGACGCGATCAAGGCGCGCGAGCCCTCGCTCATCTTCGCGCTCGTGATCGACCTTAATGCCTACGGTCCGATCCACAACACGGAGTACTGCAAGGATTGGACGGGAGTCGTGGCCCAGGACATCGCCGGCAACCGCATCAAGCGATTCTTCACCGACCAGCGCGTGCTCGTGCGCGGCGCGCGCGTCGGCATGCGGCAGGCGATGGACCTTCGCGACCGCGCCACGCGCGACGATTTCGCGCGCGCGGGCTGCGACCTGGGCGAATCACCGGAGATGGCGGCGGAATTCCTGGTCCAGACCTATGCGCGCGACACGGGCGCCGTCGTGACCGCGCTCACGGTGCCGATCTTCGTGAAGGGACGGCGCTGGGGCGCGACGCTCCTCGGCTGGACGACCGACGGGAGCCGCTAGCCTTTCTTAGGTTTCGGCTGCGTGACCGACGAGGGGTCGCTCGCGGGAAAGCTCTCGTCGTCGCCTTCGTCCACCAGCCAATCCTCGTGCTTCGGATCGTCGGGACTCGGATGCGGCGGGACGCGCGTATCCCCGATCTTCGGGGCCGGCTGCTTGGGTTTTTTGGGCGGGGCCATGTCCATAAGATAGACACAGCCCCGTCTTCGTTCAACTACAACTTCTACTGCCCTTCAACTACCCTGGTTCGATCACCCACCAACACGGGCGCGAATCAGGTTCTGCACGTCATTCACGTCGGTCACGCCGCGGGCGACCTGCTCGGCCCGGTCGGCCTGCATCGGGTTGCTCACGCGGCCCGTGAGCGTCACGACCTGGCGGTAGGTCTCGACGCCGATCTTGCCGGAGATGCGCGAGTCGTTCGACAGCGCGTTCACCACGTCCGTGTTGATCGCATTGTCACGATCCTCGGGAGTGATGACCACGTTGATCGGCGGCTCGGAGTAGGGCGGCTTGCTCGTCTCGTCGGCGATCACCGGGGTCACGTTGTCGGACGGCGCCGACACCAACGGAGCGGGCGCGGTATCCGTGGGTTGCACGTAGAGCGGAATGTCCTCATCGGCATCGGTCGCCGTCATGGGCTCGTCGTAGTACGCGTCGACCGGCAGTACGAGGTAGTCCACCATCAACGGAGTCAGGTTCTGGGCCGAGACACTCAGGGCGCCCAGCGACGCGATCATCAGTGAGGCTGCATAGACGGGGCGTACGTTCATGTTTGCTCTCCTCGGACAATGAATTGGATGTCCTGCATAAGATGGACACGCATTCATTTTCTAAAGTTCTCGCGAAGTGTCAACGTGTCTCCGAATGGAGACGCGCGACGGCGGCGGTTCTCGTCTCGACGCCGAGCTTTTCGTAGATGCGCTGAAGGTGCTTGTGGACGGTGCGTGGGCTGATCGCGAGGATTTCCGCGATGTCCTTGTCGGTCTTGCCGCGCGCGAGCCATTGGAAGACCTCGCGTTCGCGTGCCGTGAGGGGAACGTCCTCGAGAGAAGGCTGGCAGGTGGGCGGCACACCCCACGCTGCGCGCGCACTCTCGATCGCGCGCGTCATGCGGAAGATGTTGCCCAGGTGCGGCCGGATCGATTCGAGGCAGGCGCGATCCCGGTCGGTGAAATCGCGACCCGAGCGATTGAGGACGAAGCTCACGAGCTCGTGCCGGTGCACGTGGATCGGCACCGCCATGGCGTGCTCGACGCCGATCGCGCGGTAGTACTCGTTGTAGAGGGATGTGGCCCGAAACTCGGACGGCGAGACGAGGTCGCTGATGCGCCGGGTCGTCGCGGCCGGATTATGCCCGTGGGCACGCACCAGCGGATGCTCGTGGAAGTGGCGGTCGAAGGCCTCGATCTGCCGCCGGGAGATCGCGCCGGAAACATCGCTCACGACGCTGCGGTGGCCGGCTTCCAGGTCGCAGATCGAGAGCGTCGTGAGGTCGGCCGGAACGAGCCTCGCGAGTCCGGCGACAGCATGCCGCGCGAACCGGCTGTCGTTCGACGCGCTCTCCGAGATCGCGCCCAGCGTATCCAGGGCGGCCCGCAGGTCGATGGCTTTCATGGCTCTATCTACCAGTAGGTAAGGTACTTGTCAACTAGTAGGTAAGTGGGTATCTTCTGGGCGATGGCCACCGATACCTCCCAGCGCATACTCGACATCGCCGAACGCCTCGTCCAGACCCGCGGTTTCAACGGCTTCAGCTACGCCGATATCGCCGGGAGCCTGAAGGTGACCAAGGCGAGCCTGCACTATCACTTCCCCGCCAAGGCGGACCTCGGGCAGCGGCTGATCGAGCGCTACGAGAGAAACTTCCTCGCCGCGCTCGAGAAGATCGATGCCAGTGGCAAGGACGCCCGCGAGAAGCTGCGCCGCTACGCCGCGATCTACGAAGAGGTCCTGCGCGCCGACCGCATGTGCCTGTGCGGGATGCTCGCGGCCGAGTACGGGACGCTTCCCAAGCCCATGCGCGACGAGATGCGCCACTTCTTCGACGCCAACGAGCGCTGGCTGGTGCGTGTCCTCCAGGAAGGCCGCAAGGCGAAGGTCCTGCGGTTTTCCGGCACGCCCGCCGAGGCCGCGCAGACGCTCATCGGCGCCCTCGAAGGCGCGATGATGATCGCGAGATCCTACGGCGACGTCGCGCGCTTCAAGGCGGTGGGCGACCGGGTGCTCGAGGGGCTGAACGCCTAGTACGCAATCTTCCCCATATCGCGCCGCCCCGCGCGATTGCAATCTGGTGGCTCCTCAACCCGAAAGGAGATCCACCATGAACCGCAAAGTCGCAACCGTCGCCGTCGCACTCGCGGCCGCCTCCATCTTTCCCGCGTTCGCGGAGACCAGCGCGCTCGACGGACGCACGTTCGAAGGCGTCTTCCTCCAGCGCGGCAAAACCTCGGGCGACGCCGACACGCTCAGCTTCAGGAACGGCCGCTTCCACTCGTCGGCGTGCGATCGCTACGGATACGCCGACGCCTCCTACCGCACCTCCAGCGCCGGCGACATGACGCGCTTCGAAGCCGTCACCGAGAGCGCGAAGTACGGGCGCCTCGTGTGGAACGGCACCGTGCAGGCCGGCAAGCTGGATGCGAAGGTGATGATGGTCCGCGACGGCCACACGGACATCGAAAACTGGGTCGTGGCCGGCGAGACGAAATAGGAGATCGACATGACCCACGCTCACACGCATTCCCCCATCGCGAAGGCCGGCGAGGCCGCGGAGCTCCGGAATTTCGGCAAGGCGCAGGAGATCCGCGAGTTTCCCAAGGGCCGCGTCGAACTGGTCACGATCGGCGGCGCGACGATCGGCCGCGCGATCTTCGAACCGGGCTGGCGCTGGGCCACCTCGGTGCAGCCGATCGCGAAGACGAAGAGCTGCGAGGCTCCGCACTTCCAGTACCACGTCTCCGGGATCCTGCGCGTCAGGATGGACGACGGAAGCGAGTTCGACTGCAACCCCGGCGACGTGTCGCTGCTTCCCTCGGGACACGACGCGTGGGTCGTCGGCAACGAACCCGCGGTCGTCGTGGACTTCCAGGGGATGCTGGACTACGCGCGCGGAGATCTCACGGAATCCTGACGAAGTTCTCATGGCGGGCGTGGCTCAAATTCCAGGAATCCCGCAGGACTGGAAGAGGGGGAGGCGGGCACATTGGGCCCGCAGTCCCCCAACTACCCGACAGGAGCACGCCATGAAGATGAAGACCATGATGCTGGCGATCGCGGGACTCGCGCTCGCGGAGATGGGCCTCGAGGCCCAGGCCGCGGACGTCACCGTGATCGACAGCTCGAGCAGCCCGATCCACCCGTACTTCAAGAGCAATTGCTGGAGCGCGGACATGAAGGCCAACAACCCGGATCCGAAGCAGTGGGTCTTCTTCGGCGGGATCGGCGCGCGGAGCCAGTTCACGTGGGGACCCTTCGAGGACCTCCTCAATCCGAAGTGCAAGCATCCGAAAGTGTCCTTCACCTACGTGCTCGACGGCGAGGCGCCGCCGGTGCCCGGCAAGGTGCCGAAGGCTCGCAAGGCGACCCTCGATTTCGATCCGACAGTGCCGGCCTACACGATCACGATCAACGACATCCCGGTCATCACCGGCGTCACGCCGGCCGACGACGACAACGACGACGACGATTGACGGTGTCGGGTGGGGGTCGGCCGTGGCTGCGGCCGGCCTTGCCCTTCGGCGCTGGTATTCTGGGGGCGATATGATTCGCTCTCCGATACCGGCGCTTTTTCTTTTCGCTGCCATGACCGTCTTCGCCCGCCCCACGCTGGAGGAAGTCCGCAAGGACATGGGAACGCCCTCCACGAACGAGGTCCGCGGCCAGCGCGACACCGTGGGTTACGCCACGACGCGCGAGGCCATGGCGAAGGTGTGGGAGCTCTCCGCGAAGGGGCCGAAGCCGCCGTCCTTCGGCAACCAGGCCGCGCCGGGAGTGCTCGGCGTGATCGGCCCGCACGACGACTACATCTACACGGCTCGCGTCTATCGCGAGATCTTCCCGCTCGTCACGGCGAAGACGATCGTCATCGTGGGCGTCTTCCATCGCTATAGGAAGTTCGAGGCGCGTGACCAGCTCGTGTTCGATTCGTATCGCGCGTGGAGCTCGCCCGACGGCGAGATTCGCGAATCCGCCCTGCGCGAGGAGCTGCTCGCGGCGCTGCCGAAGGGAATGGCCGTGCAGGACAACGCGGCCCACGACGGCGAGCACAGCATCGAGGGCATCGCGTATTTCCTCAAGCATGCGCGCCCCGACGTGGAGATCGTGCCGGTGATCGTGCCCGCGGCGTCCTTCGAGCGACTGTCGGAAGAGGCGTCCTCGCTGGGCAAGGCGCTGGCCGCGTCGATGAAGAAGCGCAGCTGGCAACTCGGCCGCGACGTGGCGATCGTGATCTCCGCCGACGGCACGCACTACGGCGAGGACTTCAAGTTCGTGCCCCATGGCGAGGGCGGCGTGAAGGTGCTCGACCGGGCCGTCGAGGACGATCGCAAGCTCATGCGCGAGACGCTCGGCGGAATGGTCTCCGCGGAGAAGGCACGCGCGTTCTACGCGACAGTCGTCGATCCGGCCAATCCCGATCAATACCGGCGCACGTGGTGCGGGCGTTTCTCGGTCACGCTCGGCACGCTCCTCGTCGCGGAGACGGCTCGCGCGCTGGGCTCACCCGCGCCGCGCGTGCTGCCGATCGCGCTCGGCGTGAGCGTCGATACACCCGAGCTTGCCGTTCGCGACGCGGGGCTCGGACCCACGGCGCCCGCGAACCTCTATCATTTCGTGACGCACCCCGCGCTCGCCTTCGTGCCCGGGACCTGACAGGAGAAGACATGCCGATCCCGATGTATCAAGCCGCAGTTCCGACGATCATCCGTGCCCTGAAGAACCTCGCCGATGTCACGGCGAAGGGACAGCAGTTTTCCGACGCGAAGAAGATCCCGCCCGAAGCGCTGATCAATTTCCGCCTGTATCCGGACATGCTCCCGTTCGTGAAGCAGATCCAGATCGCGAGCGATGTTTCGAAGGGCGGATGCGCGCGCCTCGCGGGCGTGGAGCCGCCGTCCTACGAGGACAAGGAGGCGACGTTCGCGGAGCTGATCGAGCGGCTGCGCAAGACGATCGCTTTCCTCGACACGCTCAAGCCGGAGCAGATGGATGGCGCGGAGACGCGCACCATCACGTGGACGGTGCGCGGCAACGAGCGCTCGATGATCGGGCAGCAATACCTCTTCAACCACGTGCTGCCCAACGTCTTCTTCCACTGCACCACCGCCTACGACATCCTCCGCCACAACGGCGTGGAGCTCGGGAAGATGGATTTCCTGGGTAAACCGTAGTGTCATCCCGGGCGCCGCAGTTGCGGCAATGGCCCGGGATCCAAGCTACTTCTTGGACGGATCGTCCTTCGGATCCAGGTACACGATGTCGAAGGGGCCCATCGCGGTGATCTGCACCACGCAGGCTTCCTTCGCGTACGCGTAGTGGTTCGTCTTCGCGGGCAGGTGGTGGAAGCCGCCGGCCTTGATCACGTGCGAATGCTTGGTGTCGAGCTTGTCGCCCTCGGCCAGGTGGAATGTGCCCGAGATCACCGTGAGGTCCTCGTCGGTCGAGTGATAGTGCGGCGCGATTTTGTAGCCGGCGGGCATCTTCAGGCGCCCGGTCCAGATTCCGGGCTTGCCGGGATCTCCCGAGAGCACGGCGATCTTCGCGCCTTTCGGCAACGTGGGCGGCGCATCGGCCCACTTGATGTCGCTTGCGTTCATGTAGACGGCACCCGGCGCATCGGCCGACCAGGCGAGCGGCGACGCGGCGAGCGCGACGCCAAGCGCCGACAGGGCGATCATTCGGTTTCGCATATCGTTCCTCCCGTGATGGTGTGAAGCGGACGGGCATTTTGTTCCTCGCCGCGCCCGCCTGCAACTGGAACGTCAGGCGCCGGACCTCGCCACTCTCAACAGCGCGAGGTCGGGATCCCCGGTTTTCCAGAGCGTGAAGAGGGCGTCGTAGGAGAGGAGGGCCTCGGCCTTCTTGCCCTGTTTCGTGAGCGCGCGCGCGATCCCGAGCCGCGCGAGCGGCGCGAGGATGAAGTTCAGCACGAGGCCGCGATGGTCCACGAGCTTCTGGAATTCGGCCTGCGCCTCGACGTAGCTCTCCGCGCCGAGGTACGCTTCGCCGCGCAGGAAGGGCGGGTACATCATGCCCACGCAGATCGCCTCGGAGAACGCGAGCTCGAACGCGACGGTGGGCTCGAGCAACCGCAACGCGGCGCCCCAATCCTTCTCGCGAAGCGCGCACGCCGCGCGAATCACCGGGATCCAGTATTGATGCGCAAGCGTCGCGTTCGGGAATTCCTTCTCGATGTCCGTGGCGATCGAAAGCGCGCGTTCCGTATCTCCGGCCCTCGCGTAAGCGATCGCCGCGTACTGGCGCACGTCGCGTCCCTGCGAGAGCGCGAGCGTGGCGTCGGCCGCTTCCTTCGCCGCCGTCTCGTTGCCGAGCTCCGCCTCGCGCAGCGCGACCAGCGCATTCCACGTGGCCGCGGTCTCGGGAGCATCGGCCTTGCGCGCGGACTCGATGGCGCGGCGCGACAGCTCGCGCGAGGCCTTGAGGCGCCCGTAGTACGCCTCGGTGTTGGCTTCGGTCGAAAGGAGGAGGTCTTCCTCGCCCGGGCGCCCGGCCACTGCGATCACATGGCGGCGCATCGCGACGGGATCCTCGCGAAGGAATGCCTCGTGGTAGGCGACCTGGTGGACGAAGAACGCGTCGAATCCGCCGGAGAGCGTGCGGTCGATCACCGCGCGAGCCTCTTCGTGGCGCCCGAGGGCGAGCAGGATGATTCCGAGGTTGGACATCACGATCGCGCCGTGCTCGGTCTCGGCGGCGAATTCAGTCTGCTCGAGCGCCTCCTCCCACCGGCCGAGCTTCGCGTTCTGCCAGCCGTTGTTGAGCGAAGCCATGCGATCGCGCGGATAGCTCCGCTGCCAGAGCACGAGAGCGCGCAGCGCCTTGTGGACGTCGCCATCGACATAGTCGTGATAGAAGGCCTCGATGCGGTAGCGCTCCCGCTCGCCGCTCTTTTCGCGAAGGGCGTAGCTCCTCTTCATGAATTCCGCCGCGCGCGTGGCCTGTCCCAGGTTCGCGTACATCGACGCGAGCGCGCTGTACGCGGCGGAGAATTCCGGATCGAGCTCGATCGCGCGCAGCATCTCGGGCGCCGCGACGGCCTCGCCTTTTTCCCACCAGAGCGAGCGGCCCCACGCGTAAGCCTTCAACGCCTCGAACGACGGCGTGGCCACCTCCAGGAGCGGAATGGAGTAGCGCTCGACCGAGGAGATCGATTCGCCGAGCGTCGCGCGAAGCGCGAGCGCCGCCTTGTCGAGCGCCGTGAGCACCTCGTCCTTGCTGCTCGCCCGCGCCTGCTCCGAGGCGAGGATGTCGCCCTCGGTATCGACCGCCTGGAGCCCGATCACGTAGTCGTTGCCGAGGGAGAAGATGGAGCCGGATACCATCGCCTTGGCGCCCGCGCGCCGGCAAAGCTCGAATGCGGTGTCGCCATTCACGGGGAGGTCGGTGGGGCGTCCCATGAGGCGAAGCGTCGCGTGCACGCGGCGGTCGGCGAGCACGTCCACGAAGGGCGATTGCGCGAGGTGCAGCGCGAGGGCCTGCTTGAGCGATCCATCGAATGACGCATCGCCCGTCTGGTTGTCGATGTCGGCGATGAGGATCGTGTCCTTCTCCGTGATCTTCGACACGGTTCGCGAGGGGCCGGTTCTCGGCGCTTCGGCGCCATTGCGGCCCTTCGCCTGCACCGCGGCGGTGAAGCGGTATCCGCGGCGCGACACCGTCGCGATGGGCTCGTCGCTCCATGCGCCGGTGTCGAGGACCTTGCGCAGCGCCGAGATGTTGTTGGCGATGCCGCCTTCCTCGACGATCACGCCGGGCCAGACGCGCGCCATCAATTGTTCCTTGGTGACCACGCGGCCCGCTTCCTCGAGCAGCACGAGCAGCATCTCCGCGGCCTTCGGCGTGAGGGCCACGAATGCGTCGCCGCGGTAGAGCGCGCGCCCTTCCACGTCATAGCGGAATGGGCCGAACTCGAAATAGGAAGGCTCGCTCATTGTCATTGGGAGTGGCCGCGCGTGTGAGCGTAGCACACGGGCGTATCATCGAGACTGGCACCAAGCCCGGAGGAGGCCATGTCCGTCCGCTCGCTACCTACCACGCAGGCCGTCGACGAGATCCAGCGCACCAAGGTGCAGCTCGCCGCCGCGCTGCGGCTCGCCGTCTTCCACGAGCTGGAAGAGGGAATCGACAACCATTTCACGGTCACGGTCCCCGGACGAAAGGGCCAGTACCTGATCCTGCCTTTCGGCCTGCATTGGTCGGAGGCCCGCGCGAGCGACATGATCGCCTTCGACGACGAGGGCAAGACCGTCGAGGGCAATGCGCGCTGCGAGCTCTCGGCCTGGTGCATCCACGCGCCCATCCATCGCATCAAGGGCGCGAACGTGGTGCTCCACACGCATCAGACATGGGCCACCGCGCTCAACATGCTGAAGGACAACCGGCTGCTGCCCGCGACGCAGACCGCCGCGTTCCTGTGCGACCTCATCGCCTACGACGACGAGTACCAGGGCACCGCGGACTATCCCACGGAAGGCGAACGCCTCAGCGCGGCGATGGGCGACAAGCCGATCGCCTTCCTCAAGAACCACGGCGTGCTCGTGACCGGCGACAACATCGCGCAGGCTTATAGGCGCCTTTACAAGCTCGAGCGTTGCGCGCGCATGCAGATGCTCGCGCTAGCGACCGGCAAGCCGCTCAACGTGCTACCCGACAATGTGATCGCCGCGGTGATGGCTCCGGCCGAGATGGAGACGCACTCCGCCGCCGAGCGCGACCGCCTCTTCTTCGAGGCGATGATGCGCGTGATGGACCGCGAGAACCCGGGCTACGCGAGTTAGTGGTGGAGCTTTCCGGACCGCCGCTCACGCCGCCGAGCGTCCCTCCGATGACGCGCCGGCCAGGGCGCATCGGCTTCCTGCGCGCCTTCTCGCGAAATCCACTCGAGGTGTTGCCGGCCGCGGCCTACGAGGAGGATTTCTTCGACGGAGGCAACGCCAATGCGCCGCGCGTATGGGTGAGCGCTCCCGCGCTCATCAAGGCGGTGCTGCTCGACGAGCGCGACAAGTTCCGCAAGATCCAGCAGATCAAGCTGCTCTCGCCGCTGTTGGGCAAGGGCGTCCTCACGAGCGAAGGCGCCGACTGGAAGTGGCAGCGCCAGGCCTCGGCCCCCATGTTCAAGCCGCAGGACCTGATCGCCTTCGTCCCCGCCTTCGTGAGCGCGGCCGAGAGCACGGTCGCGAGGTGGCGCGCGAGCCCCGCGGGCAGCATCCGCAACATCGACGAGGACATGACCCGCGTCACGTTCGACGTGATCACCTCCACGCTGCTTCCCTCGTCCGACGAGGAATTCGGGCGCACCGTGCAGGAATCGATCCTCACGCTCCAGCGATATGGAGGCTGGGGAATCATGTACGCGTCGCTCAACGTGCCGCGCTGGGTGCCCAAGCCCGGGATGTTCGCCGAGCCCCGCGCGGTGCTGAGGCTTCGCGGCGCGGTGATGAAGCTCATGCGCGAGCTTCGCGAAAAGCGCAAGACCGACGGCGGCCCGGACGACCTCATGAGCCGGCTCATCGCCGCGCGCGATCCGGAAAGCGGCCGCGCCATGGACGACGGGCAGCTCGTGGACAACCTTCTCACGTTCTACCTCGCCGGCCACGAGACGACGGCGAAGGCGCTCACGTGGACGCTGTACCTGCTGTCGCGCTCGCCGCAATGGATGGCCCTGCTCAAGGATGAAATCGGCCGCGTCACGAGCGGCGCGCCGGTGCGCGGCCACCACATCGAGAAACTGGTCCTGACACAGCAGGTGATCAAGGAATCGATGCGCCTCTATCCGCCCGTGCCGATGATGACGAGGCAAGCGGTGGCCGACTCGCGCATCGGCGAGCGCGCGATCGCGAAGGGCACGTCGGTGCTCATGTCGATCTACGCCATTCACCGGCATTCGAAGCGCTGGGAGCGTCCGCACGAGTTCGATCCGGAGCGCTTCGCGCCTTCGCGTGAAGCGTCGATCCCGCGCTACCAGTACATGCCCTTCGGCGCCGGCCCACGTATCTGCATCGGCATGCCCTTCGCGATGATCGAGGCCACCGCCATCCTCGCCACGTTCCTGCAGAACGCGAGCTTCGAGTGGTCGGGCATCGAGGAGCCGATCCCCGTCGCGCGCGTGACATTGATCCCGAAGGGCGGGATGCCGATGAAGGTCCTACTCCGAGGCCAGACTCCATGAACGCCATCCTGCGCACCCATTGCGGTCTTGCCGCACTGCTCCTCGCCGCGTGCGCAAGCGCGCCCCCGGCCAACCTTCCCGTAACCGCCATCGTCGGCGCCACCGTGATCCATCCCGATCGCGACGCGGGCACGGCCGTCTCGAAGGACGAGACGATCGTGATCGTCGGCGACCGCATCTGGGACATCGGCCTTGCGAGCCTCACGCGAATTCCCGAAGGCGCGAAGATCATCGACGCCAAGGGCAAGTGGGTGATCCCGGGGCTCATCGACGCGCACGTGCACTTCTTCCAGTCGGGCGATCCGTACACGCGCCCCGACGCCGCGGATCTCAATGCGGTCGTGCCCTATGCGAAGGAAGTGGAGCGCAACAAGGCTAGGCTGCCGGCGACCTTCAAGGTGTGGCTCGCGAGCGGCGTCACGAGCGTTGTCGACATCGGCGGTCCGTTCTGGAACTTCGACATGCGCGATGCGGCACGCGCGACCGCCGCGGCCCCGCGCGTCGCGGTGGCCGGTCCCCTCATCTCCATGGTCGACGACCCGAAGCTCGACCTGGGCGATCCTCCGATCATCAAGATCACCACGCCGGACGAATCGCGCGCGCTCGTGGCGCGCGAGCTCGCCCGCAAGCCCGACTACATCAAGGTGTGGTTCATCTATCGCCCGGGTGACGACATCGCGCAGCAGGAGGCCATCGTGAAGGCCGCGGGCGACGCAGCGCACGCCGCCGGCGTTCCGCTCGCCGTGCACGCGACCGAGCTCGTCACCGCGAAGGCTGCGCTACGCGCCGGCGCGGACTACCTCGTGCACTCGGTGGGCGATGCGCCCATCGACGACGAATTCATCTCGCTCGCCAAGAAGAACCACGCGATCTACTGCCCGACGCTCTTCGTGACCAACGGCTACCGCTATGTGTTCTCGGGCACGTGGAAGCCCACGGCGGAGGAATCGCGCCTCGCCGATCCGCAGATCCTCGCGATGATGGACGATCCGAACAAGATCCCGAAGGACAAGCTTCCGAAGCGGATGGTCGACCTCATGGCGAAGCCGCCGACGCTCGATGCCAACCCGATCGAGCTCGCCAACCTGCGCAGGGTGTGGAACGAAGGCATCCCCGTCGCCATGGGCACCGACGCGGGCAACGTCGGAACGCTGCACGGACCTTCGATTTTTCGCGAGATGGACTACATGACCCGCGCGGGGCTCACGCCGTACCAGGTGCTGCGCTCGGCGACATACCACGGCGCGATGGCGATGCGGCTCGAGTCCGACGTCGGCGCGCTCAACAAGGGCCGCTACGCCGACCTCGTGATCCTCGATGCCGATCCGCTCGCCGACGTCCACAACCTCGCGAAAGCGAGCATCGTGATGAAGGGCGGCGTGTCGTACGACCCGAAAGCGCTGATCGACTCGATCCGGTAATCGTCACCCCGGCGCAGGCCGGGGCCCAATCAGCCCGCTTCTTCCCACTTCTCCGCGCTCGCACCCGCCAACGCGCGAACGCGCTCTTCATCTTTCGCGAACTCCGCCGCCGGACCTTCATACACGACCTGGCCGTCGTCGAGGACGAAGGCGCGATCGGCGATCTCCACGGCGGCGCGGACGTTCTGCTCGACCAGCAGCACGGACATGCCCTCGCTTCGCATCTTCACGACGATGTTGAACACGTCGCGCACGATGAGCGGTGCCAAGCCCTGGGAAGGCTCATCGAGGAAGAGGAGCTTCGGATTCAACACGAGCGCGCGGCCGATGGAGAGCATCTCCTGCTCGCCGCCCGAAAGCTGGCGTCCCTTGTTGCCCTTGCGCTCGGCCAAGCGGGGGAAGAGCTCGTACACCTTCTGCGGCGTCCACGGCCCGGGTCGTTGGACCGGCACCTTGAGGTTCTCGTCCACCGTGAGGTTCGGGAACACGCGCCGGCCTTCGGGGACATAGCCCACGCCGGAAGCAGCGATGCGGAACGGCGTCCAGCCCGCGACCTCCTGGCCGAACATCTTGACGCTGCCCTTCATCGACTTCATGAGCCCCATCAGGGAACGGATCGTCGTGCTCTTGCCCGCTCCGTTGCGGCCGAGGAGCGTCACGAGCTCGCCCTCGTTCATGTCGAGCGAGACGCCGTGCAGGATATGGCTCTTGCCGTAGAAGGCGTGGAGGTCGTGGACTTCGAGGATCTTCTTGCTCATGCCGCTTTCCCCAGGTAGGCCGCCTGCACGATCTCGTTCTTCGCGATCTCGTCGGGCGTGCCCTCCGCGAGCACCGAGCCTTCGCCCAGCACCATGATGCGGTCGGCCAGGTGGAAGATCACGCGCATGTCGTGCTCCACCAGCATGATCGTGAGCTTCGAATCCTTGTGCAGGCTCTTGATGAGCTTGCACACGTGATAGGTCTCCTGGTCGCCCATGCCGGCCGTGGGCTCGTCGAGGAGCAGCAGCCGGGGCTTCAGCGCGATCGACATCATGATTTCAGTCGAGCGTTGGTCGCCATGGGAGAGTTCGCCCACGAGGCGGTCGCCCTTGCCCTCCAGGCCGCCCAGGGACATGAGCTCCTCGATGCGTGCCGCGGTCGCGATCTTGTCGGCCTTCGACATCCATGGGGAAAGCCGCCGGCCCGCTGCCACTTCCACCGGCACGCGCAGGTTCTCGCGAACCGTGAGCTCCGGGAAAATCTCGGTCACCTGGAACGTGCGCGCCATGCCAAGCTTCACGCGCTGGTGCTCGGGCATCGCGGTGATGTCTTTTCCCTCGAAGAGGATCGTGCCCGCGGTGGGCGGGAAGAATCCGCTGATGAGGTTGAAGAACGTGGTCTTGCCGGCGCCGTTCGGGCCGATGATCGCGCGAAGCTCGCCCGCTTCCACCTTGAGCGAGACGTCGCTCACCGCGACCAGCTTGCCGAACTGCTTCGTCGCATTGCGGATCTCGAGGACGCTCATGTCGTCCCCCGGCGCTTGAGGATCCCGAGCACGCCGCGCGGGAAGAACAACACGACCAGCATGAAGAAGACGCCGATCACCGACATCCAGTTTTCGGTGTGGGAAGAAACGTAGTCCTGCAGCACCACGAA
>DATGGI010000071.1:0-7046 GCA_035308545.1 Usitatibacter sp.
GGCGCGCTACGAGGCGGCGACGCGTCCGCTGGTGGCGCAATTCTCCGCCTATCGCCCGCTGCCGGATTCCTCGATAGACGGCCAGCGCACGCTGGTCGAGAACGCGGCGGACCTGGGCGGCCTCGCCATCGCCTTCGATGCTTATCGGGATGCAGTGGGCCGGCGCGCGATCGGCCGCGAGGCGTTGAAGCGCATGGATCGCGAGTTCTTCGTCGCCTATGCCCGCGCATGGCGCAGCGCGATCCGCGACGACGCGTTGCGCGCGATGCTCAAGGGCGACAGCCACGCGCCGGACCGCTATCGCATCGACACCGTCCGCAACCTCGATGCCTGGTACGAGGCCTTCGACGTGAAGCCGGGGCAACGCCTTTATCTCGATCCGAAAGAGCGCGTTCGGGTGTGGTAGCCTGAAGTCCCGCACACCGCAGCTCATCGCGGTACCCTCCAAAGGAGGGCTCCATGAAATTCCGCCTGGTCCATTCCGCGTTCTTCGTCGCGGCCGCCGTCGCTTATCACCTTCCCGCGCACGCCCACGAAGACGAGTCCCAAACGGGACCGCTCGGCAAAGTCTCCTTCCCCACCAGTTGCGATCCGAAAGTGCAGCCGCAATTCGAGCGCGCGGTGGCGATGCTGCATTCGTTCTGGTACTCCGCCGCCGAGAATTCGTTCCGCGACATCCTGAAGGACGATCCGACGTGCGCGATCGCCACGTGGGGCATCGCGTCGATCCTGATGTCGAATCCGCTGGCAGGGCAGGGCGCCTCACCCAAGGGTGCCGAGTCGGCGCAGGCCGCGATCGACGAGGGCCGGCGCATCGTCGCGAAGACCGAGCGCGAGCGCGAATACATCGAAGCGGTGGCGGCGTACTACAAGGATTTCGCGGCGCGTTCCGAGAAGGATCGCCAGGCCACGCGCTCCGCGGCGTACGTGGCGCTTGCCGCCCACTATCCCAACGACGACGAGGCGCAGATCTTCAACGCGCTCTACCTCGCGGGCACGCAGTCCCAGGGCGACCAGAGCTACTCGGCGTACCGCAAGGCGGCCGCGATACTCGAGGTGGAATTCGCGAAGTATCCGGACCATCCGGGTGTCGCGCACTACCTCATCCATAGCTACGATGCGCCGCCGCTCGCTGAGCAGGGACTCGTGGCCGCGCGGCGCTACGCGGCGATCGCGCCCGCCGCCCCGCATGCGCTGCACATGCCCTCGCACATCTTCACGCGCGTGGGAGCGTGGGAAGAATCGGTGGCGACCAACGCGCGTTCGGCGAAGGTGGCGCGCGCAGCCGGCGACATCGACGAGGCCTATCACGCTGCCGACTACATGATCTACGCCGAGTTGCAGTTGGGCCGTGACGTCCAGGCTCGCCGCGACATGGAGGATGCATTGTCGGTCCCCGGAGCCAGCCCGCGCTTCATCGCGCCGTACGCCAGGGCTGCGATG
Source organism: Usitatibacter sp. (assembly GCA_035308545.1). Classification (GTDB taxonomy): domain Bacteria; phylum Pseudomonadota; class Gammaproteobacteria; order Burkholderiales; family Usitatibacteraceae; genus Usitatibacter. The sequence continues at coordinate 1,444 of DATGGI010000071.1, forward strand.
CCGGCGCGCTATGCGCTCGAGCGCGGCGACTGGAATGCGGCGATGAAGCTTCAGCCGCAGGGCAGCAACTATCCGTTCGTCGAGGCCATCACGTACTACTCGCGGGCGCTGGGCGCCGCGCGTAGCGGCGATACCATCTCGGCGCGCAGGGATGCCGAGCGGCTCGGGGACTTCTACCACGCGCTCGCCGAGGCGAAGAACACCTACTGGGCGACCGAGGTCGAGATCCAGCAGCTATCGGCCGCGGGATGGATCGCGCTCGCCGAGGGCAAGCCGGATGACGCGCTCAGGCTCATGCGAGGCGCGGCCGATCTCGAGGATCGTAACGAGAAGCACATCGTCACGCCGGGCCGCGTCGTTCCCGCGCGCGAGCTGCTGGGCGAGATGCTCATCCAGCTGAAGAAGCCCGAGGCGGCGCTCGCCGAGTTCCAGGCCTCGCAGAAGCGCGAGCCCAACCGCTATCGCAACTACGCGGGCTCGGCGCTCGCGGCGGACATGGCGGGCGACCGCGTGAATGCGGCGCTGTACTACAAGAAGCTGGTCGCGCTCACGAAGGATGCCGACACCGTGCGCCCCGAGCTTGCGACGGCTCGGAAGTATGCGCAGCGATGAAAAACGCCCGGGAAACCGGGCGTTTTTTTGAGACTGGGGTCCCGGCTCATCGCTGCAACAGCAGCGGCCGGGATGACATCAACTCATCCAGCGGCCGGGATGACAAGCAAGACGCTAGATCGGGCGGATTTTCGAAGCCGCCGGGCCTTTTTGACCCTGGATCGGCTCGTACTCCACCTTCTGGCCTTCTTTCAGCGACTTGAAGCCGCTGCCCTGGATCTCGGTGTGGTGGGCAAAGAGGTCCTTGCCGCCGTCCGAGGGGGTGATGAAGCCGAAGCCTTTCGCGTCGTTGAACCATTTCACGGTGCCTTGGGCCATTCCAAATTCCTTTCATAAATCTCCGGGCGAAACCCGACCCGGAAACGGGGTCACGAACGATCAAGTAGGGGAATTGACGGCCGACTCATGGTCACCGACTGCTTGACGATCCTGCGCCGGGGATTATACAGCGACCGGCGGACGACAAAAAAAGGCCCGGTCTCCCGGGCCTTTCACTTTCACCGCTTAAGACTAGACAGGACGGATGCGAGCGGCGGCCGGTCCCTTGGCGCCTTGCGTCTCGTCGAACTCCACGACCTGGCCTTCTTTGAGCGACTTGAAGCCGCCCATCTGGATCTCGGTGTGGTGCGCGAACAGATCCTTCCCGCCGCCTTCCGGCGTGATGAATCCAAACCCCTTCTGGTCATTGAACCACTTCACGGTGCCTTTGCTCATTTTCACTTCCTTAATTTCGAATGGACCGGAGCGAACCCGACTCCGGAAACGGGTCACGAAGATCAAGGAAGGGAATTGACTGCCGCTGAAACGCCGGGATGGCGCGTAGGAGGGGAGTACTGAAACTTCACTGCTTGATGATCCTGCAACGCCATTATACGCCCGATTGCCCTCCTTCGGGCGGTTTCGGGTCGGCGGGAGCGGAATCGGCGGCGGGCGCCTTGGCGGCCTCGCGTTCCTTCTGCTTGGCTTCCTTCTTCTGCTTCTTGGCGAGCTCGCGCTGGCGCTTGGCGAACGAATAGTTGGGTTTGGGCATGGCTATAGAGTAGCACCTGCGCGCTTCGCGGAACGGGCGCATAGTCGCAACTTAACCCCCGGGGAGCGTTCAATGGCCGAACCGATCAAGCCGCAGACGCGCAAGAGGAAGGTCGTGGGCTGGAGGCAGCTGGAGCGCGCGCGGCTCCTGGTTCGCGCACGGCAGCGCTCGCGTCCCAAGCCCCTATAATCGGGGGCATGGCGCAGACGCTCTACGAGAAACTCTGGTCCTCCCACCTCGTCCGCGAAGAAGCCGACGGAACGGGAACCCTCTACATCGATCGCCACCTCGTTCACGAGGTGACCAGTCCCCAGGCGTTCGAGGGGCTGGAAGCCGCGCATCGCAAGCCGTGGCGCATCGAGTCGGTCGTGGCCACCGCGGACCACAACGTCCCCACGGCCCATCGCGAACAGGGCATCGCCGATCCGATCTCCAGGCTCCAGGTGGATACGCTCGACGACAACGTCGGCAAGTTCCACGTGAAGACCTATTTCGGGATGAAGGACCACCGGCAGGGCATCGTGCACGTGATCGGGCCGGAGCAGGGCGCGACGCTGCCGGGCATGACGGTGGTGTGCGGCGATTCGCACACGAGCACGCACGGCGCTTTCGCGGCGCTCGCGTTCGGCATCGGCACGAGCGAGGTCGAGCACGTCCTCGCCACGCAGTGCCTCGTGCAGAAGAAATCCAGATCCATGCTCGTGCGTTGCGAAGGCGCGCTTCCCCTGGGCGTGACCGCGAAGGATCTCGTGCTTGCGATCATCGGAAAGATCGGCACCGCGGGCGGCACGGGCTACGCGATCGAGTTCGGCGGCTCGACGGTGCGCTCGCTCTCGATGGAAGGCCGCATGACGGTCTGCAACATGGCGATCGAGGCCGGCGCGAGAGCCGGGATGGTGGCCGTCGATGAAAAGACGATCGACTACCTCCGTGGGCGGCCCTTTGCGCCCCAGGGCGAGATGTTCGACAAGGCGGCTGCGTACTGGAGAACGCTCGTCTCCGACGCGGGCGCGAAGTTCGACAAGGTGGTCGAGCTCGACGCCGCGACGCTGAAACCGCAGGTCACGTGGGGCACCTCACCGGAGATGGTCGTCTCGATCGAGGACCGCGTGCCCGATCCGGATCGCGAGAAGGATCCGGTGAAGCGCGAGGCCATCGAACGGGCGCTCACCTACATGGGCCTCACGCCCAACACGCCGATGACCGACATCCGCGTGGACAAGATCTTCATCGGCTCGTGCACGAATTCGCGCATCGAGGATCTCCGCGCGGCGGCGAAAGTCGTCCGCGGGCGGCGCGTGGCGGGCAACGTGAAATTGGCGCTCGTCGTGCCGGGTTCGGGCCTCGTGAAGGCTCAAGCCGAGAAGGAAGGCCTGGATCGCATCTTCAAGGACTCGGGCTTCGAGTGGCGCGACGCGGGCTGCTCGATGTGCCTCGGCATGAACGACGACAAGCTCTCGGCGGGCGAGCGTTGCGCTTCAACCTCGAACCGGAATTTCGAAGGACGTCAGGGAGCCGGTGGACGCACGCACCTCGTGAGCCCCGAGATGGCGGCCGCGGCGGCGATCGCCGGTCACTTCGTGGACATTCGCAGGACGTCCTGGCGCGCGTAAGGGTGCCCGTCGAGGTACGCGGCGAGCGCGTCGAGCGAGATGTCCCAGTGGTCCTCGCCCGTTGAGACGAGGGTCAACTGGGTGCCCCCGTTGTCGAGCAGATCGAGCTTCCAGCGCATGTGCGCGCCGGCCGAGCTGTACTCGAGCAATCGCGGCTCTTCGGCGCGAATGACCTGAGTCTCGCGCAGGCGCTCCGGCGGCGCTCCCACGGGGATGAGATTCAGCGTGCCCTCGGTATCGAGCCCCTGGTCCGCGTCGAACGGAGCCCATTCATGCAATCGCTTCGGGTCGACGAGCGCTTTCCAGACAGCTTCGGGCGGGTGGGACAGGTCGCGGACGATGATGTGATCGTTCATGCCTCCTTCGACATGAACGATTCAGGGAAGTTTGATCGGCGCGAGCGTCACCTGGAAGGATTCGTCGTTGATCTTGCGGAGAGCTTGCTTGTCGATGGCAACGCCGCCCGCTTTCAACTTGCCTTCGATTTCAAACCTCATCTTGAAGCCGTTGGGATCGCCATTGGCTTCGGCCTTGCTGGCCCAGGCGTAGGCCTCCTGGATCGTCGCGGGATCGTTTCGCAGGCGCCGGGCAATCTCGACCTGCGCCGACGGGTCGCCAAGCAACGCGCCCTCGCGATAGAGCCACAGGATTTCCGCGGGCGTACGCGTGCCGGCTTGTCCGTGCTCGTAGAGCTTGGCGAGGAGATAGGCCGCCTTGCCGTCGCCGTATTGCGTCGCCATTCGCAGGGTGCGTTCCGCGGCGCGCGGATCTTCCGGCGTCCCGAGGCCCATGCTCTGCGCCTGGCCCATGAGCGTGAGCGCGTCGCGATACCGGTAGTTCTCCCAGGTATCGGAGAGCATCTTGTAGGCTGCTTGCGACTGCGCTCCTTTCGGGCCCGTGCCCCGGCCATCCCACAGGCAGGGCGCGACGATCACCACCGCGTTGGGCGCGCCTTCCTTGAAGGCCTTCATCGAATCCTGGCATCCGGTGGCCTCGTCCTTCGCCATGCCGAAGCCCTTGTATCGATAGTGCGCGAGCACGGCCATGGCTTGCGGATTTCCGGCATCGGAGAGCTTGCGCAGCTCGGCGATCGTCGCCTGCGTGTTGTCCGGCGTCTTGACGAGCGCGTCCAGCACGGTCTTGTCGAGCGTCCATCGCTTGACGCCTTCCGGCAGCTCGCTCGGTGGAGGCACTCCAGCGGCGAACGCCGTCGTGGCGACAGCGATGGACAAGGCTGCTGCGGCGCGGATCGTTTTCATTATTCTTCCCCCTCGCGCCATTATAAATTCATGGCGTGCTTCCGAAGTACTTCGCGTATTCGGCGTTCAGCCGTTGCCAGCCCTCCCACTTCATGAGGTCCGGCCCGGCGGTGCGGCCGATCGGCTGGTCCGCGAGGAATGCGGCGAGCACGTCGAGGCAGATGTGCCAGCCCGCGGCGCCCATCGAGATGAACCGTTGGTCGATGTTGTGCCAGAGCGTGAGGCGCGTGCCGTTGTCGCCGGTGGGCTCGAGCTCCCAGCGCATGTCCGCGCCGCCCCAGCTGTATTCGAGGACCTTGGGTGCATCGGCGCGCGTGACGCGAGTTTCCGTGACGTGGGGGCCCGGCGCCCCGAAGGTCGTGAGTTTCACCATAGCGCCGGCCGTGCCGAGATTGCGGTCCGCGTCGAACGGAGACCATTCGCGAAGTTCCTCGGGTTCGGTGAGCGCTTCCCACACCTTCGCGGGCGGGTGGCGCAGCTCACGGGTGACGACGAGGGTCCACTTGTCGCCGTTCTTCTGCACTTCGGCGCCCGCGGCGGGGCCCGGCTGGTATCGATCGCGTGCGTTCATCGCTTCCTTCCTTTCGGTGAATCCAGGTGCCGCTCGAGGGCATCCAGGTGCTTCGTCCAGAGCCTGCGGAAAGGCGCGAGCCATTCCTCGAGCTCCAACAAGGGTTCCGGCCTCAACCGGTAGAGCCGCCGCTGCGCTTCGATGCGCGCTTCCACGAATCCGGCCTCGCGCAGCACCCTCAGGTGTTTCGACACCGAAGGCTGCGAAAGTTTGAGCTTCCGTTCGATTTCCCCCACGGATCGCTCCGAGGACAGCAGGAGGCCGAGGATTGCCCGTCGATTGGGCTCTGCGAGTGCGGCGAATGAATATTCCATGACGGGAATATACCAATATTAGTATATGCCTGTCAAGGCATCTACGTGAACGCTACCGGCGCTCCGGGCGCCGACACGGACGCCTTATAATTGCGTCATGGACAAGTTCACCATCCACACGGGCCTCGTGGCGCCGCTCGACCGCGCCAACGTCGACACGGACGCGATCATCCCGAAGCAGTTCCTCAAGTCCATCAAGAAGAC